>JAJTED010000165.1 GCA_021300535.1 Planctomycetaceae bacterium | reverse complement strand
TGCGGGGCGTTTCGAGAAAACCGCTCCGGACGCCCGGGCCGCTCCTCCTGAGGCTCACGAGTCGCTCATCGGCCGGAAGACCGTTGAGGAAGTGCCATTGACCGGGCTATCCTTTTAACCCGCGGCCCGACGATGGGCCGTCAGCCCTTCTTCCGCTCCCAGGTCTTGCCTTCCTTGTAGCGGTTGGCCCGCTCCACCAGCTCCGTGTTCTTCGTCGTCCGGATCACCTTGTCGAGCGCGGCCACGAACTCCGACTTGTTGGCATCCCGGAGTTTCTGGTGATGCGCCAGCTCCACGATGCTGCGACAGGCCGGCTCCGCGAGCTGCGGATCGTCGAGATACGGCAGCACGAACCGGAACGTCTCCACGGTGCGGATCGCGTTGGCCCGCTCCAGCACCCGCGCCCGATCCTCCACCTTCTGGCTCAAGGTCATCGCCTTCTGCAGCAGTTGCAGCTTCTGGCCATCGTTGAGCTTGTTGTCGGGCAGCGGGGCGATGCGGATGAGGGCGCCGAGCAACAGGTCGCGCTCGGCCGGATCCTGCGACTTGGCCAGAAGGTCGAGCAGCCGCGACGAGACCGTCGCGTCGGGCCAGCGGCTCAGCGCCACCAGACCGAACTTCCGCTTCGCCGGATCCGCATCGGCGATCAGGCCGTCGACGATCGCAAGCGCGCCCGGGCCGCCCACCCGGCCGAGCGCGGGCAGCAGCGTCTCCCGATCGGCGTCTCCCGCCGCCTTGAAGAGCGCCAGGAACTTCTCGGCTGCCTGCTCGCTTCCCGCGTTGGCCGTGCAGATCGCGACGACCGTCCTCTCCGCCTCCGCCCGCTGCTCGCCCGCCGGTGACTTCAGCAGGATCTTCACGAGACTCTCCACCTCGGCGGGTCCGCCGAGCCGGCCGATCGCCCGCAGCGCCGCCAGCGAGGCCCCGGCGTCGGTGCCCTCGGCGACGACGACCATCTCCGGAACCGCCGCGCGGTCGCGGCGCTCCGCGAGCAACTCGATGAACGTCGGCCGCAGGGCCGGCTCGCCGAACTTCGCGGCCTCCACGAGCTGCTTGCCCACGTCGGCTCCTCGCAGCGTGGCCAGCGCCCGCCGGGCGGCCGACTTCTCCGGGTCGGCGGCGGCGAGCGACTTCTTGATGATCGCTGCCTCCATGCCGCCCCCGAGCGTGCCGAGCGCCCGCACAGCGGCGGCCCGCGTCGCGGGATCCTGGGAGGCCAGCAGCAGCGCCGTGATGGCCGGCACCGCCGCCGCGTCGCCGCGCTCGGCAAGCGCCGAGACGAGCTCCGCCTGTCGGGCGGGCGGAAGCTTCGAGACGAGTGCCGCGAACTCGCGGGTGGCCGCCTCCCCCTTCACACCGTGCCGCACACGATCCAGCCCGATCGCCCGGAAGTCGGCGTCGTCGCGCATGAGCAGATCGACCACCATCTTCACAGCTTCGGGCGCATCCGCCGCCGCGGCCGGCCGGGTCAGCCCGCTGGCGGCGACGAACAAGGCGGCGAAGCCCAGCAGCAAACGGCGCGGGACGAACATGATCAGCGGGCTCCTGAAATGGGGAACGGGAAAACGGTCGCTGGGCTCACCCGACGACGGGATCCCGGTGGGCGAGGGAAGGAATCACGACGGGGAACTGGTGTCGGTGCAGGCGAGAATGCCGCGGGTGGCGGCGAGTTCCAGTGCCCGTGCGGCGGGCTTGCCCGCGGCCGCGGCCGCGAGTCCCTTGTAGACGGCGAGCGCCTCCGGCCGCTTGCTCTGGGCCAGGAGCTTTTCGGCACAGGCCAGCCGCGCGTCGGCCACCGCCACACCGAGCGGGCCGGCGGCCACGGGGTCGGCCTTCTCCAGCGCCGCCAGCGCCTCGGGCGACGCGATCGTGCCGAGCGCCTCGGCCGCCGCCGCCGCGGTCTTGGGATCGGCCGCGAGGAGGGCCGCGATCGCGGCCACGCTCGACGAGTCACGCCGCTTCGCGAGCGAGCCCACCACGCCGATCTTGAGGTCGCCCTGGACGGTGGCCAGCGCGGACCGCAACGCCGCCGCGGCCTCGGGCGCGGCCATCCGCTCCAGCGCGAAGCGGGCCATGTGGGAGTTGTCCTTGTCGGCGAGGAGCGCCGCCAGCGCCGGCACCGACGCCGCCGAGCCGATCAGCGACAGCTTGCGGCAGGCATATTCCTTGGCCGCCCGGGAGGCGGCCGTGCCGAGCACCGCCGAGAGCCGCTTCTCGACATCGGTGCGGGCCGCCGCCACGCCGTGCGAGGCGATGACCGCGTCGTCGATCGGCTTGAGAACGGCGGCGTCGGCCCCCCAGTCGAAGGCGGCCAACGCCTTGAACGACTCGTCGAGCGAGGCAGGATCGTAGGGCATGATCACACTCCTGAAGGCTAGAGCAGCCAGGGTTCGCGGCGGGCGCGATCGAGGAGCCGGTTGGCCTCCTCGTCGCCGGTGAATTGCTGGGCGGCACGGTCCCAGGTGAGCGACCGCTGCAGCCGGTATGCGATCGCCACCATGTGCGGGCCCGTCATCGTGTTGGCGGCCAGTTCGATGTCGCGGAACGGCCGCTCGCGGGTCTTCACCGAAGCGATGAAGTCGCCGTAGATGCTCGATTCCCCGTCGCGATAGAGAGGCACCGGCTTCGGCTCCCGCTTCTGGCCGTCGCCGATGATGAGGATCGAGCCCTGGTGGGACACCCGCGGCCCTTCGGCCGGACGCAGGTGCTGCGGCCGGTTGTGGTGCACCTCCACCTTGTTGGGATAGGTGAGCGACACGTAGGCCGGGTCCTTGCCGTCGGCGCTGGCCGGATGATAGGCCACCTTCGCCGGCTGCAACTCCCGCAGATCCGCCGCGAAGATTGCGCCGCCGAAGTGGTGGGCACCCCAGTCGGTGAGGCTGCCGCCCGAATAGTCGACGTAGGAACGCCAGCTGTTGCCGCCGGTGCCGAAGTTGCCGTCGCACCGGCCGGGGTTGTAGGGCTCCCATGGGGCTGGGCCGAGCCACAGTTCCCAGTCGATGTCGGAAGGCGTGGGCATCGCGGGCAGGTAGCAGGGCATCGAGGGGCCGCCGACGTTGATGTCGACCGACTTGATGCCGCCGATCTCGCCCGCCCAGCAGGGATCGACGATGCCGCGATAGTCACCGAGCACCCGTTGGCTGCCCCCCGACACCACGCGGCCGTAGCGGCGGGCTGCCGCCACCATCAGCGGGCCCTCGCGGAGCGTGAGCGTCTCGGGCTTCTGCAGGTAGACATCCTTGCCGGCACGGCAGGCCCAGATCGTCATGATGGCATGCCAGTGATCAGGAGTGGCGATGTGCACCGCGTCGATGTCGGCGCGGGCCAGGAGGTCGCGGAAGTCGACGAACGCGGCGCAGTCGGCGTTGCCGTACTTCGCATCGACCTTCCCCTTCGCCCCCTCGCGCCACTTCTGCCGCACGTCGCAGACGGCCACGTACTGCACGTCGTTCCGGCCGAGGAAGGCGCCCATGTCGCCCCCACCCATGTTGCCGATCCCGATGCCGCCCATCACGATCCGGTCGCTGGCTGGCGGCGTCGTCGCATCACCGAGCGCCTTCGACGTGATCACATAGGGCGCCGCGGCTGCGCCGGCGGAGGCCGCCGAGACCTGCAGGAACCGGCGGCGGGTCGAACGGGTGCGAGCGGTCATCGTGCACTCCTCGTGAAGGGCCCCGAAAAAGCCCGGAAGGATCTCGTCCCTGGCATGTCGACCGGGCAATGTACTGCGGTCCGGGCCGGCCTCCAAATTCCACCCCCGCCGGTCGCGGCCCGGCCGCCGTTCATCCGGCGTCGAGGGGCTTGATCCAGACGTTCCGAAACCGGGCGGGGCTGCCGTGATCCTGGAGAAAAAGCGGGCCTTCCCCGGTCTCCCGCAGATCCCGCTCGACGCCGCGCAGATGGTCCGTGACCCCGTGCCGGTAGGGCGTGAAGGGGGACCGCGGCTCGGTGAACTCCACGCCGTCCTGCACGAGCCTGCCGTTGAGCCACGCGGTGATCCTGCCCGACGTGGTGATCCTGCCCGCGGCGTTGCGGCGCGGCGCGATGAACTGCACGTCGTAGACCTGCCATTCGCCGGCCGGTCGCGCCGCGTTCACCAGCGGCGCGGCGAACCGGTAGAAGCCCCCCTCGTCGTGCGCGGTCACGGACGGCTTGCCGGCCGAGTCGTAGATCTGCATCTCGTAGTGGCCGTGGATGTAGAGACCGCTGTTGCCGTGGGCCACCGGCGACGTCATGAACTCGGCGTGGATATGGGCGTCGCGGAACCGCATGGTCGAGACGACGTGGTTGGACGCCTTCGACGAGGGCCGCACGACGAGCGCGCCATCCTCCACCCGCCAGTCGAGCGGCCCGCCCGCCATGCTCGTGAACCGCGGCGGTCCCTCGCTGCCGTCGCCGAAGAGCAGGGTCGCGCCGGGGGGCGGCGCGACGGGCAGGGAATCCTGCGGGGGGCGGAACTCGCCCGGCACGATGGCCGACCGCGGCTGCGGAAGTGTGCGGTCGGCGAAGTCGGCGAACCGCTGCCAGTCGTATTCGAGGAGATCGTGCTTGCCCGACCGCACGTGGTATCCCACGGTCGTGCCCACGGGCGTGTCGGGAGCCGGCCAGGCGGAGGTGCCGAGGCCCGTCATGCCGAAGAGCCGCCAGACGGGCTCCTCGAACACCTGCTGCGGTACTGCGCCCGGCCCCCCTTTGCATTGGAGCGACTGTCCGGGATCCGCGGCCCAGCCGGCCGGATCGCCCGCATCCGCTACGTGCTGCCCAGACACAAAGCGGCCAACTGGGGCGGGCGGGATCGTGGACGGAAGTCCAAGCGGCCGGGAGCTCATGGCGTCGTCGAACTCACGCCGTTTGAGTTCCTCGACCGGCTCGCCGATCTCGTACCGCCGCCGCGCAAGCACCGGCATCGGTATCACGGCGTCTTTGC
>JAJTED010000164.1 GCA_021300535.1 Planctomycetaceae bacterium | reverse complement strand
CGAGCAGCGGACCTGGCTCGATCTGCGCCGGCCGATCGAGAACCGCGAGTTGCGGCTCTTGACGAGCGTGCGGGTCGATCCGTTCTTCACGCAGAGCGAGTGGTGGCCGCGGCTGGACCACTACTGGATGGCCCAGCCGCTGCTCAACGATGCCGTGTCGTGGTACGAGCACTCCAGCATCTCGTATGTGCGCCAGAGCCTGCCGCAGACGCCGACGCCGGGGCAGGGGCTCAACATCTGGACGACCCTGCCCTACGAGAACGACGTGATCGGCGAGCGGATCGCCACGCGGCAGGAGCTCGACCTGCCGTTCCAGGCCGGCGCCGTGAAGATCGTGCCCTACGCCCTGGGCGAGCTCGCCCACTGGGGCCAGGACATCACCCAGTCGCCGATCGACCGGGCCTACGGACAGGTGGGCATCCGCTCCAGCCTGCCGATGTGGACGGCCGACAACACCGTGGAGAGCCAGCTGTGGAACGTGCACGGCCTCGCCCACAAGGTCGTGTTCGAGGCTGAGTTCGCCTACGCCGACGCCACGCAGAGCATCGACCAGTTCCCGCTCTACGATCAGATCGACGACGATGCGATCAACCAATACCGCCGCAACATCCCCTACTGGGACTACGGCGCAGTACCGGGGCAGGCGATCCCGCTGGCCGCGCCGCTCGTCTTCGGCCCGGACAACAAGTACGACCCGCGGACCTACGCCGTCCGCCGGGGCCTCGCCAGCTGGGTCACCGGGCCCACCGAGATCGCGAACGACCTGACGGTCTTCCGCCTGGCCGCCCGACAGCGGTGGCAGACGAAGCGCGGCCCCCAGGGCAACCGGCGGATCATCGACTGGATCACGCTCGACATCGACGGCGAGTTGTTCCCCGTGGAGAGCCAGAACTTTGGCCAGGTGATGGGCCTGTGGCAGTACGACTTCCGCTGGCACGTGGGTGACCGCACGACGGTGCTTTCCACCGCCGACGTCGACTTCTTCTCCGGCGGCCAACAGCTGTACACCGTCGGCGCGCTGCTCAACCGCACGCCGCGCGGCAGCTTTTATGTGGGCTTCAATCAGTTCGGCGGTCCGATCAATGCCGCGGTGCTGACCGGCTCCTACACCTACCGCATGAGTCCCAAGTGGGCGAGCTCCTTCGGCTCGGCGATCGACCTCACGGGCCGCAACATCGGCCAGAACTTCCAGCTCGTGCGGATCGGCGAGTCGTTCCTGATGACCTTCGGCTTCAATGTCGACTACAGCCGCAACAACGTGGGCGTGACGTTCAACCTCGAGCCGCGGTTCCTGTCACGGACGCAGTTCGCGACCCGCCGCGGCATCGACATCCCCGTCGCCGGCGCCTACGGGCTGGAGTGAGCCCGCCGCCGCTGCGGTCCGGCGGGGAGTTGGCGGGGCGGTCCAGGGCGGCGGGCGACGGATCGCCGGGCTGCCGCGGCGGAAAGTCAAATCCCACATGGGGTTGCGGTGCGCCGGGCCGCTGCGGCGCAGCCCGGTGGCCCCGGCTATACTCGGCAGGGAGGTCTTTTCCCGCCCCGCACCGAACCGTTCGCCCCCCGTGGCCGTACTCAAGCATGGATCTGCATGACCCGCGCCGCGATTCCGGACACGACGGCATGCCCGTCTCCGGAGGGGGCGCGGCTGTTGCCGGGCCCTCTGACGAGGAGCTGCTGCGACGCAGTCGTGCGGAGGGCGACGCGGCCGCGTTCGAGTCGCTCGTCCATCGGTACGAGGTGGAACTGTTCAGCTATCTCCGTCGCTACCTCGGCAGCGCGGAGATGGCGGAGGACGTGTTCCAGGCGACGTTTCTCCAGGTGCAGGAGATGGCGGAGGACGTGTTCCAGGCGACGTTTCTCCAGGTGCATCTGAAGAAGGAGCAGTTCGAGGAAGGCCGCCGGTTCCGGCCCTGGCTCTACACGATCGCGACCAACCAGGCCATCGACGCGCAGCGGCGCAACCGCCGCCATCGCATGGTGAGCCTCGACAACCGCACGGGCGGTGAGGACGACGTCGGTTCGCTCGTGGAGATGCTGTCGGGTGCGGAGCAGACGGCCGACGAGCAGATGGAAAGCGAGGAGTCGAAGGCGTGGGTGCGGTCGGCGGTGGACGAACTGCCCGACGGCCTCAAGCAGGCGTTGCTGCTCGTCTACCACAAGGGCATGAAATATCGTGAGGCGGCTGACGTGCTCGGCATTCCGGTGGGGACCGTGAAGAGCCGGCTGCACGCGGCCGTCTTGAAACTGAACGAGTCGTGGCGCCGGAGCGGCCGCGGGCCCATCCCGGAGGCATGATGGCTATGAAACGGACATCGATGCGAGAGCAACTCGTCGGCTACCTGTTCGGGGCCCTCGACGATGCCGAGTCGATGCAGGTGGAGATGGCGCTGGCCGATCCGCAGATCGGCCCCGCCCTGCGCCAGGATCTCGACGCCTTGCGAATTGCGGTCAGGCCTCTGGATCGCGACCGCGACCCGTGTCCGCCGCCGCCCGGGCTGGCCGGGCGCACGATGCGGTTCATCGCCGCGCAATCCGCTCCGCGGCGGGAGGCTCCCGTCAGGCCCGCCCCGCGGCCGGTGATGCCGGCGGAACTGGAGCGGAGTGGCGCCGGCCCGCGGGCCTGGCTCGACCGCACGATCATGGCCGCCACGGCGCTGGCCGCCTGCGTGCTCGTCGCGCCGCTGCTGCTCGATTCGATCACCGAGGCCCGGGCCCGCCGCGCCGAAAGGAACCTGCAACGGCTCTCCACAGGCCTGCAGGGGTTCGCCGAATCGCACCGCATGTATCCCACGCCGCCGAGCACGGGCCCGCTGTCGCGGGCCGGCCTCTACGCCCCAACGCTCGTCTCCGAGCACCGCCTGGTGGCCGACGACGGCACCGTGCTCGTGCCCGACACGGAGCTCGCCCGCCGCGGCGGCTTCCGCGTGCCCTCGCTCGCGGAGCTCGAGGCGGCCGTCGGCACGCCGCGATTCGAGGAGATGGTGCGGACCATGGGGGGCGACTACGGCTACACCCTCGGCCACCGCGACCCGATGGGCGTGCTCCAGCCGAACCGCAACCAGCGGCGTGCCCACCACCCGATCATGGCCGACGCCCCCGATCACACCGATGAGCGGAGCGACAACCATCCCGAGGGCATTCATCACGTGCTCTACGAAGACGGCCGCGTGCAGCGGATCCTGCCCGACGGCCTCCATCACGGCGACGACCACATGTACCGCAATCACGAAGGCAAGGTCGCCGCGGGCAAGGACTCCGAGGACGCCGTCATCGGCGATTCCCACGACCAGCCCTGACCGGGCGGACGCTGCGACCGCTGGACGACGGTCTAAGACGCTTCACACTTGAACCTCGCGCGTGACGCTGGTCGGGACTGCCCGCGCCCCATCGCCGGACGTTCGCTGCGTCGACCAATCCGCCGCCGGCGGATCGGTGCCCGCTGCCCTTCGCTCTCTCGGATGCAGACTGCGCTGCGCAATCCTTGCTTCGCTTGTCTGCATACGCCGGCTCCCGGGGCGTGGGCAATCCCTCACTCGCCGTTGTTGCCAGGAGAGGTTCGTGCGCGAGGCTCACGTGTGAGCCGTATAAGACCGGCGCTACACCCCCGCCCCCAGCGACTCCCGCGCCGCCTGGGCGACGGCCTCGGGCGTGATGCCGAAGTGCTTGTAGAGGGCGGGGGCCGGGCCCGACGCGCCGAACGACCGCATCCCCACGAAGCGGCCGCGGAACCCGATCCATTTTTCCCAGCCGAAGCCGCAGGCCGCCTCGCAGGCCACGCGGGCCGTGACCGCCGCGGGCAGCACGCTCTCGCGATAGGCGGGGTCCTGCTCCTCGAAGAGATCCCAGCTCGGCAGGCTGACGACGCGGGCCTTCACGCCCGATGCGGCGAGTTGCGCGGCCGCGTCGAGGCAGACCTGCACCTCGCTGCCGGTGCCGATGAGGATGCAGTCGGGCTTGCCGCCCGGGGCGTCGAGCAGCACGTAGCCGCCCCGGGCCGTGCCTGTGGCCGCGCCGTAGGTCGCGCGGTCGAGCGTGGGGATGTTCTGCCGGGAGAGCACGATCACGGCCGGCCGGTCGGGCCGGGCCATCACCACCCGCCAGGCCTCGGCCACCTCGTTCGCGTCGCCGGGGCGGAACACCGACAGCCCGGGCACCGCACGGGCGTTGGCGAGCTGCTCGATCGGCTGATGCGTGGGCCCGTCCTCGCCGAGGCCGATCGAGTCGTGGGTGAGGACGTAGATCACGCCCAGGCCGCCGAGCGCCGAGAGCCGCAGCGCCGGCTTGAGGTAGTCGAGAAACACGAAGAAGGTCGCGCAGTAGGGCCGCAGGCCCGACAGGGACATGCCGTTGCAGGCCGCCGCCATGCCGTGCTCACGGATGCCGAAGTGGAAGTTGCGGCCGGCGTAGCCACCGGGCCCGAAGTCGCCGGCGCCGGGCACGAGTGTCATCGTCGAGGGGGCGAGGTCGGCCGAGCCGCCGAGGAACCACGGCACGCCGGCGCTGATGCCCTGGATGACCTTGCCCGAGGAGACGCGGCTGGCGAGCCCCTTGGGGTCGGCCGGGAAGCAGGGAATGCCCTTGTCCCAGCCCGGCGGCAGCCGGCCGTCGAGGAAGTCGCGCAGTTCACCGGCCAGATCGCCGTGGGCCTTGGAGTAGTCGGCCACCGACTTCTGCCAGCCCTCGTAGGCCTGCCGGCCGCGGGCACCGAGCGTCTGGGCGAAGTGCTCCGGCACCTCGGGAGGCACGCGGAACTGTGCGTCGGCCGGCCAGCCGTAGGCTGCCTTCGCGCCGGCGATCTCCTCCGCCCCCAGCGGTGCACCATGCGCCTCGTGGGAGCCGGCCTTCTTCGGCGCGCCGTAGCCGATCACGCTCTTCACGATCACGAGCGTCGGCCGCTTCTGCTCCGCCTTGAAGGCCCGCAGGGCCTGCTGCAGGGCGGCGGCGTCGTTGGCGTCGGCCACGTGCTCGATCCGCCAGCCGAGCCCCTCGAATCGCCGTGCCACGTCTTCGGTGAACGCCAGGTGCGTCTCACCCTCGATCGTGATCGAGTTGTCGTCGTAGATCCAGCACAGGTTGGCCAGGCCCAGATGCCCGGCGATCGACGCGGCCTCGGCAGCCACGCCCTCCATCAGGTCGCCGTCACTGCACAGCACGTAGGTGTCATAGTCGAAGAGGGTGTGGCCGGGGCGGTTGTAGCGGGCCGCCAGCCATCGCGAAGCGATCGCCATGCCGACGGAGTTGCCGCAGCCCTGCCCGAGCGGGCCGGTGGTCGTCTCGATGCCGGCTGTCATGTGGTGCTCGGGGTGGCCGGCGCACACGCTGTCGAGCTGGCGGAACCGCTTGATCTGCTCGAGCGAGACCGCCGGCTCACGGCGGTCCGCGTCGGTCGGGCCGCCACGGCGGATGCCGGCCAGGTGGATCAGCGAATAGAGGAGCATCGAGGCGTGGCCGCAGGAGAGCACGAACCGGTCGCGGTTCGGCCAGGCGGGGTCGGCCGGGTCGTAGCGCAGGAAATCCTTCCACACCGTGAACGCGACCGGAGCCAGGGCCATCGGCGTGCCCGGATGCCCGCTCTTGGCCGCCTCGACGGCGTCCATGGAGAGGGTGCGGATGGTGTCGATCGCCAGGCGGTCGAGGTCGGTGGCGGCGGGGCGCGCGGGGGCCGCGGAGGGGGCTGACATGGGGGCTCCTTCGGGTGTGCTCGGAACGCGGCGAGTGTAGGAACGGCGGCGCAGCGCCGTCAACGCGGGGCCCGGGAGGGGTTGCCCGTGCCCCGTCGCCGGACGTTCGTTGCGGCCGTCCCGGCCTCCACTCACTCGGAGTTGGCTGCGCTCCGACATCCATGTCTCCGCTGGCCAACTACGCCGGCTCTCAGGGCACGGGCAACCCCACCCTCATGTCACGGGAGGTGACGTGAACGGAACTTCTGAGTCGTGGAACACAGCGGGGAGGGGGTGCCCCTGCCATGTCGCCGGGCTATGGAAGCAAGCGCAGGCAAGGATGCCGGAGCGCAGCGGACATGCAGTGAGCGGAGGGCCGGATGCCCGCAGAGAACGTCCGGAGACGTGGCAGGGGCATCCCCCGACCCTTGGCCGACCTCGATGAACCTCTTGAAGCAGGTTCGGGAATTTTCGCCGCGTCACTGCGAGAGGTGGCGGCGGTAGGCGGCGTCGAGGTCGGCGTATTTTTGCCGACAGAGGCGAGACAGGGTTTCGGGATCGGCGGTGCCGGCGTAGACCCGCGCGAGATACTCGACGAACGCCTCGCGGTAGCGGCCGCGCTGGCCGTTCATGAAGAAGTCGGCGAGGCCGGCGATCTGGCTGTAGATCTGCGGCAGGCGGGTGTCGGCCTGGAAGGCGATGCGGCCCAGGGCCGTGAGCTCCTCCAGCGGCACGTAGAAGTCGTCCTCCAGAAGCCGCTCTCGGGCGGCAGGCACGCGGCCCGCGTCACGGCCGCCGACGGTCCAGCCGAAGGCCGCGGGCCGGATCGACTCCATGTAGCAGGCCGCCGCCTCGATCGCCCAGAAGCGGTGCGGCCGATGGTCGGCTCCAGTTTGGTCAGCTCCGTCACGTATTGGTCGCGGTTCGCACAGAGCACCGCCGCGAACGGCGTGCGCGGCAGGAGCCGGCCGCGGCCGCGGAGACGTTTTTCGAGGTCTGCGGGCTCCACGCCGCACGCCCCGAACACCTGCCGCCAGACGAGGAACGTTTCCTCCAGCACGGCGGCCACGGCGGCGGCCGCGGGCAGTGGTGCGGTGGCGAGGATCTCCCAGTGGTCCGTGTCGAACTTCCGCCCCTTGTCGACGGCGAGATCGGTCCGGGCGTCGTCGTCGGCCGCCGTGAGCCAACGGCCGCGGTCATACCGATCGCCGGCACGATAGCGGGCCATCCGCGCCGCCGGCAGCCAGCCGAAGGCGGCGTCGAACTCCTCTCCCTTGTCGAGCCGCCGCGCCGCTTCCGGCCACACCCACGCGGCGCCGCGTCGCGTCCAGCCGAGGGCGGTGCGGGCCCGTTCGTGGTCCGGGTCGTCGCGCAGCACGCGATGCAGCAGGCTGACCACCGCGCACGACCGCTGCGACAGCGGGGGACGGTCGGCGTTTGGCTGGGCCTGCTCCGCACGGGTCGGCACGCGGTCGTGCGCGGCGGCCGCGAACCGGGCGTGCTCGAAGAGCCCCGCCGCCCGGGCCTGCCGGGCGGCGACGAAGTCGGCCCAGATCTCCCGCTCGCCGTCGGCGGCGATCCATTCGGGCGCCGAGACCGTGGCCGGGATCGCCAGGGCGAACTGCCGGTCGGCCTCCGCCGGCAGGTTCCAGGATGCGATCAGCGCCGCGAGCTGCCGCCAGCCGCCCGCCTCCGCGCGGCGCACCAAGCCCTGCGCGGCGGCGGCGAATGTTTCGTCGAGCTGGGCGAGCGACTTGTCCGGAGCCGGATCGGCGGCGGCGACCATCTCGACGACCGCGACCATCGCGGGCAGGGCGGCCGCCCAGGCGACCGCCAGTCCGCTCCAGCCCGTCCGCCGTCCGGGGAGCATGTCGATCAGGCTTCGTCGCCGAAGGCGGAGTCGAACTGCCGCCGGCTCGGCGCGAAGTCGAGGTTCTTGACGAACTTGGCCGCTTCGGCGGCACCGTGCTCGCGATCCATGCCGCAGTCCTCCCACTCCACCGACAGCGGGCCTTCGTAGCCCACCTGGTTGAGAGCGCGGATGATCTCCTCGAAGTCCACGCCGCCGCGGCCCGGCGAGCGGAAGTCCCAGCCGCGGCGCGGGTCGCCGAAGTTGATGTGGCTGGCGAGAATCCCGGAGCGGCCGTTGAGCGTCACGATCGCGTCCTTGACGTGCACGTGATAGATGCGGTCGGGAAAGCTGCGGATGAACTCCACCGAGCTGACGCCCTGCCAGTGGAGGTGGCTCGGGTCGAAGTTGAAGCCGAACTCCTCGCGGCGGCCGAGGGCCTCGAGGGCCCGCTGGGCGGTGAAGATGTCGAAGGCGATCTCGGTGGGATGCACCTCCAGCGCGAACCGCACGCCGCACTCGGCGAACACGTCGAGGATCGGGTTCCAGCGGTCGGCGAACTCCTGGAAGCCGGCGGCGATCATCGACTCCGGCACCGGCGGGAACGAGTACAGCAGGTGCCAGATCGACGAGCCGGTGAAGCCGTTGACCACCGAGACGCCGAGCTTCTGGGCGGCGCGGGCCGTGTTCTTCATTTCTTCCGCGGCCCGCTTGTTGACGCCGTCGGGCTTGCCGTCGCCCCACACGTGCGGCGGGAGGATCGCCTTGTGCCGCTCGTCGATCCGGTCGCACACGGCCTGGCCGACGAGGTGGTTGGAGATGGCGTAGACCGAGAGGTCGTGCCGCTCGAGCGCGTCGCGCTTGGCCGCGCAGTAGCCGCTCTCGTCGAGGGCCCGCTTGACGTCGAAGTGGTCGCCCCAGCAGGCGAGTTCGAGACCCTGGTAGCCGAAGCCCCGCGCCTTGCGGGCGAGATCCTCGAGGGGCAGGTCGGCCCACTGACCGGTGAACAGCGTGACGGGACGGGACATGGCTGGCTCCTGACTGGGCAGATAGAAGAACGGATCGGCGAAATTGTGCCGATTTTCCCCGCGTCGGCAACCGGAACCGACATCCTGCCGGGGGATCTGGGCTGGACGGGCCGGGCCGGGCCGCCTACCGTCCCGCCCCATTCCGGAGGCTCGACCATCATGATCACGACCCGTGCCGGCGCCCGCCCGGCGGAACTGTTTGCCGCCACGGCCTGGCATCACGAGATCAACGCCCGGATCACGGGCGACCACGACTTTCTGCTCACGGAGCGGCAACGGTCGCGACGGTATCCCTCGCGGCTGCTCCGCTACTTCATTCCGTTTCACTGGCTGGGCCGCGAGGCGGCCCGCCGCGGGCGGCCGCTCAAGGTCTGCGAGATCGGCATCGCCCACGGGCTCATGCTCCGCTACGTGCTCAGCGGCCTGGAGCACCTCGGCCTCGACCCTGACGACGTGATCGGCGACTGGATCGGCGTGGACATGAAGCTGCTCCACGACGACCTGGCCAAGGTGCCATACGACGGGCTGATCGAGGCGAACTTCGAGACCGAGCCGGAGAAGATCCCCGGCGACTGCGACGTGTACGTCCTCCTGCACGTGCTCGAGCATCTCTACGAGCCCGAGCGGGCGATCCGCCAGCTCGTCTCCCGGGTGCCATCGGGAGCGCTGCTGCTCGTCGGCTTCCCCTCGCACCTGCACCCCTTCATTCCGCTGCGGGAGCCGCGGCTGCGGGCCCACACCAACTCCAACGGCCACGTCTCGGCCCTCTCGGCCCGCCGGTTCAACGTCGCCGCCCGCAGCAACGGCTGCGACATCGAGGAGGCGCGGGGCGCCTTCTTTCTCCGTGCCAGCGGCATGTTCCTGGAAGATCAGCGCTGGTGGCAGCAGTTCAATCTCGCCTGGGGCCGGCTCGTGCCCGGCTGGTTCGGCGAGGTGTACATCGCGGCCCGGAAGCGGTAGGGCGGCCGCCCGACGCCGGCCGCGATGCGCGATGCCGGCCGCGATGCACGTTTGCTGGTGCCGTTGCCGTTGCCGTTGCCGTTGCCGTTGCTGGTGCTGGTGCTGGTGCTGGTGCTGGTGCTGGTGCTTGGAAGCCCGAAGCGTGAGCTGAGGGAATGCGCGTCACGTCACCTGCGGCCTCATGCCGCGGTTCGCTTGGCGGGCCGCTGCCCGCGTGCAGACAACCCGGCCCTCCGGGCCTGGCGCTTCCACAAAAAGCCCCCGGCGGGAGCCGGGGGACTCGATGTACGCGACCCTGCGGCATCGTGCCGCAGTTCGCTTGGCGGGCCTCCGCCCGCATGCAGACAACCCGGCCCTCCGGGCCTGGCGCTCCCACAAAAAGCCCCCGGCGGAAGCCGGGGGACTCCGGGTTGCATGCCTTCCCGGGTGCCATGCGATGTGGGTTTGAACCGGAAATTGCGCGCCGTCATCCGGCATGGACGGCGGGGTGGTTTTCATACCCGGTGTCCCCGGGTTTCCACCCGGGGCTTTTTGTGACACGCGCGAACGGCACAAAAAGCCCCCGGCGGGAGCCGGGGGACTCCGGGTCGCATACCTTCCCGGGTGCCATGCGATGTGGGTTTGAACCGGGCAATTGCGTGCCGTCATCCGGCATGGACGGCGGGCTGGT
>JAJTED010000163.1 GCA_021300535.1 Planctomycetaceae bacterium | reverse complement strand
CCGTCAGTCGCAGCAGGAACACCGCTGCGGCACGTCGATCACGAGCGTGGCCGCGTAGGCCGTTTTCTCGAAGCCTTGCCCCTTCTCGTCCGGCTTCACGAGGTGCGTGACGACGAGGATCACGTTGCCCTCCGTGGGCGTGTAGCTGCACCGCCCCGCGGCGTCGGTGCGGCGTTCATGCGCGGCATCGAAGCCTTCCGCCAGCGTCGTGCCCCGCGGGATGAACGACACGACCTGGTCGGCCAACGGCCGTCCCTTGAACAGGAGTTTCACGACGATCGGTTTGTCCGGCCCGCAGCCGAGCACGGGATGGCTCTCCAGCAGGAACTCCAGGGGGTGGCCGAGCGGACCCGGCAGCGGGCCGCGGGGTTGCGCCGGTTTGTCGAGCGACTCCGAGGCGAGGAAGTAGGTTTTGCCCCCCTTGAATCCCAGCGCCCCGTGCCGCACGCCCTGCCTGAAGTGGCCGACGCAGTGCAGCCCCTCGGCTGCGGGCACGAATCGACCGGACCAGAAGCCCTCCTTCGGGGCGTAGCCCAGATCGACCATGCCGGGCACGAGATCGGTGATCCGGCCATCGGGGCCGACCACCTTGATCTGCACCTCGTCGAGCGACCCGACCTTGCTCGCGATCTTGAAGTCGCGGTGGTCGTTGCCGTGGTTGCCGAGGAACAGGCCGACGTGGACGACGTCGTCCGGCCGCACGAGTCGCGGCGCCGCCTCGAGCCATGTGTCGTGAGCCCACACCTGGAGCGGGCTGAGCGTCAGGCAGATCGCCGCCAGAATCGGATGGGATGCGGGCATCGAAAAGTCCTTTCTCTGGGAGTCAGTCAAGGTTCACCACCTCTCCGCCGTGGATGCTGTGGAGTGCCCGGTGCACGGCCACATCGGTTTCGTTCGTGAGAAACGCCACATGGCCGTCGGCGAAGAGCACGTTGGCCCCGCCTTGGTGGCGGCTCTTCGGTCCGAAGAAGCCCGACCAGTGGACGACGTAGTCGGGGATCTGGCTGTTGGGCGTCAGGAAACCGTTGGTCAGGCTGTTGCCCGCCGTGGTGGCGGCCCAGGCGAGCCCCCGGCCGCGCATCGACGGGCTGCTCGCGCCCCGCCAGTTCGTGAGCGACCGCCACTGATTGACGATCGCATCGATGCTCTCCGTGGTGGGTGTGGCCCCGCTTGGGGGCACGAGCGTGCTGCTGTTCCAGCCCGTGGAGCCGTTGAGCGTGTACTGATACGGAAACGGAGGCGGCGACCCGGCGGGAAACGTCGTGTCGTTGCCGATGCTGCGCACTGCTTCGCTCCCGATCACCGTCTTCGATGTGCCGTCGCTGATCTGCGCGATCCGCACCTTCGAGTTTTCGTACACGATTCCGTCGGTGGGTCTGGCAAAGTTCCAGAGCATCGCCCCCTGCCCGTTGGCCGTGGCGCTCCCGATGCTCACCATGTAGTTGTTGCCGCCGTAGTTGAAACTGCCCGATGCCTGCACCGCCGGCGCCCCATCGCTGGGGCAGAGCAGCACCCGGATCGGCGTGGCGAACGCGGTGACAAAAGCCGGATTGGGCTCCTGCGCCGAGAACGTGCCGCGAAACGCCGCCTGCTTGAAGTCGAAGGTATCTGCCAGCGTCGCCTCCTCCATGTAGGGCAAGACCCGCGCGTGCAGCGACCAGCCTCCCCCGGCCGACCAGGCGGCGGTGCCTGATGGCCGGACACCAGTCGACGGAAAGTGCCGCCGACCACTTTCAAAGTTCAGCAGGCCGAGTCCGAACTGCCGCAGATTGCTCGTGCAGCTCATGCGTCGGGCGGCCTCCCGGGCCGACTGCACTGCAGGAAGGAGGAGGCCGATCAAGGTGCCGATGATGGCGATGACGACCAGCAGCTCGACGAGCGTGAAGCCGCGGCTGAGCCGCGGGCCGGCAGGCTGCGCGGGGGTCGGGGTATGCATGGAGGGAGCGTGTACGTATGGGTATGTGGAGTGGTGCCTGAGCAGCCGCAGTCGCGCACGGCGGCAGCCGTGAGCAGGCGGCGAAACAGAGCGGAGCCGCGGGCGAACGCAGTGGCCGCACGTGCCCTCTGAAGGCCGGCAGAATGCCGCGTCAGGCGGCCCGGGGCGGCGGCAGGTCAGGGGCCGCAGCGATGCTATCGGCGGCATGATCGCCGCAGATGCAGACGGCGATGACAGGCGCTTGCAGCGCGAGCTCGACCCGTGGCGGCGGCAGTGAACCGCCGACCGCGAGCCAGTGGGTGACGATGCCGCCGCAGGCGAGCAGCGCCTGGAGCGTCACGGTGCGGATCCGAGCAGCGGCCCGCGTGGGTTCGGCGGGGCTCACAGGCAGAGAGGTCGGCTCGGAATCGTCGCCAGTGGGCGCGGCTGCGAGCGATTGGTACTCGTCGCAGACTTCGGGCTGATGCGCGGTATTGCGGGACGGACCGCCGCCATCGCTGCAGCAGGCCGGCTGCTTCGTGGCCTTGGCGGCGCAGCAGCCGCCGGCTGGCTTTGCCCTGGCGACCTCGGCCGCGACCCGGCGCTCGAGCGCCGCGCGCACGGCCGGCTCGACGCGATGGGCTTTTGCCCAAGCCAACCGTTCGGCTGGGGTATGGCAGCAGCAGCTGCTGAAGCACTGCTCCGCGGTCGCGCAGCCGCAGGGCTTGTCCATGCAGGGAAACGGTCGGGAGCGATCCTTCGCCGCCAGCCGCTTGCCGGCTGCTTCGCTCGCGGCTCCACCGCCAACCGGCTGGACGGCACCGAACGGCAGCGGCAGGCCGGAGGCGAGGAGCACATAGCCCCACACCGCACACCAGGTCGTGATCCGCATCCGCGGCGCACGCGCGAACATGCGGTTGAGTGTACCAGCGCCGCCGGCCGCCGCCATCCAGGGCCTGCGGGGGGCTACAGCGCCCGCAAAAATTCGGCGGCCCCTGCCAATTCAGCGCTGGCCGCGCGATCCTCCACCGGCTCCAGCCCGATCCAGCCGCGGTAGCCACGCTCCTCGAGGGCGGCGCAGACGCCCGCGAAATCGACCTGCCCCGTCCCCAGGATCACCGCCCGCCCGCGGCCCGCGAACGCGCCAGCCACCGCGTCGGTGGCGTGGACGCTGGCCACGTGCCCGCCCAGCGCCTCCACCGCCGCGACGGGATCGTGGCCATGCACCACGAGGGCCCCGGTCACGATGTCGCAGGTGAACGCCGCTTCAGGCACGGCGGCGAACAGCCGCAGCAGGTCGGCGGGCGCTGCCCTGCCCGCCTCGACACACAACGTCGCGCCAACCGTCTGCGACCAGCGGCCGAGATCCGTGAGCACATCGACCAGCAGGTGCCAGGCCGGCCCGGATGATTCGGGGGGAATGTCGCCGACATGGTTGAGCACGACGCCCGCCCCGAGCCCATGGGCGAGCGTGAGCGCCGCCTTCGTGGCCGCAATCCGACCCTCGAGACGCTCGGTATCGCCATAGCCGCCCCGCGTGCGAAACGCGACCGCCGACACCGCCAGCCCCTCGTCGCCGAGCCACTTGCGGATCTGGCGCAGGCCGGTCTGCGTGACCGCGGCCGGATCGAGCCCGCCGCGGGCGTCGAGCTCGACGCCACGAAACCTCAGGTCTCGGGCCCGGCGCAGCGCCGTCCGCAGGTCGCGGGCGAGTGCCCACGTCGGCACCGAAAGGCGGTCGGTTTCCATGGTCGGTCCGTGAGGGATCGGCACGCAGTGACGCGCGTACCGCAGCATAGTATCCTCGCGGCATGCCGGCGCTCGCCACCGTCACCGCCGCCCTCGAAAGCATCGCCCCGCTGCGACTGGCCGCCGACTGGGACGCCGTCGGTCTGCTCATGAGCCCGCGGCGACCGGCGCTCGAGCGGGTCATGACCTGCCTGACGCTCACCGAGGACGTGGCCGCCGAGGCCGTTCGGCGTGGTGCCGATCTCGTCGTCAGCCACCACCCGCTGACATTCCGACCAGTGGCCCGACTCACCGACGAGAGCCACGTGGGCCGCGTGCTGCTCGCGTTGGCCGGAGCCGGCACGGGCGTTTGGAGCCCGCACACGGCCTGGGATTCGGCGGCCGGCGGAATCAACGATCAACTGGCCGTGATGCTCGGCCTGGCCCACGTCGCGCCGCTGGAGCCCGACGCGGAACTGCCGCTGGTGGGCTTCGGCCGCGCAGGCACGGCGCCAGAGGCCATGACGGTCGCCGGGATGGCCCGTCGCGTCGGCGCGGCCCTCCGCGTGCGGCACGTGCAGCTCGTCGGCGCCGCCGACCGACCGGCCGGCCGAGTCGGGATCGTCTGTGGCAGCGGCGGCGACTGCATCCCCCAGGTGGTCCGCGGAGCCTGCGACACGCTGCTGACCGGCGAGATCAAGCTCCATCAGGCGATCGAGGCCGCCGCGGCCGGCCTGGCGGTCGTCGCCGTCGGGCACCATGCCAGCGAACGGTTCTCGATGGCGGTCCTCGCAGAGCGGCTCACCGCCGCCGTGCCCGGGCTGGAGTGCTGGGCCAGCGAAGTCGAGCAAGACCCGCTGGGATGGCTCGAGGTGGGCTGACGCGTGGCACTGACAACCGGCGCGTTGCCCCGCAGGTATGGCGCGCTATTATTGCAAGATCGCGATCCCTGTCCGTTCCCGGCGCCACCCATGCCCCGCTTTCTCACCGCCCTGCCGGTCTACAACGAGGCCGCTCACGTGACGGGCGTCCTCGACGAGGTGCTCCGCTTCACGCCCGACGTGCTCGTGGTGGATGATGGCTCCACTGATGGCACGTCCGCACTGCTCGCGGCCCGGGCGGCACGATCGACTGCGACGGCCAGCACCAGCCGCGGCTGATCCCCGAGTTCGTGGCCGCGGCCGCCGCCGCCGACATCGTCAGCGGCAGCCGCTACCTGAAGCGGTTCCCCGGCGACAGTCGGCCGCCGGTGGCGCGGCGGCGGATCAACATGGAGATCACCGCCGAGATCAACGCCCGCCTGGGGCTGGCGATCACCGACGCCTTCTGCGGCTTCAAGGCCTACTCGCGGCGGGCGCTGGCGGCGCTGCACGTCACCGAGACCGGCTACGCGATGCCGCTGGAGGTCTGGGTGCAGGCCGCGGCCGCAGGCCTGAAGATCGTCGAGCTCCCCGTGCCACTGCTGTATCTCGATCTGGCGCGGAGTTTCGGGGGCGCCCTGGACGATGCGACGACCCGTCTGGCCTACTACCGCGGCGTGCTCGATCGCGCGGAGGCGGCCGTCGCCGCCGGAGCCGCGGTCCTGGCCTCCTGAACTGCGGCAATGCCACCATTCCGACGCCCCCCGAAGGCAGCCCCCGTGGCCCCGGACGCGTCGGGAGGGCGTCTCATCGACCCGCCCGTGACGGCGGAACCGGGCCGTGGATCGATCGAGGCCCTCGTCGACAACAACCGCCTGCTGCGGACCGCCTTCGACACGCGGATCGGCGACCTGCGGCTCTGGGAGCTCGTCGCCGCCACCCGGCGCGAGGTGCTCACCGTGGCCGCCGAATACACCGGCAGCTACCGCGACGTGCACCGGCCGGACGACGTGGCGGAGTGGATCGCCCGGCCGATCATCATGGGCGGCCACCAGCCGGAGCTGTTCCACGCCGGCGTGTGGCTGAAGAACTCCGCGCTCGACGCCTACGCCCGGCAGGTCGGCGGTACCGCGCTGAATCTCGTCGTCGACAGCGACCGCTGCACGCGGCCGGCGGTGGCCGTGCCCGTGGGCACGCCGGACTCGGCGCAGGCCGAGGAAGTCGCCTTCGATGCCGACGCGCCGGAGATGCCCTGGGAGGAGCGGCCCGTCTTCGATCCCGACTGCTTCGCGTCGTTCGGCCGCCGGGCCAGCGAGTTGCTCGCGCCTTTCGAGCCGCAGCCGATCCTCCGCAAGTGGTGGCCGCTCGCCGTCGAGCGTTCGGCCGCCTGCCACCGCCTGGGGCTGGCCCTGGCGCAGGCGCGGCACGCACTCGAGGAGCGATTCGGACTGCAGACGCTCGAGCTCCCGGTGAGCGAGCTGGTGCGGCTGCCGACGGTGATGGTGTTCATGGGCTGGCTGCTCGCACACACCCGGCAATTGCACGAGGCATACAACGCAGCCTTGGCGGAATATCGTCAGGCCCACCAGGTCCGCGGCCGGGGCCGGCCCGTGCCCGACCTGGCCGTGCGCCACGATGCCTCCGGGGAGTGGCTGGAGGTGCCGTGGTGGCTCTGGTCACGGGACGACCCGCGGCGGCGGCGGGTGTTCGCCAACACCGCGACCCCGGGCACCCTGGCCCTCTCCGACATGGAGACGCTGCGGGTCGAGCTGCCGATCGCCCCCGACACGTCACCCTCGAAGTGGGTCGACGCCCTGTCGCGGATGGAGGAGCATGCCCTGCGGCT
>JAJTED010000039.1 GCA_021300535.1 Planctomycetaceae bacterium | reverse complement strand
GCGGAGGCGGGTTCGCGCGGGAAACCCTGTGACCGCGGCGACCATGGGCGGACCGGCAGGTGGACGGCATGAGTAAACTGCCGTACACTATCCGCGGGACGGAGCGGTTCGCCTTCAAGCGGAGCGAACTCTTCAAGAATCTGGCGCCGCTCCCGGACGGCGAACAGATGAGCGTCTGGGGCGAGGAGTACGGGACCACGCCGAGGAGGACGCTGTTCGGGTGCCGGGGTAGCGAGTTCGCCTGCTGCCCCGGGGCCTGAGCCTGGGCATGAGACCCTGCGATAGGCTCCCTATGGCATGGGGTCGCATTGAACGCGGAGAGGTTTGGGTCTGAACCCCGGCAACATTCAACGCAACTCTACTTTTAGTCGGCGGTTGAGCGCTGTCGCAGCCTTCTCGAGCGTGCCGATCGTCACCGATGGGTTGTCCGGATCGAGCAGCCGATCGAGTGCAGCCCGGCTGGTCTTCATACGGGTCGCCATGGCAACTTTCGTCAGTCGCCGCCGCTTCATCTCCTTGGCGATCTGATGCGCAATGACTCGCTTCGTTGCCGTGGCGGTCGCCGTTTCGAGGAGACGTTCTGTCTGCAGGAAATTATCGAAACTGCTACCAAGGTGCTTCTTTTTCATGCGTCACTCCGATCGTAGTTGAGCGAGCCTTCGCTTCGCCGTCATGAGGTCGGCCGGGGGTGTACGTTGTGATTTCTTTTGAAAGCCGTGCAGGAGAACCATCGTCTGCCCATCCACTGTAAAAATCACTCTCGTAATGCCAGAACTGATCCGCGACCGGACTGCCCATAGACCGCTCGCCAGTTTGCGGATGAGCGGCATTCCCATCGGCCATCCGAACTGAGCTGTCTTGATATCTTCCCCGACGGCTTTGCGGTCTTCCCGGGCCAGGCCTCGCAGCCAATCCCGCACTGGCTCACTGCCGGTCTCAGTGCGAAAGAACACGACCTCCAAAATCGGCCGTCGCGATCCGCGTCCATGGCCACCTGACACCATGCTCAGAGTGTATCGCATTTGGTACATCGGGCAACGGCAGAATCGCATGCCGCTGCCTCGCCGCCTGAGCCTGGGCATGAGACCCTGCTATGGACCCAGATGGCATGGAGTCGGACTAGGGGCGGAGGGGTTTGGGTTTGAACCCAAAAGAGGCGATGTGAGACGATTCGTAGACGGTTCCGAGACAGTTTTGATACTGCCCGACTTTGACCAAAACCTCAGTCTTTCGCGGACTAAATGAGGAAATGCCAGGTTTTTCGGTCACTCTCGCCGGAGACTCCTTTCGTCCTCATAATCCCTTGGTCGTGTGTTCGAATCACACCGGGCCTACTTTCGTTGCTCGCACCATTTCGCCGGTCGTCGCGTCACCTCGCGCAAGTCCCTTCGCCCCATGGTCTTCGAGCGACCGTGGCGAAACGGTGCGATTGGGGGCGGCTGCCTGCTGCGTCGGCAAATGCGTCGTGCGCGCGTCGTCTTTTGCGTCGTGCCTTTCGGAGCCGGCCACGACCGCTTCGAAGTGGACGTCCCGGGCTTGGATGGAGTGCTGTCTTGCTTCTGGACGGGGCGGCGCTACGCGGCATCTCGACACGATGCCAACGCGTTCAGATATGCCGCGACGGCCACGGCGATAGCATCCAAGGCGTCGAACACGTTGTTCTCGCCTCGGTCAAAGGCTTCCGTCGCGGCTTTGATCTCGGCAAGTGCGAGAACTGCTGACTGAGCAATGGGCAGAGCGTTGGGCATCTTCATGGCGACATCCTTGTTCCCCGGGTTAGGCCGAGCGTCCCGCTGGGCATCGGGGCGATTGGACAGGACGTTCTCGATGGCGTCTTGTCCGGCAGGCCGTTTTGTCACAGCACGGTCATGGGCGTGCATTGCACGCGGCCTGTGTGCCAGTCATCCGTTCTGCAGAGACCAACCGTGCCGACGTGCGGTTCGTGTCTGAGAACAAACACAGCGGTGGAGTTGTGGGCTATCGCAGAAGGCTGGCTAGGATGCCGGAGTGCACATCAAGGGGGGCCTTATGGACGAAACATGCAATTCCCTTTTTCAGCACTACGCATGGCTTGGGGCATGGAAGACCGATAGTGGCCACGGTTCCACGGTCGCGATCCACATGCGACAGGTGGCTCATTGTTGCATCTACACGAGTCACTCCACGGCTTCCGTGCGATTGATATGCCGTGGCTCGGAAGAACAGTTCGCAGTCGCTGCTGGCACGGTGCAGTTTGTTCCAGCCGATGGTGAGGTGCACGCGCTGATCTACCGATGTCATCCCGGCCACCAGTTCTACATGCTTCTCATTCCGCGTGCGCATTTGCAGAGCGTGACGGAATCAGAAGGCATCTCCGCTGTCCCGGAGTTGCGACAGTCGCTGTCTCATCAAGACGCCGTGCTTACGTCCTGCATGGCACGATTGTCCCGCTACGCTGATAAGCCTTCAGGGGCGGCGGATGGCGGCAGAGAATTGGCAGCCCGCAGTCTCATACGACGACTCTTGGAGATAAATGGCTGTCGTCGTCCCGAGTGGATGACCGACGCAACCGTGTTTGAACGCAGCACCCTTGCGAATCTCGTCGCCTACATCGACGAACATCTTCGGCTGGCTCCCTCGTTGAGCGACATGTCCGTGCGCGTGGGGCTTTCGCCGGGCCACTTTGCCAGGAAGTTCAGGCACTCGACGGGCTTGAGCCTTCATCGCTTCATCAATCGGAGGCGAATCGGCAAGTCGCTGGAACTGCTCAAAGCCAATACGTCCACTCTGACCGGCGCTGCCCTCGATCTCGGCTTCGCTTCACAGAGCCACTTCACGCGGTTGTTCAGCGACCACACCGGCATGACGCCCGCGAAGTACCGCAAGCAATTCAGACAGGCGGTGGGATGATGCCGACACCGGCAACTGACTAGGCGTTGGCATGACGGTGTATGCCAGCCCCGGACACCTCTTTGTTCCTACACTCCTGACACTCGTAGTATCGCGATGGGCGTGTACCGCCGCGGCGGGCCGCGGTATCAACGCCGGTCGCCCGGCCGATCGGCGTCGGCCCGAATCGTCTCGGGGCGGTCGCTCTCGAGACGGTCGAGGAGTCCGCGGACTTGGTCGAGGTCGATCTCCGGCGGCATCCGTTCGAGCAGCCAACGGGCGTCGGCAACCGCGGCCTCGCGCCGGCCCAGTCGCGCGGCCGTGACCATCCGCATCACCCGGTCGGAGGCGGACTCGGGGGTGATCACGAGAATGGCGTCGAGGTAGCGGAGCACGTCGGCCTGGCCACCCTCCCGGACCGCGATGCTGAGCAGGTTGTTGACCATCCGTGCGAGGATCGCCTTCGGGGTGGCCACCGCCAGGTCGTCGTCGGTGATCTCCGCGCCGGCCTCGTCGCGTCGGCGTGCCGCGAGCTCCTCGCGTGTCCGCTCGGCCGCCCGCTCGAACACGTCGAGCCAACGCGGCTCGCCCGCGGTGGGCTCGTACCGCACGAGGAAGTGACCGGGGAACCCGACCCCCTCGACCATCAGCCCGAGCCGACGTGCCAGGTTCATGTAGAGGATCGCGAGCGTGATCGGGATGCCTTCGCGGTCGTCGAGGACCTCGTTGACGTAGCTGTTGGACCGGTTGTAGTAGTCGCCGCGGCTGCCGTGGAATCCGAGCTCGTCGAAGAGCACCCGGTTGAGCGTCGCGAGCTTCACCGCCTCGTCGGCCTTCGCGGGCACCGCCCGGGCCACGTCGGCGGCGAGCCGGTCGAGTGCCCGGCGCGAGGCGGCGACGTCGACGTCTGGATTGTCGAGCTTCGCGATCAAGAGCGCCGCGTGGAAGAGGTCGATCTCGGCGTCGGCGGCCCCCACGAGCCTGCCGAGTTCGTCGAGCGTCCGCCGCTCGTGCACGCTCGACGCGAGCGCCTCGAGCCGCTCCGCCCGCTGTTGGAGCTCCGCGGCCTGCCGCAGCAGGCCGGCCCGCGCAAGCGGGCCGTCGGGCAGGAGCTTCCGCACGATCTGCTCCCGAACCGACTCGTCGGCGGTCCGGCCGTCGTCCTGGAAAAGGGCCGCCGTGGCGGCCTCGATGCGGGCCATCACGTCTGCCGCCGGCGCGGCCCGCGGCAGGTCTCGAGCGGCCGCGAACCCGCGAAACTCCGCCTCCGTGTCGCGGAACTTCGCGAGCCCCACGCGTCCTCCGGAGAGCGCCGGGGTGGCCGTCGTGAAGACCGGCGCGTCGTTCACGAAGCACGAGGTCCGGTCCGCCTCGACCCGGACCCGCAGGTGGTTCCATTCGCCGGGCCGGTATCGGGTCGCGGGCTTCTCGTCGAGGATCCTCCAGGAGAGCACGTCGGGGCCGTCGAACCGTGTGAGCCGCAGCCGGCCGGCGGTCGGGTAGAAGCCGTAGTGCCGGTCGGCGCCGTCGGCGGCGAACGCCAGGCCGGCCGCCCCGGCCTCGTCGTCGAGCTTCACCCACACGGCCAGTTCGTAGGGCGGCTCCGGCGGCTTGGCGACGGCGAGGCAGAGCGAGCGGCCCCCGAAGCCGTTTCCAGCCCCGCTCACCGAGATCCGGCCGGCCCGCTGCCGCCACCGCGCGCCGCCGATGGGCGTCCACTCCGCGGGGTCGATCGCGCCGATCGTGAGCCATCGCTCCATCGACACGGGATTGGGGCGGTCGAGCAGCCCGCGGAGCCTTGCGACCGACACCGCGAATCCGAGGTTCGGCGTGACGAGCGACTTCATCGACACGATGCCGTGCACGCGGCCTTCGAGGTCGAGCAGCGGTCCGCCGCTGTTGCCCGGCTCGACCGGCAGCGCGAGCTGGATCATGCCGATGCCGTTCATCTCCCGCAGAGCGGACACGCGGCCGGCCACGACGCTGCGCTTCAGGCCGTGCGGGTTGCCGATCGCGATGACCTCCTGGCCGTCGACGAGCGTGCCCGCCTCGGCGAGCGGCAGTGCGGCGAGTCCCGGGGCGGCGATCCGCACGACTGCCAGGTCGCCGTCGCGGTCGGTCGCATGCACCGCGGTGGCCTCGTGGGACGAGCCGTCGGCGAGTTCGACCGTGATCGGGCGGGCCTCGCCGATGACGTGCAGGTTGGTGGCGACGAGGCCGTCGCCGACGACGAAACCCGTCCCCAGCCCCGCGTCGGACTCTCGCCGTCCCTCGAACCGGATCGTGACGATGGAACTCCTGGACCGCTTCACGATCTCCTCGACCGACTGCGGCGCGGCGGTCTGCGGATCGGCGGCGATGCCGCGGGGCGCCACGGACGCCACGACCAGGGCGGCGGCGGCGACGGCGGAAATGGTTCGCATGGCGGCTCCCCTGATGCAGGAAATCCAACCCGGAGCCGTCACCGGCCCAGTACGATCTTCTCGCCGTCAAACGTCAACGTCTGCTCGCCGACCTTGACCTGCTTGCCATCCACGACCACCGCGGGCGGGTCGCCCTTCTGCAATGTCATGATTGCCCACGGCATGGCCGGGTCGGCGGTGTGAATGGTCGTCTTCGTCGCGAAACCATCCGCGCCGGTCACGTCTTTCACGTCGTTCGGCAGTTTTAGCTTCTTGATGTCCATCCAGTACTCGACCCGGTAACCGACCCATACGTCTTCTCGCCCGGCTCGATGATGTGGTTGTACAGCGAGAGCACGGCCGGGACGTGTTCCTTCGGGCAGATGCCGCAGCCTTGCGAAAAGTCTCCACCGCTCGACCCCCCTCCGTGACCGAATTCCTGGGCATACATCCCGCGGGAGTTGTACATGTACAACCCCGCCGATCCCGTGCTCGGCGGGTGATCCACGAACCCATACACCCATTTCGCCAACAGCCATTGTGCGTTGGAACTGTTCGGCACAAGGTCGCGTCCCATGGCGACCCGGTACGCCTGGATGAATGGCACCAGTCCGGTATGGGACGACAACCGGCCGCAATGATGTCCCTCGTAGGAATGGCCCCGGCTGCCGTACCCCGCGGCGCTCTCGCGGCGGGCGTTGTTGACGACCTTCCCGAGCAGTTCCTCGATCCGGTTCGCATCCACGCCTGCATCCCCGCGCAACGCCGACAAACACGGTCCCGCCCGCAACTGCCCCTGAGCCGGCCACGTGTACCGACCGTCGGGATTGGGCCTGCGGGCGAGGGTTTGCTCGGCGGCTTCCTTCGCCTTGTCCGCCCACGCCTGGTCGCCGGTGACCTGATAGAGGAACGCATGGCCGGCCGCGTGCCACGTCGTCAATGGCGACTCCAATAGTTTTTTGGCCCGCTCGATGATGGCCGTGCCGGCCGGCGTCTGCGCCCGTTTCCGCAACGTCGGCACGTCGTCCTTCCTGAAGATCAATCGCGGATGCTCGTTCGCGGCGACCGGCTTCCAGCCTTGCACCGCCACCGACCAATCCTGCGCCACCACCGTCGGGGCCCCGCTGTCGTCCCCGTCATCCTCTTTGCCGGGGGCGATTTGGCCTTGGGCGAAGACCATCCCGGCCATCACGATGGCTGACATCCAAGCCACATTCATCTGCCGGATCATGGGTGTTCGTTTCGGGCCTTGGCTGACTCGTCCAACACGGCGTATCTGAGGATACACCGACGAGCGACATTTCCACGCCTGCCGGAGCGGGGCCATTGGTTCCGCATCGCAGAAAAGGCCGTCAAGGCGGCCAGGTCCCGCCGTCCAGAGCCGGTATCGGCACGCGCATGCGACATTCTAGCCCGCGAATCGACCGTTGCTGCCCGTTGAACCGTTGCGGTCGTCGCGACAGACGGCTATCCTTCAATTGGGCAAGGGGGCGTCCTTCGAAAGGCGAAAGCATGGCAGTGCGACGACACAAGCGCTGTGGTCGATCGATGGCCACAGGCGGGCGGGGGTTTGGCTGTGAGCACCTCGAAGATCGCCGGATGCTGGCGGCCTATGTAGACGGCGAAATACTCGTCCAATTTGCGGATGGCGCGACGGCGGCCGCCCGACAGTTCGCCCGCGGTCTGGTGCAAGGGCGGCAGATCGAGGCCATCCAAACCCGTGCGATGGCGAAAAACGCGACCGGTGTTTTGGAACGCGTCGGGATTGGCAAGGGGCTGAGCGTCGAGCAGGCCATCGCGGCGATCTCAAGGCGACCGGACGTGCTGTTCGCCGAACCCAACTGGCGGCTGTCGCCTGCGGCCGTCAGCAATGATCCCGCGTACGCCACCACCGGCCAGTTGTGGGGCATGTACGGCGACGACCAACCGACGGCAAGCGGTCCGGCAGGAACGACGAATCAATTCGGATCACAGGCGGAGAAGGCTTGGGATGCCGGGATTGTCGGCTCCAAGTCGGTGGTGGTCGGTATCGTTGACGAGGGATTTCAGGTCGACCACCCCGATCTCGCGGCCAACGTCTGGGTGAATCCGTTCGATGCCCCGGACGGGATCGACAACGACGGCAACGGCTACGTCGATGACGTCAATGGCTGGGACTTCTACGCGAACGACAAGACGGTCTACGACGGCGTTGCAGACGACCACGGAACGCATGTGGCAGGCACCATCGGAGGCGTTGGCGGCAACGGTGCCGGCGTGGCTGGCGTGAACTGGAACGTCACGATGATTTCCACGAAGTTCCTCGGCCCGAATGGGGGCACGCTCGCCAATGCCGTGAAGGCGATCGACTACCTGACCGACCTCAAGAGCCGCCACGGCATCAACATCGTGGCCTCGAATAACTCTTGGGGCGGTGGCGGCTACTCGTCGGCTCTCCACAGCGCGATCATTCGTGGCGCCAACGCGGGCATCCTGTTCATTGCCGCGGCCGGAAACGGCGGAAGCGACGGCCTTGGTGACAACAACGACTCCGTGGCGAACTACCCGTCCAACTACTCGACGCTGCAGGGGACGAAGACGACGAAGGCCGCGGCCTACGAGGCCGTCGTCGCCGTCGCGGCTCTGAACTCGGACGGGTCGCTGGCGTCGTATTCGAACTACGGTTCAACGACCGTAGACATCGCCGCGCCCGGAACCGGAATCTATTCGACGCTTCCCGGAGGTGGTTATGGCACCCTCAGCGGCACGTCGATGGCGACTCCGCACGTGACCGGTGCGGCGGCGCTCTACGCAGCCGCGCATCCGGCGGCGTCCGCCCAGCAGGTGCGGGAGGCCATTCTGGGCACGCCGAGGGCGACGTCTTCGCTCACGGGCAAGACCGCCACAGGCGGTCGCTTGGATGTCCGAGCATTGGTTCAAGCTGCACCGCCCGCGCCGCTCGCGGTCACGGTCTCGTCGGTATCGGCTCCCGAAAGTCAGGGAGTGTTCAGTTTTGTTGTCAGCCTGAACCGTGCCGGCACCACGAGGGTGACGGTGAACTTCGCGACGGCAAATGGCACGGCCACGGGCGGTCGCAATGGCGACTACACGGCCACGAGCGGCACGCTGACGTTCAACCCAGGCGAGACCTCGAAGCTCGTGAACGTGGCGGTGAGAAATGACGCGTCCGTGGAGCCCGATGAGACGTTTTTCGTGAGGTTGTCGAGCGCCGTGGGTGCGACGATCTCGGCTGGTGCCGGCACCGGCACCATCGTCAATGACGATGGCGTTACCACGCAGGCGACGCTGGCTGCCTTCGCGATCTACGGTGTGTCGACCGATTCGACAGCCGGCACGTCGACCAAAAAGAATCGCTGAGCGGTCGAGGGGATGCCCGCGGCGCCATGGTTTTCGGTGGGGCCGGAGCAGATGCGTGCTGGTGGTGCCGCCTGCCTTGTCGACCACCGCGGGTCGCGCAGCCGCCCAAGGCTGCCGAGAGGATCGGCTGGCGGGATGCAATCGTCACCGCCGGGCCGGCGCGAGCTGGTCCGCCGGCATCCAGCGGGCGGCGAGTTCAGCCTGCATCTCGTCGGGCGAAACCGCCGGCTGCGACCGGGACGACGGCCTGCCCGCGGCCAGCCGGGCGAGGGTCCGGCGGTCCGGCGGTGCGGTGCGGCTCATTCGCTCGACGAGCCGCTCCACGCCGGCCGGGTTGCGCTGGGCGGCCGCCGCGAACTGCGAGATGAAGAGGCAGATCTCGTGGAGGTTTGCGGCCGCGGAGCGGATGATCAGCGGCTGCAGGGTGCGGGTCACGATCTCCAGGCCGAGCCCGTCCACGTCGAGGAAGGCGTCGATCTGCACGGCCTGCTGCGGCCGCCCCTGGGCGTCGGGATCGAGCGTCGCGTGGCGGATGACGACCAGGCAGGAGCCGGTGAGCTGGCGGGGCGCGAGCGGGCCGGTGTAGCCGCCGCGGCCATGGAACACGAGTAGCCCGCCGTGCGGCGTCCGCTCCTGATGGAGCAGCCGCACCGTGCCTGTCGTGCCGTAGCCGTCTGACATGCGCCACTGGCCCGGGCCGGCGGGATCGAGCGCGAGCCGGCTGATGCCCAGCGCCCGCCACAGATCGACCATCACCTCGGGCCGCGCGAGGATGAACTCGAGCAGCGCGGGATCGCAGGTCACGGTTTCGGCCGGCAGGTGGCGGAACAGCGTGGCCGACCGCAGGCTCTGGGCGGCGAGTTTTCGCTGGGCCTCCGGCATGCGGTCGAGCGGCACCGCCTCCGCGGCCCGGCGCCGTGCGTCGCGGCCCGATGCGCCCGCATCGGCCAACGCCGCGGCGATGCCGCCCTGCGCCATGTGCGGTGATTCGGCGGCTCGGATCACTCCGGCCACCAACGCCAGCCCCACGGCCAGTGCGATTGCGCGCCCACCCATGCGAATCCCCCCGGATCGACAGGCCCCTCTGGACGGCGGCGGTCCGCCGTCTCCCCGGGGAGTTTTCGGCCTGCGAGAGCCGCTCGGCCCAGTGATTTCCTCGCGAAATTCGCAGGGTTTGCCCACCTTGCCGGGGTTGCCGTCGCGCGGCGAATCGGGGCTTGGCCGGGTGCCGCAGGTTCCCTACCATCCCGCCCCCCGTTCGTCCGCCGGACCGCGTCGATGCTGCACCTCCACGACCCCAACGCCGATGCCGCCCCGGCCGCCGCGCCCGCCCGAACGCTCCCCCCGCCGAAGAGCCTTCTGGGCCGTGGCCTCGTGGCCTGGACGCATGCCTGTCTGCGCTGGCCGTTGGCGATCGTGATCGCCGCCATCCTCTCCGCGGGCCTGGCCGGTCTCTGGACGGCCCGGCATCTCGGCTACAAGGTGAGCCGCGTGGACCTGCTCGACCCGGAGAGCGAATACAACAAGCTGTGGATCGATTACATCCACGAGTTCGGCGAGGACGACGACGCGGTGGTCGTGGTCGAGGGCCGCGTGCGGGAGGACGTGATCGCCGTCCTGGAGGAGGTGTCGCGCGAGGTGGCCCGTGAGGGCGACCTCTTCCGCTCGGTGCTCCACGAGGTGGACCTGTCGCGAATCCGTGCCAAGGGCCTGCACTATCTCGCGCCCGCCGACCTCGCCGCCATCGACCGGTTCATCGAGCGGACGGAGCCGATCCTGGCCGGCGGCTGGGCGCAGTTGAAGGTCGGTACCATGGTCGCCGGGATGGCCGGCCAGATGGTGGCCGGCGGTGTTTCCGGCCAGGCGGAGTCCCCCACGGCCGCGCTCGAGCGGTACAGCGAGGCGCTGCTGGCGGGCATGGAGCCGGCGGCCCAGCCGGCCGACCCGCGGCTGGCGGAGTATCTTTCGCCCTGGCCGAGCATGCCGGAGTCCCTGTCCACGCTCCGCGACCTGTCGAGCGAGCACCTCCTGGCGAAGGATGGCCGGCTCGGCTTCGTGCTCCTGCGGATGGTGAAGGCGGAGGGCGGCTTCGCGGGGGCGTCGGCCGCCACCGACGAATTGCGGCGGATCATCGCGGTGGTGGCCGCGCGGCATCCCGACACCACGATCGGCCTCACCGGCCTGCCGGTGATGGAAGACGACGAGATGCGGTCGAGCCAGCAGTCGATGGTGTGGGCCAGCGGCCTGTCGCTGGCGGCCGTGGCGATCGTCATCATCGCGGGCTTCGGCGGCATCCGGCACGCCATGATGGCCAACGGCGTGCTCGTGATCGGCATGGCCTGGGCCTTCGGCTGGGCGACGGTGAGCGTCGGCCACCTCAACATTCTCAGCGTGACCTTCACGGTCACGATGATCGGCGTGGGCATCGACTATGGCACCTACTACATCGGCCGCTATTTGGAGTTCCGGCGGGCGGGGCATGCCTGCGACGCGGCGCTCCTGGAAACCAGCGGCTCGGTCGGCCCCGGCATCCTCACCGGCGCGATCACCACGGCCGTCGCCTTCTTCTGCGCGGCGCTGACGAGTTTCGTCGGCGTGGCGGAGCTGGGCATGATCGCCGGCGGCGGCATTCTCCTTTGCTGCGCGGCGGAGCTGCTCGTGCTGCCGGCGGTGGTGGCGATCGTCGATCGCAGCTGGCTCGGGAGCCGGATTCCCGAACCGGTGCCCGTGCATGCCTGGCTGGCGCCGGTCCTGCGGCATCCGCGGTTCGTGGCTCTGGCAGCCATGGCCGGCACGATGGCGCTGGCGGGCGGCCTTCACGAGCTCGACTACGACCACAACCTGCTCAACCTCCAGCCCGACGGCCTGGAGAGCGTGGCCGTCGAGAAGAAACTGCTCGAGGAGTGTGACCAGAGCGTGTGGTACGCGTTGTCGATCGCCAACTCCCGCGAGGAGCTGCTCGCGCGGAAGGAGCAGCTGAAGGCGCTGCCCAGCGTGGAGCGGGTGGACGAGATCGCGTCGCTGCTGCCCGTGGACGAGGACCTGAAGCGACCGATCATCGAGCGAATCCGCGGCCGGCTGGCGAACCTGCCCGAGCGGCCGCCGGAGATCCCGGTCGATCGGCTCGAAGCCCTCGGCGAGACGCTCGGCTGGGCGCAGGGTGAGGCGGTGAAGCGGCCCGGCGGTCTGCGGACCGCATGGCATCTGGAACGGGCCCGCGAGGCGCTGCGGCGGATGGGGCCGGAAGACTGCTTCCGGACGCTGGCCGCCTTCCAGCAGCGGGCCGCGGGCGATCTGCTCACCCGTCTCCACGCCCTCGCCGGCGTCGCCGATCCCGAGCCGCCGCAGCTCGCCGACCTGCCGCCGAGCCTCGTGGAGCGGTTTGTGGGCTCCAGTGGCCGCCACCTGCTGAAGATCTACGGCCGTGGCGACATCTGGAACTTCGACGCGCTGGAGCGGTTCGTGAAGGACGTCCGCGCCGTCGACCCGCGGGCCACCGGCAATCCGCTCCAGGCCTACGAGGCGTCGCTGGAGATGAAGCGGAGTTACGAGCAGGCGGCGTTGTACTCCCTGATCGTGATCCTCGCCGTGCTGTGGCTCGACTTCCGCAGCATCCTGCACGCGCTGCTCGCGGCGCTGCCTCTGGCCCTGGGCATGGCGCAGACGCTCGGCCTCATGGGGCTCGTCGGCATCGACCTCAATCCCGCGAACCTGATCGGTATTCCGCTGATTCTGGGCATCGCCGTCGACTATGGCGTGCACATCGTCCACGACGCCCTGGAGCGGCCGGGACCATACCGGATCAGCGCCTCCACCGCCAACTCCGTGCTCGTCGACGCGCTGACAACGATTCTCGGCTTCGGCGCGCTGATGGTGGCCAGCCACAAGGGCCTGGAAAGCCTGGGCCGCGTGCTCACCCTGGGCGTCACCACCTGCACGATCACGTCGCTGGTCCTGCTGCCGGCGATCCTGGCGGTCGTGCGGCCCTTGGGCGGCGCGGCCGACGCGGGCGGCGATGAGGCCGGGGAGCTTGTCGCGGCGCCGGCGACCGCCGACGAACCGGTTGGCGCCGGCGAACTCCGGGCCGCGGCCTGAAACCCGGCTTGCCCCGGCGACCGATGGCGCGGTACCTCCCCCGCTCCCCACATCCCAACGGTGCCCCATGAACCAGCCGCGTGCGACATGCCTGCGTCCCCTCTGTCCGTGGCTGCCGCTGCTCGCGACGTGCCTCGTGCTCGGCGTCGTGCCGGACGCATCGGCCCAGGTGGCCGACCGCGTCGTGGACGTCGTTCTCGAGGACCAGTTCAAGAACCGCCGCGAGACGGCGCTCCTGCGCGGCGACGTGGTCGTGCTCGTGTACGCCGACCGTCACGGGGCCGAGGCGGCCCTGGAAATGGGCCGCAAACTGCACGTCCGCTTCCATCCGACCGCGGCGGGTGCCCCGGCGACCGAGTGGTCGCGGCAGCCGGTGGTCGGGCTGCCCGGCTGGCCGGCGAACGCCCGCGTGCCCGACGTCCACGTCATACCGGTGGCCTGCATCTCGGAGGTGCCCAAGCCGCTGCGGGCGGTGGCCCGGTCGCGGCTGCGGAAGGAATCCGAGTTCGTCTCGGTGTGGCTCGACTTCGACGACAGCATGCGGCGGCACTTCGGCATGGTGGCCCAGACGCCCAACGTCGCGATCCTCGACATCCACGGACGGGCGCAGGCCACGCTTTCGGGCCACCTCGACGAGCTGAAGTTCGAGGAGGTGGTGGCGGCGATCACCCGCCTGCGGATGCAGGCCCGGCCCGACGCCCGCACTGCCGCCCTGCCCGCGGCCATGCCGCGGTGACCATGGATAATGGATAGGTCGGCCAATGGCCCGTCGGCAAGCGTCGGCCTGGCGGGGCGGATCATGAGGCGCAACAGCCGGGACCGGCCGGGCACAGGATCGCAGCAGGTGCTCACCGACGGCGGCAGCCGCTTCGTGTGCCCGCTGCCCTTGGCGGCGGCCGCCGACCTTACGCGGCCGTGAGACGGCCGCGCCGCCGGCACACGCTGCCGTGAACACGTTCACGGCAGATGACCGGGAGCGCGTGCGAAAATCAGCGGCTGGATCCTTCACTGCACCCCGTGCGCCGAGCTGCCACCACCGTACTCGCCGAGCAGCGTCTCCAGCTCCGCCGCCACACTCGCTTCGAGCATCCGCGTGGCCGACTGCCGTACATAGCCGACATCGAGCCGGCCCTGCTGCACGTGCAGGATACCCTTGACGTCCATCAGGTCTTTCTGGCGATGAAACGCCATCTTCAGCAGGATCAGGTCCTCGGCCGTCGTGACCCGGATCGTGCGGTCGGCAAACGGAAACTCCTGGGCCCGTTCGAGGATGGCGTGCTGGAGCGGCACCAGCGGCACGAACAGTTCGACGGTCGTCGACTCGTGGACCAGGCTCATGAATCCCCTGTCGGCGATCTGCCTCCGCAATTCGGCCACGGCCACCGGCCGCGTGCCGTCCAGCTCGTCGATGAGGAATCCGGCTGCGGACAGTGCATCGGCAAGTTTCTGGTACCCGAGCGCCGGCACGGCGACGAGACAATCCGCATCCTGGGTGGTCCGCGGGATGCCCCAGAAGCTCGCGGCCAACGCCCCGCCGAACGCGTAGGGGATCCGGAGTCTGTCGAACACCGCCGCGAGCAGAACGACGACGTCGGCTGTTCAGGAGGCGGCATCGGCGGTCGGCCACTCGGTGCGACGCATGTACTTCCACCACGGACTCGGAAGCGGGTCGAGCCGCTCCGCTGCCAGCCGACGACGGCGACGCTCCGGTGCTGACAATGGCCCGAGCACCGTCTCCAGCGTCCTGCTGAGGCCGACGAACGCGGCGGCCCGCGTGGCAGGATCCAGATGAACGACATGTCGCGCCGCAGCGATGATCGTCTCACGCTCGCTCGAGCGCCGACAGGGAAGACCCCGCGTCGATGTCTGATCCTGATGGTGATCGTCGTGCATGACAAAAGTTTACCGCGCATCGAGACGCCATGGCACCCTCGGACCGGACCCCGCGGCGCAGCATTTCCGGCCCGTTCATCCGCCACGCGGCGACAGGGTCGCCCGCTGCTTCAGCGGCGCCACAATTGCGTGCAGCCCTCGCGCCAGCCCAAGGTGGCCGGGAAACGCTGCAGGTATGCAGGAACCGCTCTACCGCGAGCGATCCTTGAGTTTGCGGCTGGCGCGGGTGAGCGTCGCCCGCTCCGCGGGGGTGAGGCTCGACTCGCCGCTGCGGCTGATCTTGGCGAGGATGCGATCCACCGTCTCGTGAAGCGACCGTTCGTCCTCTTCCTCGGCCTGGTCGGCATTGGGATGCACGACCCGCATCCGTGGTCGGCGACGGAGGAGCTGCTGCGTCCAGGTGCCGAGGTCCTCCAGGCTCCAGCCCCGCCAGGCATAGAGGAGGCCGAAAGCGGCGCCTGCCAGGTGGGCGATGTGCGCCACCACGAGCTTCGCGTCCTGCGGGACGCCGCGGCCGCCGGTCAGGGCGCCGCCGAAATCGATGGCGATGTAGAGCACGCCGAGCGCCCACACCGGCACCGGCAGCACGCCCCAGAAATAGACGGTCTGCTGGGGGAAGTACCAGATGAAGACGGCGAGCACCGCCATTACGCCGCCACTGGCCCCCACGAGGCGAACGTTGATCCCCGGCTCCTGGAACTGCTCTCCCACCACCCAGAACAGCCCCGCCATGACGATCGCCGTGCAGTAGAAGCGGAGAAACTCGGCCCGCCCCATCGTCGCCTCGACCTCGCGGCCGAAGAAGAAGAGCATCAGCATGTTGCCGAGGAGATGGAACGGCGAGAAGGTCTGCGTCCGGCCCACGGTCCGCAGGGTGTCCTGCAGCTCCAGGCTCGGGCCGTCGTGGAGGAAGCCGTAGGTGAGCAGCTGCCAGAAGTTCCAGGGATGGCTGGTGAGGTTCGAGTGCAGCGAGAAGATGTCGTTGAGGCACAGCCGCAGCGGGAACACCTCGCGGATCAGATCGCCCGAGAGGATGAAGTTCGCCAGCCAGAGGCCGACGTTGAGAGCGATGAGGATCGACACGCCGCTCCATTCGGACGCGAACGATCCGCGTGGCGAACGGTAATAGCCGCGGTCCTGAAATCCCATGGCATGCCCGAGAGTGGAGGCGGGCGGTCAACTCTGCCCCGGCCCGTCGGCGCATCGTAGGCTGTCCGCCATGCCCGCGGCAACGGCCCCGCCCCGTGTGGCCGGGCCGGCCGTGTGCTAGAGTCGCGATCCTCCGGCGGCCGCCACGGGGCGGCGCAGCCGAGGAGCACGCATCCGGACAGGAAGGGGAAAAGGAACCGCGCTATGGCGCCGAATGGAACGCTGGGCCGCAAACTGCGGATGGGCATCGTGGGCGGCGGGCAGGGCTCGTTCATCGGGCGGGTGCATGTCACCGCAGCGGTCCTCGACAACCGGGCCGCCCTCGTGGCCGGAGCCTTCTCCAGCGACGCGGCCCGCTCCAAGGCCAGCGCCGCCGATTACGACGTCGCCCCGGCGAGGGCCTACGGCTCCTATCAGGAGATGTTCGACAAGGAGCGGACCCTGCCGGCCGGAGAGCGGATCGACTTCGTCTCGATCACGACCCCCAATCACATGCACTTTCCCGTGGCCAAGGCCGCGGTCGAGGCCGGCTTCCACGTCGTCTGCGACAAGCCGCTGACGCTCACGCTCGCCGAGGCGGAGGAACTGGCGAAGGTGGTGGCCACGGCGCGGTCCGTGTTCGCCGTGAGCCACAACTACACCGGCTATCCGCTCGTCCGGCAGGCCCGGGAGATGATCCTCTCCGGTCAGCTCGGCGAGATCCAGGCGATCCGGGCGGAGTACATCCAGGGCTGGCTGCGGACCCGGCTCGAGAGCGAGGGGCAGAAGCAGGCCGCCTGGCGGACCGATCCTGCCAAGAGCGGCGCGGCGGGCTGCTTCGGCGACATCGGCACCCACGCTTACAACCTGGGCCGTTACATGACCGGGCTGCTCCCGGAGAAGATCAGCGGCCATCTGAAGATCTTCGTGCCAGGCCGGCCGCTCGACGATTACGGCACCGCCGTGATCCGCTACGAGAACGGCGCCCTGGGCACGGTGACGGCCTCGCAGATCAGCCATGGTCGCGAGAACGACCTGCGGATCCAGATCGACGGCACGCTCGGCAGCCTGGAGTGGCGCCAGGAGGAGCCCAACAAGATGCTCGTGCGGCACAACGGCAAGCCGCACCAGCTCTACACCCGCGACCCCAACGCCCCGTTCATGAACGACTCGGGCCGGGCCGCCTGCCGGCTTCCCTCGGGTCATCCGGAGGCATTCTTCGAGGCCTTCGCCAACGTCTATCGGGCCGCCTTCGACGCCATGGCAGAGGCGGCCGGCGGCGGGGCCTTCGAGCGGACGAACACCGTCTACCCCAACATCCACGACGGCGTCGAGGGGATGTACTTCATCGAGCAGGCGGTGGCTTCGAGCAAGGCCGACGGCGCCTGGCTGCCGCTCAAGCACCCGCTGGCCAGGCGGTGAGCCGCGTCATGGCCGCGACCGACACGAAATACCTCGTCTTCGACATCGAGAGCGTGGCCGACGGCGACCTCGTGTCTCGGCTGCGCTATCCTGGCGCGGGGCTGACGGCCGCCGCGGCCATCGCCCGCTACCGCCAGGAACTGCTCGCGGAGAACGGCAAGGATTTCATCCCCTACACGTTCCAGGTGCCGGTGTCGCTGGTCGTGGCCAAGCTTGGCCGCGACCTCGCCCTCCAGGATCTCGTGGCCCTCGACGAGCAGCAGTCGCGGCCGCACGAGATCACGAAGCAGTTCTGGGCGGGGTGGATGAAGCATCAGCGGCCGCGGCTGGTGAGCTTCAACGGCCGGGGCTTCGACATCCCGCTCCTGGAGCTGTGCGCCTTCCGCTACGGCCTGCCGATTCCCGACTGGTTCGCCGAGGACGCGCGAAACTTCGACCAGCCCCGCTATCGCTACAACACGGCCGCCCACTTCGACCTCCACGAGTGGCTCACCAACTCGGGCGCCTCGCGGTTCACCGGCGGCCTGTCGCTGGCGGCGAACCTGATCGGCAAGCCGGGCAAGATGGACGTCGCCGGCCACATGGTTCAGGACCTGTGGGACGCGGGGAAGGCGGCGGAGATCAACGACTATTGCCGCGGCGACGTGCTCGACACGTATTTCGTGTTTTTGCGGTCGCGGGTGGTGGCCGGCGACATCGACGTCAAGCGGGAGCATGCCCTGATCGAGCAGGCCCGCGGGTGGATCGAGCAGAAGGCCGAGACCAGCCCGGGCCTGGCCCGGTACCTCGCCGCCTGGGGGGACTGGAAAAGTCCCTGGCCGTGAGCGGCCCGAGACCGCCGCGCAGCCCGCGCCTACGGGTTTTGATGGTGCGCCGAGTGGCTCGACAGAGCGTCGCCGCTGAAGGAATCCGGTTGCGAACGTTGTTTTGCAGATCCTGTGATTTGGGAATCGGTCTTGTCGCCCATCCGAGAAGCCCCGGGTGGAAACCCAAGGCCTCCGGTCACGAAAACCACCCCGTCGTCCATGCCGGATGACGGCCTGCAATTTTCCGGTTCAAACCCAGATCGCATGGCACCTGGGCAGGCATGCCACCCGGAGTCCCCCGGCTTCCGCCGGGGCTTTTTGTGAGAGCGCCAGGCCGGGGAGGGCCGGGTTGCCTGCGCGCGGGCGGCGGCCCGCCAAGCGAACTGCGGCACGATGCCGCAGGTTCGCGTACATCATCCTCCCCGGCTCCCGCCGGGGGCTTTTTGTGAGAGCGCCAGGCCCGGAGGGCCGGGTTGCCTGCGTGCGGGCGGAGGCCCGCTGCGTCACTCCGAGATCGGTTCCTTGAGGAGCTGGATGAAGTGGTTCCCGCCCAATTCCGCGGCCTTCTTCTCAGCCGCCTTCTTGTCGGCGTATTCGAACATCGCCAGCCGCTTCATCGCCTGGTTGAACACACCCCAGTAGGCCTTCATGCGGGCCTCCTTGGCGACCTTCTTCCGGCTTGGCTTCTTGGCGGCGGCCTTCTTCGGTTCCTTGGCGGCCTTCTCCTTCTTCTCCTTGGCCGGCTTCTCCTTGGCGGCCTTCTTCGTCTCGCCGTCCTTCCCGTGCGTGGCGGCCTGGGGCCGCCGAGACATGTGCCGGGGCGCCGCAGCCGGCCGCTGCCGGCGGGCCCCAGGAGGGCGGCAGTATACCGCACGGCCGCCGGGCGTTCGACGGGCGTATACTGGACTCGATGTCCTCCGCCACGCTCGCTCCCGCTCCGCAGCCTTTCGCCCACTACCGCGGTCTCGGCGACGCCGAGCTCGACGCGCGGATCGCGGCCGTCCGCGGCCGCATGGGCCCGCGGCTCGTGATCCTCGGCCACCACTACCAGCAGGACGGCGTCATCGCCCACGCCGACTTCCAGGGCGACAGCTACCAGCTCTCGAAGTCGGCCGCCGGCCGCGACGCCTGCGAGGCGATCGCCTTCTGCGGCGTCCACTTCATGGCCGAGACGGCCGACATCCTCGTGAACACGCCGGAGAAGGTCGCCGCCCGCGGCGGCCGGCGGGTGACGGTCGTGCTCCCCGACATGGCCGCCGGCTGCTCGATGGCCGACATGGCCGCCATCGAGCAGGTGGAAGACGCCTGGGCCGACCTCGGCACCGTGATCGACACCGCCGACGTCACGCCCGTCACCTACATCAACTCGGCCGCCAGCCTCAAGGCCTTCTGCGGCCGCCATGGTGGCATCGTCTGCACGTCGAGCAATGCCCGGGCCGTGCTCGACTGGGCGTTCGCCCGCACCAGGCGGGTGCTCTTCTTTCCCGACCAGCACCTGGGCCGCAACACGGCTCGGAAGATGGGCATCCCGCTCGACGAGATGTGCGTGTGGAACCCGCACGACCCCACGCTCGGCGGCAACGCCCGGGCCCAGTTGGAGAAGAGCCGCGTCATCCTCTGGCAGGGGCATTGCAGCGTGCACGCCATGTTTCGTCCCGAGCACGTCGACGCCTTCCGGGCCAACCTCCCCGGCGTGCAGATTCTCGTCCATCCCGAGTGCGCGATGGAGGTGGTGGACAAGGCCGATCTGACGGGCTCCACGAGTTTCATCCTCAAGACCGTCGCGGCGGCGCCGCCCGGGTCGAAGTGGGCGATCGGCACCGAGCTGCACCTCGTCAAGCGGCTGGAACAGAACCATCCCGAGCAGACGATCCGTTTCCTGTCGCCCACGATCTGCATGTGCGCGACGATGTATCGCATCGATCTTGCCCACCTCTGCTGGAGCCTGGAGCACCTCGAGGCGTGCAAGCCTGTCAACGTGATCCGCGTGGACGATGAGACGGCGCGGTGGGCCGTGACGGCGCTCGAGCGGATGCTCGCCGTGTCCTGACCGTGGGGTGGTTGTTGTGACCGGAGTCCCCGGGTTTCCACCCGGGGCTTGTTGGGCCACACGCATGAGCCGCGAATATGTGGCAGCCCCACCGGTCACGGCACCGCCGCGACCTCTCCCCCGGCACGGGTGGACAGAGCCATGAACACGGCGTGGTCGACGTCAGGGGAGATCGCCCGTGCGCTGCCGTCGGCGAGGGCAAAGTGGGGGCCCGAGGCGTGCCAGCTCCACCAGTGGAGCAGTTCCTCGTCGGCCGTGGAGGCGTTGCCCGGAAGCGTCGGACGGAACACGCCGCGGGCGGCTCCCAGATACTGCTCGCACTCCTGCCCGCCGGCGATCACCCAGCCCCAGCCGAGGTCCTCGGGCACGCCCCGCTCGCCGATGGCGAGCGTTTTGGAGAGGCCGTCGGCGACGTCCTTCATCCGTGTGCGGCTGTCGTCATAGAAGAGCCCCGTGCCCGCGTCGATGCCGCGACTGGTGTAGCACTTGTTGATCGGCTGCGAGGCGTCCACCGCCTCCTCGCGGCCGGCCACGCCGAGGTAGTTGCCCGGATGGACGATGCCGCAGTCGCCCGACGTCGGCAGCGGGCCGGATGGGCCGCTCTGCAGGGGCCGGCCGGCCTGCGGGTCGGACGGACAGGCGAGCACGGCCAGCCGTCGTGAGGCGGGATCGGGCTTGCCGGCGGCCTGCAGTGCCCGCACCTGGCCACAGGCCCCGCCGGCGTGCAGCACGACGGAGTCGAACAGCACCTGCTCCTCGAGGTAGGGCAGCAGCGACACCGTCAGCCCCCACGAGGTGCCGTCGGCTGCGATCAGGCTGCCGGCGGGAAACCAGCCGCGGGCGTCGTGATGGACGCTGGCGGCGAGGCCGAGCTGCCGGATGTTGTTCAAACACGCCATCCGTCGGCTCGCCTCCCGCGCGCCCTGGATCGTCGGGAAGAGCATGGCGGCCAGGAGGCCGATGATCGCCATCACGACGAGCAGCTCGACGAGCGTCAGCCCCTGGCGCCGCGGAACGGCGACGAGACGCGGGCTCCGGGCGGTCATGGGGATGCTCCGCGGTCGATCGTGAAGTCGAGCCGGGGCGGGTCGGTGGCGGGCACCTCGACGTCGAACTCGCGCATGTTTGTCGGAGGCGGAGCAGGCGTGGGAGGCGGCGCGTCGGAGTCAACGGCCGGTGTGTCCGCGGTTTCGGGTTCAGTCTGGGCGGCGGCAGCCGGATCTTCCGCATCCGCGCCCTCCGGCGGCGGGGCCGGTTTCGGCGGTCGTGCCTTGCCGTGCCGCGGCTGGAAGGCGGTCGCCTCGGCGGCATCGCGCAGGAACACCACCACCGCACGATGCGGGCCCGCGGTCGGGCCGGTGGTGACGGTGAACGTATACCGGCCGGCGCGGATTTCGGCCGTCGCCACCGGCCCGGTGTGGCCGGCCCGCGGATAGAGGCTTACGGCCCCCGAGAATGCCGGCGTGCCGTCGACGACGACCGCGCCGACGAGCGGCCGGCGGCGCGGCCCGCGTGCCGACCGGCCGCAGCCGGGAACCAGCGTCGTGACGACGAGCGCGGCGCCGATCAGGAAGACTGGCCCGCGGGCCGCGGGTGTCGGCATGGCTGGTCAGCCGTGGACGGCCGCGTCGAGGTGTGCGTGGATCGCCAGGAGCCGCTGGTGCCGCGCGAACGCGCGGTCGAGCGCGGCGGCCGCCTGTGGCCGGGGTGTGAACCGCGTCGGCGTGCCCGTGGCGTGGCGTTGCAGGAAGGCCGGCCAGGTCGCGGCCTTGCCGGCCAGCGTCTCGGCGCGAAACTTCGCCATCAACGCCGCGCCCCAGGCCGTGCCCTCGTCGGCGCCATCCAGCAGCACGACCGGCGTGTGGAATGCGTCGGCGAGGATCTGGGCGAGACCGGGCGTCTTCGTGAGGCCCCCGGAGAGGATGATCTCCGTGCGCGGGAAGCCCTGGGCATCGAGCAGGTCGCTGCCCATCCGCAGGTTGAAGATCGTGGCCAGGAGCATCGCCTTGGCCACGTTGCCCGGCCTGGCGTTCGTGGCATCGAGGCCGATCAGGCCCGCCGTGCCCCCACGCGATACGCCGAGTCCCGGCTCGTCGTCGAGGAAGGGCAGCGCCGTCACGCCGCCGCAGTCGTCGGGAGCCGTGAGCACCTGCGGCATCACGGCCGCGAACGCGGCGGCCTGGTCGCCACCGGCCGGCAGCGCCCGGCCGAACATCTCCACCACGGTGTTCATCGCCGTCGTGCCGTTGCGGAGAAACACCATGTTGATCGGCTTGCCGTCGGGGGCACAGAAGTGGTCGATCGCCCGGGCGATGCCCTGAAACGGCCGGTCGCCGACCGCGTTGGCGACCACGCTCGTGCCGAAGCTCATCGACACCTGGCCGGCGTCGCCGATCAGCGAACCGGCCAACGCCGCCGGCTGGTCGCCCTCCGCGGCCGCCACGGGAATGCCCTGCGGCAGCCCGAGGAGCTTCGCGCCGCGGGCGTCGAGCGTGCCGCCGTCCGCGCCCGCCCGACGCACCGCCGGCAGCAGGTCGCCGAGCGGCGGCACCCGTGGGCCGCCGGGCAGCGCGGCGACGAGCGCGTCGAAGTCGGCCCGCAGCCGCGCGTCGTAGTCGAGCGACCGCTGGTCGATGGGAAACATCCCGGCGGCGTCGCCGATGCCGAGCGTCCAGCCGCCGGTGAGCAGGTGGGCGATCCAGCCGGCGGGCGTGGTGATGTGGGCCGTCCGCGCGGCCTTCTCGGGCTGGTTGCGAATCGTCCACAGCCAGCGGGCGGCCGTGATCCGCTTCGGCATCTTCACGCCCAGCCGTTCCGTGAGCTCGTGCCCCTCCGCTTCGTTGCGGCCGTCGCACCACAGCCGTGCCGGGCCGAGCGGCGCCCCCGCCGCGTCGGCGAGCACTTCGCCGTGCATCTGCCCCGAGATGCCGATGGCGAGCACCTCCATCTCCACCCCGACCGCGGCCAGCTTCCGCCGCAGGTCGGCCATGGCGCCGCCGAGCGCCGCCTCCCAGTCGGCCGGCTGCTGCTCGTAGCAGCCCGCGTCGAGGCCGGGGACCATGTCATAGGAGCCGGTGCCGGCGGCACGAATCCGCATCTCCTCGTCGGCGAAGATCACCGACAGCCCCTGTGTGCCGGCATCGATGCCCAGATAACCGCGTGTCTTGGTCATGCGTGGTGGTCCATGAGTGGCGAAACTCCCGCCGCGCGGGGTGCGACTATCCTACCGGGCCATGGGTGGCGTCCGGCCTCATGCGTCCCAGCGGACCGCCGCCGCACCGCCCGGGCCGCGGGTGCCGCACATCGAGACTTCGATGCCCAGCGCCCGGGCGCAGGCGGCCTTCGCCAGGGCCGCCCGCTCGGCACCGGCGGCGTCGCGGGCGTAGGCGACCTGCACGTGGTTGGCCTTGTGGCGAGCCATCATCTGGTCGCGGGAGACGCCGTGCGTCACCGCGTGCATGATCGGCCAGCAGGGCGTGGTGGCGTCGAGCCGCCGGCGGGTCTCCGCCTCGGGCAGACGCACCACGTCCGCCAGGCCGATGTCCATGCAGAGCTTCTCCGTGCCGCCCGTGCCGTCGACCCAGATTCGGCTCCACACGATCGCGCCGGGTTTGCTCACGCCGGCCAGCGTGCTGCCGCCGAGGCGGAAGTACATGGGCGGCTGGCGGAAGCCCTGTGCCCCCTTCCAGCCACCGCTGAAGTGGGCCGGCGGCGCCGCGCCCGAGATCTCGAACACCCACACCCACTGGTCGGTCGTGCCGGAGCGGTCCCAGTCGCCCCAGCGGACGTCGTGGAGCGTGTTTTCCACCGGCTCGCCGAGGGCCGCGTGAATCCGCTGCGTGAGCAGGCCGTCGAGGCCGGCGCACTCGTCCACCTCGTTGAAGTGCACGAGCGGCGCTCCCTTATAAAGGATGCGGCCGGACCCCGCGGCCGTGACCGGCGGCCGCCGGGCGTCGTTGAGCATGCCCTCCACGAGGTCCGCCACGTACATCTTGCACTGCAGCAGCACCTGCCGCCGCGTCAGCGCCGTGGCCTCGTCCTTCCCGAAGTGGAAGGTCATCCCCGCCTTCTCCAGCCAGGCGAGCACGCCCTTCGCCTCCGTGTCCGAGACCTGCATCGTCTCATAGTACAGCCCGCTTTGGCTGAGCCGCTCCTTGAACACGCCGGTGGCGTGCAGCAGCCGATCGGGAATGATGGCGTTGAACATTCCCATGCAGCCTTCGTCGAAGACGCCCATCAGGGCCTTGCGGCGGCCGAGGTCGGCGGCGATCGCCTCTCCCTGCCGCGCCAGCGCCGCCGGGATCCGCACCCGGTCCAGCGGCACGACGTGGCTGGTGTCGTGGTGCACCGTGCCGCGGTCGAGCCAGGCCCGTAGGTGGCGGTCGAAGCTCGGGCTCGCGAAGTCGTCGGCCCACAGGGTCGCGTAGGGCACCCCCGCCTTCGTCAGCGAGCCGTTGAGGTTGAGCATGCCGACGAGGCCCGGCCACTGGCCCGACCAGTTGGCGACGGTGAGGATCGGGCCGGTGTGGGTGGTGAGGCCGGGCAGCACGTGGTTGGAGTACTGCCAGACGGCCTCCGCCACGACGAGGGGCGTGGCGGGGTCGAGCGTGGCGAACGCGTCGAGCCCCTCGCGGGCGCTGGCGAGAAAGCCGTGGCCGCGGGAACGCGACACCCCGTGGCCGCGGTCGAGCCGCCATCCGGCCCGGGCGAAGGCCGCGGTGAGGTCGGCCTCCATCTGCCGTTGGGCCGGCCAGCAGGTGCGGTTCGCCTCCTCGCGCAGGTCACCGCTGGCGACGAGCACGGCGTGGCGGTCCTTGGAGGGGCGGCGGGTCGATGCACGATGTGGCGCGGCCATCGGTGGGCCTCCGGTTGAAATGGATGGAAGCGGGACAACTATACTGAAGCGGTCCGGCGGCAGGCCATGCACACAGCGGCCCAGCGCGGCAAAATCCCTGGAGATTCACGATGCGTGCGGCAGGGCGAGGGTTTCGTGCAGTTGACTTGTCGGTGGCGCTGGGCGCCGCGTTGCTGACCGCCGGGGCCGGCCTGGCGGCCGATCCGCCGCCCGCGGCGGCTCCGGCTGCCGTGCCGGCCACGAGCCTCGGCGACTTCAAGCGCTGGGTGATCGCCGCCGACTTCACCCGCGACGGCCAGCAGCTCGTCACCGTCGGCGGTGAGAGCCTGCTCTATCGGCCGGGTGACGTGGTGGTGTGGCGGGCGGCCGACGGCGGCCGCGTGGGCGATCTTGCCGGTCACGGCACAGCCGTCTGGGCGGTCCGCGTGTCGCGGGACGGCATGCTGGCGGCGACCGCGGGCTACGACGGGGTCGTGAAGCTCTGGGACTTGCCTGCCCGCGCGCTCAAGCACGATATCAAGAAGCACAAGGGCTGGGTGCGGTCGCTCGACTTTTCACCAGACGGTGCGCGGCTGGCGACGGCCGGTGAGGACGGTACCGTCGTGATCTGGGACACGGCCATGGGCACGGAGCTCAAGGCGATCGCGGCCCATACCGGCGCGGCGACGGCGGTGGCCTTCTCGGCAGACGGGGCCACGCTCGCCAGCGGCGGCAGTGACAAGCTTGTGAAGCTTTGGGATCCGGCCAGCGGCGCGGAGAAGGGCAAACTCGAGGGGCACGGCGACAGCATCTGGGCGGTGGCCTATTCGCCCGACGGCGGGCGGCTGGCGACGGTCGGAGCCGATCGCACGATCCGGCTGTGGACGACGTCCGACTTCAAGGAGTTCGCCACGCTGACGGGCCACAAGGACTGGGTGACGAGCGTGGCCTTCGCGCCCGACGGCACGCGGCTGGCCAGCGGCAGTCTCGACGGCGCGGTGAAGCTGTGGGACGTCGTCGCGAAGGGCGAGCAGGAGGGGCCTGAGTTGCAGAAGTCGAGCGTGTGGACCGTCGCCTTCGCGCCCGACGGCAAGACGATCTTCGTCGGCACGCGCGCCGGCTGTAGCCGCGTGCCCACTCCGGCGGCGAAGTTGTTGCCCCCGCCGCCCCCACCACCGCCGTCGGCCGCGGACCCCGAAAAGCCGGCGGCTCCCGAGTCTGACAAGCCGAAGGCTGACGCTCCCCCCAAGGCGGAGGCAGTCGCGCCGCCGCCGGCGGCCGCCCCCAATGGCCAGAAGCCGTGACCGCATCCTTGCCTTCGTCTTCCTTGTTTCTCCTTCAGGAGTGATCCGATGACCGATGTCCGGCAGAGCGATTGCGAACAGACGCGGGTTCCGTACGGCTTCATGGCCCTTCTCGCCGTGGTGGCGGTCGGCCTCGGCCTGGCCGTCGGCGGCTGGCTGCGGGGTGAGCCGCTGCGGGCCCACGCGGCGGCGGCGGCCGTCGAGGACTCGTTCGCAGTCTGCACCACGCCCGTGGGCGATGGCATGGATGGGCTGTTCATGCTCGACTTTGAAACCGGCGACGTGTCCGGCGAGTCGGTGCTCTACGTCACCGACGTGAGCACGGGCGTGACGGCGGCGTACGGCGTGCCGTGGACGACCTCGGCCGCCACGGGCGGAGGTGCAGGCGTGAATCCACTGATGCTCCTCGATGTCGTCCGGCCTCGCGGCGGCGGCGACAAGGCGCCGTGACGGGCCCCGGCCCGCGGCGGGAAACCGCCGTCAAGACCCTCGCGCCGGACGGCGCGGCGGAGACGATCACGGTCACGGTCAACGGCGAGCCGCATCGCGTGGCCCGTGGCGCGACCGCGCACGATGTGGTCGCGGCGCTCGGTTTCGCAGGCCGGCCCCTGGCGGTGGAGGTCAACGAGGCGGTGGTGCCGCGGGCGGATCTGCCAGGCTGTATGCTGGCCGCAGATGATCGAGTGGAGATCGTCACGCTCGTGGGCGGTGGCTGACGACAGCGGGAGCGAGGCAGCGATGGCAGAGGTGCAGGACTCGATGCGGACGGATGCTGCGGCCGAGGCGTGTGCCGACTGGAGATCTCCGGGGCCGACTGCGTGACCGTGGCGGTGCGCCGCGAGCGGCTCGTGAACGCCGCCGGCGAGAACATTCTCGATCACCTCGACGCCGCCCGCTACACGCTGCTGCCCAATACGGCCGGCTGCTATACGGCCGACGACGCCGTCCGCGTGGCCCGCCTCGGCCGCGAGCTCCTCCGCGACCTCGGCAACCCGGGGGCCGAGTGGGTGAAGCTCGAGGTGCTCGGCGACCAGAAGACCCTCCTGCCCGATCCCGTCGGCACGCTGGCGGCGACGGAGCGCCTGGTCAACGACGGCTTCATGGTGCTCGTCTACACCAGCGACGATCCCGTGGTGGCGAAGCGGCTCAAGGCCCTTGGGGCCGCCAGCGTGATGCCCGCCGGCAGTCCGATCGGCTCCGGGCAGGGAATCCTCAATGCCAACAACCTGCGGATCTGCATGGAGTATCTCAAGGGCGACGATCCGGACTATCCGGTGATCGTGGACGCCGGTGTGGGCACCGCCAGCGACGTGGCCGCCGCCATGGAACTCGGTGTCGATGGCGTGCTGCTCAACACGGCGATCGCCCATGCTGCCGACCCGTTGCGGATGGCCGCGGCGATGCGGGCGGCCTGCATCGCGGGGCGGCAGGCCTTTCTCGCCGGCCGGATTCCGCGCCGGCTCTACGCCACGGCCTCGAGTCCCGACGAGGGCACGATCGGCGGCACGAGGCGGCCGGGATGACGCTCGCCAGACGGGTCATCCCCTGCCTCGACGTGGAGCGGGGCCGGGTCGTGAAGGGGACGAAGTTCCTCGACCTCGTCGATGCCGGCGATCCGGTGGCGGTCGCCGCCCGCTACGAGGCCGAGGGGGCCGACGAGCTCGTGTTCCTCGACATCACCGCCAGCCACGAGGGGCGGGCGATCATGCTCGACGTCGTTCGCCGGGTCGCCGAGACGATCTACATGCCGTTCACCGTCGGCGGTGGGATCGCCACGCTCGACGACGCCGCGCGGCTCGTGCAGGCGGGCGCCGAGAAGGTGAGCATCAACTCGGCGGCGGTTCGCACGCCGGAACTCGTCACCGCCGTCGCCGACCGGCTCGGCAGCTGCGCGACGGTGGTGAACATCGACCCCAAGCGGGTCGCCCGTGACGGCCGCGAGGTGTGGGAGGTGTTCATCAACGGCGGCCGCGTGCCGACGGGACTCGACGCCGTGGCCTGGGCCCGCCGGGTGGAGGAGCTCGGCGCCGGCGAGATCGTGCTCACGTGCATGGATCGCGATGGCACCCGGGACGGGTACGACCTCGAGATCACGGCGGCGGTGAGCCGTGCGGTGGGGATTCCGGTCGTGGCCAGCGGCGGCGCCGGCGGCCCCGGGCACCTCGCCGACGCAGTCACCATCGGGGGTGCCGACGCGGCGCTGGCCGCTGGCATCTTCCACTTCGGAGAGTGTACGATCCGGGCGGTCAAGGAGGAGTTCGCCCGCCGGGGGATTCCCGTCCGTCCCGCCGGCGGCTGATCCACGCAGTCCGCTCCCACGCCGCCTTTTTCCGACTCTCCGCCTGCACGCCCCCCGCACGATGGCCACCAGCGAATCACCCACCACCGAGGCGGCCTCCGGTGTGCGGTCCGCCCAAGGCCCCCGAACGCCGCTCGAGATCGACCGCCTGTTCGAGGCGCTCGTCAGGCTGCAAGGCAGTGACCTGCACCTCAAGGTTGGTCAGCCACCGTTCATGCGGGTGAAGGGCGCGCTGCAGCCGCTCAAGGCCCCGAAGCTCGACGACGAGCAGATGGAACGGCTCTGCCTGCCGATGCTCGATGACCGGCAGCGGAAGATCCTCGAGCACGACGGCGGCGCCGACTTCGCGCATTCCGCCGTCGTCGACGGCGTGAAGTGGCGGTTTCGCGTGAACCTGCTCTACCAGCAGGGGTCGCTCGGCCTCGTGGCCCGCCGCGTCAACAACACGATTCCCGATTTCAAGGGGCTCTTCCTGCCGCCGGCGATCGAACGGCTCTGCCAGCTCGACCAGGGGCTCGTGCTGCTCGCCGGCGTGACGGGCTCCGGCAAGAGCACGACGATCGGCTCGATGCTCAACTACATCAACCAAAACTACCGCAAGCACATCCTCACGCTCGAGGATCCGATCGAGTTCGTCTACACGGACGACAAGTGCCTGATCAATCAGCGGGAGATCGGCACCGACGTGCGGAACTTCGAGATCGGGATGAAGCACGCCGTTCGCGAGGATCCCGACATCATCGTGGTCGGCGAGATGCGCGACGTGGAGACCTTCAAGACGGCGATCCACGCCGCCGAGACGGGGCATCTCGTCTTCGGCACGATCCATGCGGCCAACGCCCCGAGCACGGTGACCCGCATTCTCGACCTGTTTCCGCAGGAGGAGCATGCCGCGATCCGCAGCGCCATCGCCTTCAACATGAAGGGCATCGTCGCCCAGAAGCTGCTCAAGTCGATCAAGCCCGGCGTGAGCCGGGTGCCCATCGTCGAGCTGATGTTTTTCGACGTGCTCGTGAAGAAGTACGTGCTCGAGGGGCTCGACCACCAGCTGGCCGACCATATCAAGAAGTCGTTTCGGGACGGCATGCAGGACTTCACGATGAGCCTCAAGAGCCTCGTCGACCAGGGGCTGATCGACCGCAACGCGGCCCTCGAGATCGCGCCCAGCCGCGAGGCGCTGGAGATGGCATTGAAGGGCATCGGAGTGATGGGAGGATGAGGCGGCCGGTGCGGATCGTGGTCGCCGCGGTCGCGCCCGCCCTGGCGGCGGCCGTGGCCCGCGCCGACGGCGGCTGGCCGGCGGCGCTGCCGGTGGAGTTCGCCTCCCGCGGGCCGGGCGGCGGCCTGGCGGTGGTGCCGCTGGTGGCCTGGTGGCTGTGCGTGCTCGGCTGGGCGGCGACGGTCGACGCGGTCAACCGCGACACCCGGAGGCACACGTTCCGCCCGGCGCTGTGGAGCACCGTGGTGGCGCTGCCCTTCGTGGTCGCCGCCCTGCTGGCCTGGTGGATTCCATCGGCGCTCGGTGGGCTCGTGCTCATGCTCCTGGCGTGGCTCGGGCCGGTGGTGGGGTTTGCGGTGCTGCGCAACCGGGAGGTGGCCGAGGGGGAGCGGATCCTGACGGCGGGGCACGCCCGCCGCGTGGTCGCCGGCCTGCTCGCACCCCTGGGCATCGACCTGGGCCTGGCTCGCGACGAGGCCGAGGTGCTGCCCGTCGTGAAGCTCGCGGCGGCGGGCGGCCGCGACGCCGCCGAGAACGGCGACCGTGAGCAACGGGCCGGCGCCACGCCGGGATGCGAGGAGGCGATCAAGCTGCTGCAAGGGGCCGTCGTGGCCCGCGCGGCGACGGTGCTCATCGAGCCCGACCCGCAGGGCATCCTGGTGCGACACGAGGTGGACGGCGTGTGGGAGAAGCCGCGGGTGCGGAAGCCGCCGCGCAGCCGCAAGGAGAAGGAAACCTTCCCCGAGGCGCCGCGGCCCGACCGCGCGGCGGCGCTGGCGGTCATCGACACGCTGGCCACGCTGGCCGGCCTGCCGCAGGCCCGCGGCGGCCGCTCGGGCACGTTTGCGCTGCAGGTCGACGGCAAGCCGCGGAACTGCCGGCTGGCCGTCCGCGCCGCGTCCGGCGGGGAGCAGGTGGTGGTGCAGATCGAGCCGCCGGCCGCGATCTTCAAGACGCCCGCCGACGTGGGGATGCCGGCGGCGATCGCCGACCGGCTCGGCGAGCTGCTCGCCCTGGAGAAGGGGCTGATCGTGGTCTCGTCGCCGCCGGCCTCCGGGCTGACGACCACGTTCGACGTCGTCGTGCAGTCGGCCGACCGGCTGCTGCGCGACTTCATTTCGCTGGAGGACGCGGCGCTGCCGCCGCGGGAGATTCAGAACGTCAGGCCGGTGAAGTTCGACGCCCGTACCGGGAAGACGCCGCTCGACGCGCTGACGGCGGTGCTGCGGGAGTATCCCCGCGCCATCGTGACCCGCGACCTGCGGGATCGGGCGCTGGCCGTGGAGCTCGTGCGGCTCGCCGCGGACGACAAACTCGTGATCGTGAGCATGAAGGCCACCGACGCCGTGGACGCGGTGGCCCGGCTCGAGGCCTGCGGTGTCCCGCCCGACCACCTGGCCCGCACGCTGGTGGGATCGCTCGCCCAGCGTCTGGTCCGCAAGCTCTGCCCGAAGTGCCGCGAGGAGTATCCCACGCCGGGCGAGATTCTCGCGCGGCTGAAGACGACAGCCGAGAAGCTGCCCCACCTCCGCAAGCCCTCGGCCCATGGCTGCCGGCTGTGCCGCGGCACAGGCTACCTCGGCCGCACGGCTGTGTTCGAGCTCGCCTCGGGTTCGACCTTTCGGCAGGCGATCGCGGCCAAGGCCGAACCGAAGATCCTCCGGCAGGCCGCCACCAAGGACGGCATGCAGCCGATGCGGGAGGCCGGCATGGCGCTGGTGGTGGAGGGCGTCACGTCGCTGGAGGAGATGCAGCGGGTGTTTTCCGCGGCGGCTACGGTCCGGCCCGAGACGGCGGAGGCGCGGGCGAAATGATCCTCACGCTGATCCTGCTGGCGGTGTTCGTGACGGTCACGGCCGCGCTGTGGAAGGAGGGCATCTGGTCGTCCCTCGTGATGCTGCTGAATGTCGTCCTCGCGGCGACCGTGGCCACGGCCTGGTACGAGAAGCTCGTCGCGGTCCTCGAACCGCGGCTGCCGAGCTTCACCTACCTGCTCGACTTCGTCGCCCTGTGGGGCCTGTTCTGCCTGCTGCTGCTCGGCCTGCGGGAGGCGACCGATCGGATCTCGCGGACGCGGGTCAAGCTGCGGCGGCCCGTCGAGCTGTTCGGCGGTCCGCTCGTCGCCGCCCTCGTCGGCTGGGTGATGATTTGCTTCACGGCGGCGACGCTCCACACGGCGCCCGTGCCACGCGACGTGGTGCAGCCGACGCCCGAGGCGCGGATGTTCTTCGGCCTCGCCCCCGACCGAAAGTGGCTGGCGTGGGTGCGCGGGGCGACGCTCACCGGGCCGTTTGCGGTGCCGGGCTCGGCCTTCGACAAGGACGCCGATTTCATCATCCGCTACGCCGACCGCCGCCAGCGGCTCGAAGGCGAGCCCGGCCTGCGGGTGAACCGGTAACGAGGCTGCGATGGACGAGACCGGTGGCGACTACCGGCCGGTGAGCCGGCTGGCGGTGGCGGCGCTTGCGGCGGGCGTGATGGCGGCTGCGGCGCTGGTGAGCCCGCTCGGCTGGGTGATTCCGCTCGTGGCGATCGGCGTGGCCGTCGCTGCCCTGGCCGACGTCAACCGGCCCGGCGCGAAGAAGGCGGGCGGCTGGGCGGCGGTCGCGGGGCTGGCGTTGGCCGTCGGCTTCGGCGCGCAGGCGGTGACGTCGGCGGTCGTGTCGCGCTGGCTGTTGGAGCGGCGGGCGGCAGCCGTGGCACGGCATTGGATCGACGCGGTCCGCGCGGGCCGGCTCGCCGACGCGATGGCCGTGTGTGAGCCGCGATCGCTCCCCGGCGGTGAGCCGCATGCCCATCCAGCCGCGGCGGCTTCGGCGGCGGACAATGACCGGGAGGCCGCCTTTGCGGCGCTGGCCGCGGTGCGTGGACTTGCGGCCTGCGGCGCGGAGCCGCCGCGGGTGAGGGCGATCGAGCCGGCCGCCGAAACCGAGGGGGGCTGGGTCGTCGTCGCTTCGCTCGCCCCCTGCGGCCGGCCGGAGCTGTCGCTGCGGCTGGTCGTCGAGCCGGGCCATGCGCAGCGGCAGGGCGGATCCGTCGAACGCTGGCTGGTGACGGGCTTCACGCTCGAGCGGTGACCGTCAGGCGTCGGTCGAGGAAAAGCACCGCACCGCGTCGATCGATGCGGCGCCGGCGGCGAGCATGACAAGGCGGTCGAAGCCCAGCGCGGCGCCCACACCGGCGGGCATCGCTGCGCCATGAGCGGCCAGCAGCCGCGCGGGCTCAGGCAGCGCGGGCCGGCCGTCGGCCACACGCGCGGCGTTGGCCGCGGCGATTCGCGCGGCGACGACCTCACGCCGCGTCTCCTCCTCCCAGCCATTGGCGAGTTCCACGCCGCCCACGAACAGCTCGAACCGCCGGGCCGTGCGCCCCGTGTCGGGATCGAGGCGGGCGAAGGCCGCCTGCGACACCGGCCAGGCTTCGAGCAGCGTCGGCCGGCCGTGGCCCAGCCGTGGCTGCACGGCTTCCGCGAGCAGGATCTCGAACGCCCTGTCCCAGCGGTCGGCCGCCGCCGCTTCCCAGGCCGCCGGCACCGCGATCCCGGCCCGGCCGATCGCGGCGCGCATCTCCTCGAACGGCGCCACGAGCGGATCGACGCCCGCGTGCGCGAGAAAGGCCTCGCGGCACGACACCCGCTCGATGCCCTGCGTGCCCAACGCCGCCCCGCAGAGCCGGTCGAGGAGGTCTGCCGCGTCGGCGAGCGACGTCTGGGGCGCGTACCACTCCAGGAGCACGAACTCCACGTCGTGCTGCCGCCCGCGCTCGCCGGCGCGGAACGACCGGGCGAACTGGTAAATCGGCCCCGCCCCCGCCGCGAGCAGCCGCTTCATCAAGGCCTCGGGGCTGGCCTGGAGGAAGCGGGTCGGCTCGCCGGTGAGCGGCACCGCGATCGGGTCGATGTGCGCCTCCGGCAGCACCTCGCGCGAGAGCACCGGCGTGTCGACCTCGACGAAGCCGAGCCCGTCAAACACGTCGCGAATCCGCTTCCGGACAGACGCCCGCAGTTCAAGGATCGGCCGGGCCGTCATGCGGTGGCGGCGGCCTTCTTGTGGGCGAGCTTCTCGGCCGTCTCCCGGTAGACGAGTACGGGGCAGGGGGCCCGCCGCACGATCGCCTCGGCGACGCTCCCCATCAGGAGCCGCGTCATGCCCGTGCGGCCATGGGTGCCAAGAATGATCATCTCCGCGTTCTCGTCGGTCGCCATCCGCACCACCTCGCCGGCGGGATCGCCCATCGTGAGCCGGTGGGTGTAGGGCACCGACGGATCGGAGGGCTTCACGTCCTCGAGCATCTTCAGGATCCGCTCCGAGTTCGGCTCGGGCAGGCCGTAATACAGTTCGCCGCCGCCGTAGGCCAGGGGCGGCTCCCGGTGGAAAAGTCGGTCGGGAAGAGAATGGTTTTGTGGGCCATGACGCAAACTCCCAGGTTTCGAGCGATTCTACTCGAAGCAGTTGCCCGCCGGCTCGGAGGCGGCAAAAGTCGCCACTACGCGGTCTTGCAGATTCTCGCTGTGGCCGAGGCAGCCACACGCTCGTCGAGCGTTCGCCGACCCCCTCGCCTCCCTTTCCAGGGACGCCGAGGGGGCGTTTGTCGGCTGCCGGAATCGCCCCACAGACTGTGGGATAAGTCTGCCCGAGCAGGATGCGAGGCATGCCGGCCGTGGAAACCCGCTGGGTTTCAACGGTCGGCCAAGTGGACAAAGGCCATGGAGGGCTTTGTCCACGGACAGCTAGTGGAGCCGCATGCCGGGCAACGCTCCGGCGTCGGGGGCGAGGAGGTAGACACCTGGGCCGCCGGCGCCGCTGGCCGCCACCACCATGCCCTCGCTCAAGCCGAACTTCATCTGCCGCGGCGCGAGGTTGGCCACGACCACGACCAGCCGGCCCACGAGGGCCGCCGGCTCGTGAAAGCCCTTGATGCCCGCGAACACGGTCCGCGTCGCGTCGCCGCCGAGGCTGATGGTGAGCTTGAGGAGCTTCTTCGCCTCGGGCACCTCCTCGGCCGCGAGAATCCGCGCCACGCGGAGGTCGACCTTCGCGAAGTCGTCGATCGTGCACTGGGCCGCGAGCGGCTCGGCGGCAAGCGCCGCTCCCGAATCCTCCGTGGCCGTGGCCGTGGTCGGTGGTGTGGCATCCATCTGCGGGGCTCCCTGGGGTGGTGTGTCTGTCACGGTCTCCGCCCGCGCCGCGGCGAGCAGGGCTTCGAGCTGTGTCTTTTCGACGCGGTTCATGAGCGGCTGAAAGGCCGCCACCGGCAGGCCCACGAGCGGCGTCTGCGACTCGTCCCAGACGCGGATCGGGCCGCCCACGAGCGCCCCGGCCTGCTCGGCCAGCGTCGGCAGCACCGGCGCCAGGTAGACGGCCAGCTGCCGGAAGAGGTTGAGGGCCACGCTGGCCACGTCCCGCAGCTTCGCGGCGGCGTCGGGGCCGGCCTTGGCGAGTTTCCAGGGCTGCTCGGCATCGACGTAGGCGTTGGCCCGGTCGGCCGCCGCCATGATCGCCCGCATGGCGCGGGCGGTGTCGCAGTCTTCGTAGGCGGCGGCGATCTCGGCCCCGTCGGCCGCCGCGCGGGCGAACAGGCCGCCGTCGTCGGGATAGGCGGCGGCCAGACCGGTCGCCTCCAGCCACCGCGCCGTGCGACTGGCGAGATTCACGACCTTGCCGACGAGATCGGCGTTCACCTTCGTGGCGAACTCGTCGAGGTCGAGGTCGATGTCGTCGATGCCGCCGGAGAGCTTCGCCGCGTAGAAATACCGCAGCATGCCCGGATCGAGGTGGTCGAGGTACGTCCGCGCGAGCAGGAAGGTGCCGCGGCTTTTCGACATCTTCTCGCCGTTGACGGTGAGGAAGCCGTGGATGCGGACCTTCGTGGGCAGGGCGAGCCCGGCCGCCTCGAGCATCGCCGGCCAGAAGAGCGTGTGGAAGTAGGTGATGTCCTTGCCGATGAAGTGGTGGATCTCGGCGGCGGGGGTGTTCGTGCCGCCGCGGCCCCACCAGTCGTCGAGCGTGCCGCCGTGCGCCGCGCACCACTCGCTGGTGGCGGCGAGGTAGCCGATCGGGGCGTCGAACCACACGTACCAGAAGTGACCGGGGGCGTCGGGAATCTCGAAGCCGAAGTACGGGGCGGGACGGGAGACGTCCCAGTCGCGGAGTTCCTCGCCGAGAAAGTGGCCGGCCAGGTAGTTGGCGATCCGCGGGTCGAGGGCCCCCGATTCGCGGGTCCACGTCGCGAGAAAGCCGTGCATCTGCTCCAGCGTCACGAACAGGTGCTCGGCCGAGCGGATCTCGGGGCGGGTGCCGGAAAGCGTGCTCGCCGGGTCGCGGAGGTCGCCCGGCGCGTAGGCGGCGCCGCACTTCTCGCAGGAGTCGCCGTATTGATCGGCGGCGCCGCACTTCGGGCAGGTGCCCTTCACGAACCGGTCGGCGAGAAACACGCCCGCGGTCGCATCGTAGAGCTGCTCGACGCCACGCGACACCACGAGCCCGCGGTCCCGCAGCCGCTGCCAGATCATCCCGCACAGGCGGCGGTTCTCGGGGCTGTCGGTGGAACCGTAGTGGTCGAAGGCGACGCGGAAGCCGGCGAAGTCGTTGCAGTGCGCCTCACGCATCGCGGCGATCAGTGCCTGCTCGCTGCGGCCCTCGGCCCGGGCGCGGATCATGATCGCCGTGCCGTGGGTGTCGTCGGCGCAGAGATAGATGCAGCGGTGCCCGCGGAGCTTCTGGAAGCGAACGAAGATGTCGGTCTGGATGTACTCGACGAGATGCCCGAGATGAATGTGGCCGTTGGCGTAGGGCAGGGCCGACGTGACCAGGATGCGGCGGGCGGAGGAAGCGGCCATGCGGCGACGGGCTCGGGCGGGGCGGGATGAACGCGGATTGTAGAAGCGGCCTGCGACCGGGGAAACAGCGGTCGAGATGGGCGATTGGGCAAGCCCGCGGCGGAGCAAAGTGGCCTTGTCGCCGTCTGCCGGCCCCGGCAGTATCCCGCCCCCTTCCGGGTGACGCCGGCCCGCGGGCAGCCTCCGGGCCGCCTGCAGGCCGCCGTGCCCCGGCATCATTTGGACGCGTGGAGCCTCGAGGATGATCCGATCGTCACGCCTGTATGCCTGCGGCGCCGCCGTCCTCGCCATCGCCGTCTGGGCGGGACCCGCGCGGGCCAATCCCGCCGCCGCCGCCACCTCCGGCGAAGCCATGCTGCTCGACTTCTCCGCCGCCTGGTGCGGACCGTGCCGTCAGATGGCACCCTTGATCGACGAGATCGCCGCGGCCGGCTGGGTCGTGCGGCAGGTGGACGTCGATCGCGAGCTCGATATCGTCCGCCGCTTCGGCGTCAGTGGGGTGCCATGCTACGTGATGCTCGTGAAAGGCCACGAGGTTGGCCGCATCAACGGCGCCACGACGCGGGGTGAGCTCGAGCAGCTGCTCGCCAAAGCCGCGGCCCCGCTGGGCGGTGTGGCCCCGGCCGCGACCGCGGCGGCAGCGACCCAGCAGCCGCTGGCCGGCATGCCGCTGCCGGGCGGACAGGCCGCCGCGCCGCTGGCCACCGAACCGCCTGCCCGGTCGCGCACGCCCGCGGCCGCCCTCGCCGCCACGCCGATAGTCACGCCGCCCCGGGCCGCCGTGCCGCCGGAACGGTCCACACCCGCCACCGCCCGCGAGCCGGTCGCCCCCGTGGCCGCCGCCGCGTTGCCCGCCGCCGCGCGGACGGCGCTCGAGCAGCGGCTCCTGGCGGCGACGGCCCGCCTCAAGGTCGAGGATGCGCAGGGCAGTTCGTGGGGCACCGGCACGGTCATCGACAGCCGGCAGGGCGAGGCGCTGATCCTCACGTGCGGCCACATCTTTCGCGACTCCCAGGGCGCCGGCCGGATCGAGGTCGATTGCTTCGCGCCCGGCGGCCCGGCCGGGCAGCCCGTGCAGGGCCGCAGCGGCGGCGGCCTGTTCGCCGTCGACGGCACGCTCATCGGCGTGTGCAACGCGGCCGACCCGGCCGACAACGAGGGGCTGTTCGCCGCATTGCCCACGATCCACGAGCAGCTCGAGGAGGCGGGGCTCGCCTTCGTCTATCGCAACGTCTATCCCAGCGGCGGCTTCGACGCCGTCGCGGCGGGTCCCGGCGGCTCGGCGCACGTGCCGGCGATGCCGGCCGAGATGCCGGCCGTCGCCTTCGACCGTCGCGACCGCGCCGGGGCGGTGCCCACGGCATCCACTGCCCCGGCGGGCGAACGTGCTCCACCGCCGGCGGCTTTCGGCCCGGCGCCGCTGTCGTCCGGCGAGCGGGCGCTGCTCGACCATGTGCGGCAGCAGGGAGGCCGGGCGGAGGTGATCTGCATCGTGCGGCCCCACGGGGCCGCGGAGAACGCCAGCGAGGTGTACGTCCTCAAGGACGCCAGCCGTGAGTTCGTCGATCATTTGTCCGCCGCCCACCGCGGGTCGGCTCCAGATGCCCCTGGCCACGGGCAGCAGCATCCGGGCCGCTCCGACGTGGCGGCACTGCCGCCGGCCAATCCTGTACGCTGACGGCATGCGCCAGTATCTCGTCCGCCACGGCCAGAGCGTTTCCAACTCCGCCGGCCGCGTACAGGGCCGCGAGGACGTGCCGCTCTCGCCGCTCGGTGTGCAGCAGGCCGCGACCATGGCCGCCTGGGCGCGGGAGATCGCAGCCGAGATCGAGGAGCTGTGGTCGAGCCCGCTCGAGCGGGCGCGGGCCACGGCGGAGCCGATCGCCGCGACGTTCGCGGGATGATCGTGGTGGCGCACGGCGGCATCCTCACCGCGGCGTTTGGCAGCCTGCTCGGCCGCCGGCATCCGCTGCTCGCAGCGGCAGCCGAGCGGCCGTTCACGAAGCTCCCAGCGCTCGACAACTGCTCGGTGTCGCTCCTCGAGTGGCCGGGCCCCGAGCTGCGAGCCTTCAACGACACGACGCACCTGGCGGCGCCGGCCCCGCCGGGAATCCGCGACGAGCCGGCGTGAGCCGGCGAACAAACGGAAAACCATGACGCCGGCACGGATTCGATCTATAGTTTGGGTCCGGAGGCGTGCCACGTGCTGCGAAATCGAGGCATCACTTATCGGATGCCGGTCATCGCGGTTGCGGCGGTCCTGCTGCTCCCCGCCTGGGCCGCGGCCGCGGATGCAGTTCCGTCGTTCACCCGCGACATCAAGGGCATCCTGTCAAACCGCTGCGTGCGCTGCCACGGGCCCGACCCCGAGGGGCGGGCCGGCGGCGGCGAGGGGGGGCTGCGGCTCGATACGTTCGCGGGAGCGACGGCCGACCTCGGTGGCCATGCCGCGATCGTGCCGGGCAAGCCCGACGAGAGCGAACTCATCGCCCGGATCACGTCGACGGATCCCGATCTCGTGATGCCGCCCCCTGAGGCTGGCGAGCGGCTTCCGGCCAAGCAGGTCGATCTCCTGAAACGCTGGATCGCCGCTGGCGCGACCTACGAGCCGCACTGGGCCTACGTGCCCCCGAAGCGGCCGGCGGTGCCGAAGGTGAAGCACACGGTTTGGCCACGAAACGCCATCGATCACTTCATCCTCGCACGACTGGAGGCCGAGGGCCTCGTGCCGCAGCCCGAGGCCGACCGGGCCACGCTCGCCCGCCGGCTCGCCCTCGATCTCACCGGCCTGCCGCCGACCCCCGCCGAGGTCGATGCGTTCGTGGCCGACACATCAGCCGCCGCCGTCGAAAAGCTCGCCGATCGGCTGCTCGATCACGACGGCTACGGCGAGCACATGGCGCGGCAGTGGCTCGACCTCGCCCGCTACGCCGACAGCGCCGGCTACGCCGACGACCCGCCGCGCACGATCTGGGGCTGGCGCGACTGGGTGATCCGGGCCTTCGACGCCAACATGCCGTTCGACGAGTTCACGCTTCGTCAACTCGCGGGCGACCTCCTGCCAAACGCCACGCTCGACGACAGGGTGGCCACCGCCTTCCACCGCAACACGCTCACCAACAATGAAGGCGGTACGATCGACGAGGAGTTTCGCACCGTCGCCGTCATCGACCGCGTGAACACGACGATGAGCACGTGGATGGGCACGACGATGGCCTGCGCCCAATGCCACGACCACAAATACGACCCGCTTTCGCAAAGGGAATACTTCCAGCTCTACGCGGTGTTGAACAACACGGCCGATGCCGATCGGAAGGATGAGTCGCCCGTGGTCCGGATCCCGTGGGCGGAGGCCGATGCCACGCGGGCCGCGATCGAGCGGGAGATCGCGGAGATCGAGGCGGGCATTCCCGAACTCAAGACACCGGTCGCGAAGGACCGGCCCGAGCCGCCCGAGTTTCAGCCGGCGCGGAAGATCGTCGCCGACCTGCGGAAGCGGCTCGCCGAAACCCCCGCGGCGACGGTGCCGGTGCTCGAGGAACTCGCCGGCGACAAGCGGCGGATCACGAAGATCCAGCTCCGTGGCAACTGGCAAAACCTCGGCGACGAGGTCCGCGAGGGCGTGCCGGAGGTGTTCAACGACGCGCCGGTGGCCGAGGGCGGCCGCGTCGATCGGCTCGCGCTCGCGAGGTGGGTCGTCGACCCGGCCAATCCGCTCACCGCCCGCGTGATCGTCAACCGGCTCTGGGAGCGGCTCTTCGGGATCGGGATCGTGTCGACGAGCGAGGAGTTTGGCAGCCAGGGCGACCTGCCGAGCCATCCCGAACTGCTCGACTGGCTGGCCTGCGAGTTGGTGGCGAGCGGGTGGAACCTGCAGGCCATCCAGCGGCTGATCGTGACCAGCGCCGCCTACCGGCAGTCGTCGAAGTGCCCGCCCGACGTCGTGGCCCGCGATCCGGAAAACCGGCTCGTCGCCTGCGGACCACGGGTGCGGCTCTCGGCCGAGGTGATCCGCGACCAGGCCTTGGCGGCGTCGGGATTGCTCTCGCGGAAGAAGGGTGGCCCGAGCGTGCACCCGCCGCAGCCGAACCTGGGCTTGAAAGCGGCCTTTGGCGGCAGCACCGACTGGAAGACGAGCACCGGCGAAGATCGCTACCGCCGCGCGGTCTACACGGCCTGGCGGCGGAGCAATCCCTATCCTTCGATGGCCACTTTCGACGCCCCGTCCCGCGAGGTCTGCACGGTTCGCCGGCCGCGGACCAACACGCCGCTCCAGGCCCTCGTGACGATGAACGACCCGGCCTTCGTCGAGGCCGCGCAGGCGCTCGCCAGGCGGATGGTGCGCGAGGGGGGATCGACGGACGCCGAGCGGGCCGCCTTCGGCTTCCGGCTCGTGCTGGCCCGGCGCCCGGCGACCGACGAGGTGGACCGGCTCGTCGGGCTGCGCGCGGACGCCCAAGCCGATTTCCTCCAAGCCCCCGACGACGCCAAAAAAATGGCCACCGACCCGCTCGGCCCCGTGCCCGCCGATTTCCCGGCCGATATGGCCGACCTCGCCGCCTGGACGGTCGTGGCGAACGTGATCCTGAATCTCGACGAAGCCTTCATGTGTCCGTGAGGAAGCCGCTTTTCGGAGACGACAGCATGGACCCGATTCTCGGACACAAGCTGCTGGCGACGCGTCGACACCTGCTCGGTTCGATGGCCGGGGGCATCGGCGCGATCGCGATGCACGAACTCTTGGCGGCGACCAAAGCGGCTCCCGTCCCGGCGGTCGCGGCCGACCCGATGGCGGCGAAGCAGCCGCCGCTGCCGGCCAAGGCGAAGCGGATGATCGTGATCCATCTCACGGGATCGCCGCCGCATCTCGACATGTACGACAACAAGCCGGAGCTCACGAAGCGCGACGGGCAGGACTGCCCCGCCGAGACGATCGCCGGCAAGAAATTCGCCTTCACCTCCGGCACGCCGAAGCTCCTGGGCACGCGGCGGCAGTGGACGCGGTGCGGCGCGAGCGGGATGGAACTCTCCGACGCGATCCCGCAGCTGCATCGCGTCGCCGACAAGCTCTGCCTCGTGAGGAGCATGTTCACCGACCAGTTCAACCACGCTCCAGCCGAGCTCATGGTCTACACCGGCAGTCCGCGGGCCGGCCGGCCGAGCCTCGGCAGCTGGGTGACCTACGGCCTGGGCACGGAGAATGCCAACCTGCCCGGCTTCGTCACGCTCATTTCGTCGGGCACGCAGCCCAACGGCGGCACGAGCAGCTTCGGGTCGGGCTTCCTGCCGAGCGTCTACCAGGGCGTGCAGTGCCGCTCGAAGGGCGACCCGGTGCTCTATGTGTCGGACCCGCCGGGGATGAGCCGGGCAATGCGCCGCAAGACGCTTGACGCGCTCAAGGATCTCAACGAGCTGCAGGCCCGGGAACTCGGCAATCCCGAGACGGTGACGCGAATCGCGCAGTACGAGCTTGCCTACCGGATGCAGGCGAGCGTGCCCGACGTGATGGACATCTCGAAAGAACCGACGCACGTCCTCGATGCCTACGGCGCGAAGCCGGGGCAGTCGAGCCTCGCCAACAACTGCCTGCTCGCGCGGCGGCTCATCGAGCAGGGCGTGCGGTTCGTGCACCTCTTCGACTGGGGCTGGGATTTCCACGGCACGGCGCCCGACGCAGACATCCGCGACGGCCTCACGAAGAAGGCGGCCACGTTCGACCGGCCGGCGGCCGCGCTGATCGAGGATCTCGAGCAGCGCGGGCTGCTCGATGACACGCTCATCCTCTGCACCGGCGAGTTTGGCCGGACGCCCTTCCGCGAAGGACGCACGGCTCAGGGGAGCCTCCTCGGCCGCGACCACTATCCCGACTGCTATTCCGTCTGGATGGCCGGCGGCGGCGTGAAGGCCGGATACGTGCACGGCGCGAGCGACGATCTCGGCTTCAAGGTGGCCAGCGACATGGTGCACATCCACGACCTGCAGGCCACGATCCTCCACCTGCTCGGCTTCGACCACACGAAGCTCACCTACCGCTTCCAAGGCCGCGACTTCCGCCTCACCGACGTGCACGGCCACGTCGTCAAGGCCTTGCTTTCTTGAGCAGCAGGTCGCTCCACAACGCGGCGGCGTTGCGTTGGCCGGCCGGGCTGAAATGGCGGCGCGACCCCGGGCCACCGCGATCGGGGCCCTGCAGCGTGTCGGTGTCGGGGCCCAGGCCGAATCCCGGCAGCGTGCCGAGTCGGGAGATCGCCGCGCGAATGCGGGTTTCCCCTTCCGGATTTTGATAGACCGTCGGGTGATGCGTGGAAAACGCACAGAGCCAGACCGGCTCGAAGCCCCAGGCCTCGACGGCGGCGGCACGGATCGCCTGGAGGCGGGCCACGTAGTCGTCGGTCGACGTGCCAGCCATCACGTCGGATTCCCCCTGCTGCCAGAGGACGGCGCCAAACCGCCCCACCATCCGCCCGGCCTTGTGCAGCCGTGCCGAGAGTGGCCCATCCGCCGCCCATTTTTGCGTCGACGTGGCGCTGAAGGCCACGTTCACGAACCCGATCGGCATGTCAAGTTCGGCGGCCAGGCGGTCGCCGACCGCGGGCCAGATCGATCCGCCATCGCTGCGGTCCGGGGCGGGCTGCGGATCGTTCGCCAGCCGCCAGCGGCCGGTTTCGACGTCGAGCGCCGCGACCCGACGCCGCGGATCCGCCACGACGAGCCGCTCGTCGTTGGTGTTGGTGGCATACGACTGGCCGGCGACGACGAAGACTTCTCCCACACCGAAGGGCTCGACGGCCGCAATCCCGGCCGACGCCGCGCGCACCTCGAGCCGATACCAGCCACCCGCCGGCAGGTCGACCGAGGCCCGGGCTCGATTCGGCGCGTTGGGGTCGGCGGGTTCGACCGCGAGCGGCCGCCACGCGGACGCAGCGGCCGGCAGCGGCGGGGCCGGCTCCGGTCCCATGCTCGCCGTCAGCAGCCGGCATTCGATGCGCGCCCCCGCGGCGAAGAGGCCGGTGCCCGAGAGTTCGATCCGCGCAGGGACGCCACGCTGCGACACCTGCCAGGCCACGGGCGCCACGACCACCAATTCCGCCGCGGCCGACGACGACCAGGCGACGAGCAACATGGCCGACAGGCCGGAAACGCGAGTTGCCATGACGCGATGTGACTCAAGCGTCATGCGGCTGGATTCCCGTGCCCACGGGGCTGACCGGCAAACGCGGGTGCGAGTCGGCGAAAAAAGCCGGCGAAATGCCAGGCTGTTCGCCGGAAAACATCTCATCCGCCGGCGCCGGGATTCGATAAACTATGATGCTCAATGTAACGGAGATTTGCCGCATGCGGCGACGTTCCACCATCCTGGTTCGGATTCCAGCAGGCGCCGCCCTGATCGCGGTGGCGATCGCGGCTGATTCTGCGCGGGCGGTCGATTTCTCCCGCGACGTGCGGCCGATCCTCGCGGCCCACTGCTTCAACTGCCACGGCCGCGACCCGCATTCGCGACAGGCCGACCTCAGGCTCGACGAACGCCCCGCCGCCCTCGCCGAGCTGCCGTCAGGCACGCGGGCGATCGTGCCCGGCTCGATTGCCAAGAGCGAACTCGTCGCCCGGATCGAGTCGACCGATCCCGACATCGTCATGCCGCCCCCCGAGTTCAAGAAGCCGCTGACGGCGGAGCAGAAAAAAATCCTCCGTGAATGGATCGACGCCAACGCCCCCTATGCACCGCATTGGTCGTTCGAGCCGGTCCGCGACCCCGCGCCGCCGCAGCCGCCCGCAAAACTCGCCGCGTGGCCCACCGATCCGCTCGATCACTTCGTGCTCGAGCGATTCGCCCGCGAGGGGCTCGAGCCCGCGGCCCCC
>JAJTED010000162.1 GCA_021300535.1 Planctomycetaceae bacterium | reverse complement strand
AACGTGATCTGGAATTGCGTCTGGATCGCGGTGCCCGTGTATCCGGCGCGGTACGGATAGAGGATGTTCTGGGCCGGGTTGCGGTTCATGTACAGCGCCTCGAGCGTGAACCGCCCCTGCCGCGACTTGTGCACGTACCAGTTGAAGCCGCCGCCGTACTCCTGGCCGGTGCCGTAGGGGCCGGTCAGCGCGCTGGAGCGGGCATAGACCTCGTAGGTCCGCGGCACGAAGCACCACGAGAGGTAGCCCGCGCCGCCGTGGTCGTAGATGCTCGACCGCTCGAAGGTGCCGACGCCCACGAAGTCGTTGAGGAGCCGGAAATAATATTCGAAGTTCACCGCCCAGCCGGCGTACTTCCAGCCGGCGTCGACCGTGGCGAGATGGAACAGATACTGCTGGAGTCGCGAGTCGGGGCCGAGGGCGCCGGGCAGGGCGATCGGGGTGCCGTCGGAGAGCCGCACGATCGTGTCTTCGGGATTCAGCCCCGGGAAGATGATCGCCTGCGTGCGGGCGTAGGTGCCGCTGGCCCCGAGGCGGATCACCGGATCGGCGCGGCATTCCATGTCGGAGTAACCGAGTCCGAAGGGGCCGAGCGGCTCCCACCAGGTGTTGCCGGCCCAGGCCATCGACGTGCCCTCGCGGAGCACGCCGGCCTGACCGCCGTCGATGGCGTTCCAGACGCCGGCCTGGTACTGGACCTCGCCGTCGAGCAGCGAGCCGACCGTGAACACACCGGGGCTGTAGCCGGGGCGGAAGAAGGTGTTCGCCATGCTCCGGTCCACGCCGAGCGTCCACGGCTGGGCGTCGACCCACTCCCGCGAGCTGGGCACGATCGTGACGCCGCCGGCGAGCGTGACGGCCTCGCTGAACTTCCAGCCCACCGTGCCGAGGGGCACGAACGCGGACCGCACGCCGATGTCGGACGTGCCGAACAGCATTGCCCGGTAGACGAGCCGCTCGTCGAGGACGTGGCCGGAGAAGGAGAGCAGCACGCGGTTGAGGTTGAAGGTGTTGATGTTTTGGACGGGCCGCACGATGCCGCGCGAGTCGGTCCAGCTGCGCGACTCCCGCGCGAACTCCAGCCAGCGGAGCTGCATGAAGCCGTTCATCGCCAGGGCGAAGGGCACCGTGCCGGCCTGGTCGGTCGAGTGATAGAGCAGCAGGCCCTTGGGCGGCGCGATGTCGGTCGCCGGGATGTAGCGGGGCCGGGGGATGTTCGCCAGCCGGGCGGCGACGGCCTGGTCGACCAGGGCGCGGATGCGGGCCTCCTGGTCGGGGTCCTCGTGGGTCAGCGACTCTTCCAGGTACTGCGCCGGCTCCACGGCTGCGGCATCCACGTCGGCGAGGTCGGCGGCAGCGGTGTGCGCGGTGCCGGTTGCCAGCACGAGGCTGAGAACAGCGAACGCCGATAAAGCGGGTGATGCGCGCATGGAGGGCCCGAGGCAGAACATCGGGTGCGGTCGCACCGGTCGTGCAGGATTTTCTGGTGCGGCAAGATGGGTGGGCGGGGGCGTTCGGAGGGTGGCGCAAGCGTCCAGGCTTGCGAATGCGCTCGAACGGACCATGGCCCGGATTCGCACACCTGGAGGTGTGCGCCACGGTGGGGAGCGGGGTGGAGGGCGTTCGGAGGGTGGCGCAAGCGTCCAGGCTTGCGAATGCGCTCGAACGGACCACGGCCCGGATTCGCACACCTGGAGGTGTGCGCCACGGTGGGGAGCGGGGTGGAGGGGGTCGGAGAGTGGCTCTCCAGAGGGGATGCGAGTTGAAACGGTGCTTGACGAGTCGCGAATACGCGCTATGCTGCATTCGTATTCCGAATGATGCAAGGCGGCGTCATTCGTTTTTTTAATCACGGATGAGGCCAGAAAGCGGTCCTTGGGCCGCCGGGCACGGATTTCCGTGAACTTCAAGTCCCTGAAAATCTTCTGCGACATCGTCAGCCGGCGGAGTTTTTCACGCGCGGCGGAAGACAACGGCGTGTCGCAGTCGGCCGCCAGCCAGGTGGTCGGCCAGCTCGAGGCGCACCTCGGGGTGCGGCTCATCGAGCGGTCGAAGCGGCCGCTGGTGCCGACCCGCGAAGGGCAGGTGTTTTTCGACGGCGCCCGCAAGATCGTCGCCGCGTACGACGCGCTCGAGGATGCGGTCCGCACGCTCCACGACGAGGTCGCCGGCCGGGTCCGCGTGGCGGCCATCTATTCCGTCGGCCTGCATCACATGAGCCGCTACGTGCAGGAGTTCATGAGCCGCCATCCCAAGGCCAACGTGCGGCTCGAATACCTCCACCCTGACCGCGTCATCGAGTCGGTCGAGCAGGGGCAGGCCGATGTCGGCATCGTCAGCTATCCGCGCAGCACGCGGACGCTCGAGGCCGAACCCTGGCGCGAGGAGCCGATCGTGCTGGTGTGCGCCCCCGGCAACGCCTTCGCCGGCCGTGTGGAGGTCGGGCTCGGCGAGTTGCACGGCCAGCGGCTCGTCGGCTTCGACAGCGATCTCGTCATCCGGCACGAGCTCGACCGGGCGCTGGCCGCCCACGGCGCCGAGCCGGACGTGGTCATGGAGTTCGACAACATCGAGACGATCAAACGGGCCGTGGAGATCGACGCCGGCGTCGCCCTCCTGCCGGAGCCGACGGTCGGCCGCGAACTCGCGGCCGGCACGCTGTCGGCGGTGCGGCTCGCCGGCGAAGACCTGATGCGGCCGCTCGGCATCGTCCACGCCCGCGGCAAGCCGCTCACCCCCACCGTGCAGCGGTTCGTGGACTTGCTCCGCGGCCATGCCCACGATCTCGACGCCGTGGCCACCGTCGTCGCCTCCTGAACAACCCAGCCGCGCGGCTCGGCGCCGCGTTCACCACCCCTCCGATTCCCGCAGCCCGCACGAGCCTTCCATGACCCGCCCCGCACCCCGTCCGCTTCCCGGTCTTCCCGCGCCGCAGGGGCTCTACGATCCCGCCACCGAGCATGACGCCTGCGGCGTGGGCTTCGTCGTCAACATGCACGGGGTGAAGAGCCACGCCATCGTCCGCCAGGGGCTCGAGCTGCTCGAGAACCTCACGCACCGCGGGGCCTGTGGCTGCGACCCGCTCACCGGCGACGGCGCCGGCATCCTCATGCAGACGCCGCAGGAGTTCTTCGCGGCCGTCGCCCCGCAGGCCGGCATCACGCTCCCGCCGGCCGGCGACTGGGCCGTGGGCAACGTGTTCCTGCCGCCGTCGGAGGGAGACCGCGAGGCGGCCGAGCAGTTCTTCGAGCAGGTGGTCCGCGAGGAAGGACTCGACTTCCTCGGCTGGCGAACCGTGCCCACCGACAACCGCTCGATCGGCGGCACCGCCCGCGAGGTCGAGCCGGTCGTGCAGCAGGTGTTCATCGGCCGCGGCAAGAAGGTGGCCCGCGACCACTTCGAGTGGAAGCTGTTCGTGGCCCGCAAGCGGTTCGGGATCGAGATCGGCCGGCTCGGCCTCATGGAGCAGGCCTTCTGTTACGTCTGCTCGCTGTCGGCGAAGACGCTGGTCTACAAGGGGCTGCTGCTCGCCGACCAGGTGAGCAAGTACTTCCCCGACCTGTCCGATCCGCGGGTCACGTCGGCCCTGGCGCTGGTCCATCAGCGGTACAGCACGAACACGTTTCCCACCTGGGACCTCGCCCATCCCTTCCGCTACATCGCCCACAACGGCGAGATCAACACCGTCCGCGGCAACATCAACTGGATGCACGCCCGCGAGAGCATGCTCGCCCATCCGGTGTTCGGCCCCGACCTCGACAAGATCAAACCCGTGATCCGCGAGGGGGGCAGCGACTCCGCCACCTTCGACAACGTGCTCGAGCTCCTCGTGCTCGCCGGCCGGCCGCTCGAGGAGGCGGTGAGCATGCTGATCCCCGAGCCGCGTTCACCGACGGCGTGCGGATCGGGGCCACCCTCGACCGCAACGGCCTGCGGCCGGGCCGCTGGTGGCAGATGAAGGACGGCCTCGTCGTCATGGCCAGCGAGGCGGGCGTTCTCGAGCTCCCTGCGGGCGAGGTCGTGCGCAAGGGCCGGCTGCGGCCCGGACGGATGTTCCTCGTGGACACGAAGGCAGGCCGGATCGTCGAGGACGACGAGATCAAGCGGCGGCTCGCCACGGCCCAGCCGTGGCGGGACTGGGTGACGGAGAACCAGGTGCGGCTCGACACGCTGCCCGACCCGGCCGACGTCGAGACCGTGACCAAGAGCCGCGCGGTCGAGCCGTCCGAGCTGCTCGCGAAGGGCGCGGTCGACGCCCATGCCCACGCCCTCGATCCCTGGCGGGCCGCGGGGGTGGCGGGAGAGCATGCCAGCCTCGTGGAGCTGCAGCGGAACTTCGGCTACACGCTCGAGGACCTGAAGGTGATCCTCGCGCCGATGGCCACCGACGGTGCCGAGCCGATCGGCTCGATGGGCAACGACACGCCGCTGGCGGTGCTCTCCGACCGGCCCCAGCTGCTCTCCAACTACTTCAAGCAGCTCTTCGCCCAGGTGACCAATCCGCCGCTCGACGCGATCCGCGAGGAGATCATCACCTCGATGATCACCACGATCGGCTGCGAGGGGAACCTGCTCGACTCGACTCCCGAGCAGGCCCGGCTGCTGCGGCTGGAGACGCCGGTGATCACCAACGCCGAGTGCGCCCGGATCAAGGCCCTCGGCGCGGCCGGATCGCCGGCCCGTCCCGGCCTCGAGGCGGCGACCATTTCACTGCTCTTTCCGGCGGCCGCCGGCGCCGCCGGCATGCGGCGGCGGCTCGACGAGATCCGGGCCGAGGCGTCGGCGGCGATCAAGGCGGGGGCCACGATCCTCGTGCTTTCCGATCGCGGCGTGTGCCGGGAGCAGGCGGCGGTGCCGGCGCTCCTGGCGACCGGCGGCGTGCACCACCACCTCGTCCGCGAGGGCAGCCGCACCCGCTGCGGGATCGTGGTCGAGACCGGCGAGGCCCGCGAGGTGCAGCACTTCGCCCTCCTCACCGGCTACGGTGCCGGGGCCGTCAATCCCTACCTCGCCTTCGCCACCATCGACCAGATGCAGGCGGAGAAGATCATCGCCGGCGACTATCCCCGGGAGAAGCTCCACAAGAACTACGTCAAGGCGGCGACGAAGGGCCTGCTCAAGGTGATGAGCAAGATGGGCATCTCGACGCAGCAGAGCTACCGCGGGGCCCAGATCTTCGAGGCCGTGGGCCTGGAGAGCGGGCTGGTGGACGAGTTCTTCACGCGGACGCCGAGCCGCATCGGCGGCATCGGTCTGGAGGGCGTGGCGGACGAGGCCCTGCGCCGCCACGAGCACGGCTGGCCGCAGACGGCCGTGCCGCAGACGCTCGAACTCGACGTCGGCGGCCGCTACGCCTGGCGGCGGAAGGGGGAGGCCCACGTGCTCGCTCCGGAGGTCGTGGCCTCGCTGCAGCGGGCGACGCAGATCAACAGCCGCGAGGAGTTCCGCAGGTATCAGAAGCTGATCGACGAGCAGCAGACGAAACTGCTCACGCTCCGCGGCCTGCTCGACTTCCAGTGGGCCGAGCGGCCGGTGCCGCTCGACGAGGTCGAGCCGGCGAAGGAGATCGTGAAGCGGTTCGCCACCGGGGCGATGTCGTACGGCTCGATCTCCAAAGAGGCCCACGAAACGCTCGCCGTCGCCATGAACCGCCTCGGCGGCTGGAGCAACACGGGCGAAGGGGGCGAGGATCCGGTCCGGTACCAGCTCGAGCCCAACGGCGACAGCAAGAACTCCAAGATCAAGCAGGTCGCCAGCGGTCGCTTCGGCGTCACGAGCCTGTACCTGGTCAACGCCCAGGAGCTGCAGATCAAGATGGCCCAGGGGGCCAAGCCCGGCGAGGGGGGCCAGCTGCCGGGGCACAAGGTGGACCGTGAGATCGCCCGGATTCGTCACAGCACGCCGGGCGTGGGCCTGATCTCGCCGCCGCCGCACCACGACATCTACTCGATCGAGGACCTCGCCCAGCTGATCCACGACCTCAAGAACGCCAACCATCACGCGCGGATCAGCGTCAAACTGGTGGCCGAGGTGGGCGTGGGCACGGTCGCGGCGGGCGTTTCCAAGGGCAAGGCCGACGTCGTGCTGATTTCGGGCCACGACGGCGGCACGGGCGCGAGCCCGCAGACCTCGATCATGCACGCCGGCCTGCCGTGGGAGCTTGGCCTCGCCGAGGCCCACCAGGTGCTGGTGATGAACGACCTCCGCGGGCGGATCGTGGTCCAGACCGACGGCATGATCCGCACCGCCAAGGACGTGGCCGTGGCCACGCTGCTCGGGGCCGAGGAATACGGCATCGCCACCGCGTCGCTGGTGGTGATGGGCTGCATCATGATGCGGAAGTGCCACCTCAACACCTGTCCGGTCGGCATCGCCACGCAGGATCCGGAACTGCGGAAGAAGTTCACCGGCCAGCCGGAGCACGTCGTCAACTTCTTCTTCATGCTCGCCGAGGAGCTGCGCGAGCTGATGGCGAAGCTCGGCTTCCGCACGATCGCCGAGATGGTGGGGCGGGTGGACCGGCTCGACACGCGGGCCGCCATCGCCCACTGGAAGGCGAAGGGGCTCGACTTCTCCACGATCCTCCACAAGCCGGAGGTGCCGGCCCGGGTGAAGACTTCCTGCCAGGAGAGGCAGGATCACGGCATCGCGGAATCGCTCGACATGACGACGCTCCTCGGGCTCTGTCAGCCGGCCCTCGAGCGGAAGGAGCCGGTGCGGCTCGAACTGCCGATCCGCAACATCAACCGCACCGTGGGCACGATCCTCTCCAGCGAGGTGACCCGGCGGCACGGGGCGGCGGGCCTGCCCGACGGCACGATCCGGATCCACTTCCGGGGGTCGGCAGGCCAGAGCCTGATGGCCTTCGGCGTGCCGGGCGTGGAGGTCACGGTGGAGGGCGACGTCAACGACTACTGCGGCAAGGGACTCTCGGGCGGCCGCGTGATCGTGCGGCCCGACCGCTCGGCGCCGTTCAAGGCCGAGGACAACGTGATCGCCGGCAACGTCGTGGCCTACGGGGCGACCAGCGGCGAGATCTTCATTCGCGGCATCTGCGGCGAGCGGTTCTGCGTTCGCAACAGCGGCGTCGAGGCGGTCGTCGAAGGCACCGGCGACCACGGCTGCGAGTACATGACCGGCGGCCGGGTGGTGATCCTGGGCGAGACGGGCCGCAACTTCGCCGCCGGCATGAGCGGCGGCATCGCGTACGTGTGGGACGCCACCGGCGGCTTCAGGCAGAAGGTCAACATGGAGATGGTGGAGTTCGAGGAACTCGACGCCTCGGACCTCGACTACGTGAAGGGCCGGATCGAGCAGCACGTCGCATACACGGAGAGTGCCCGCGGCAAGGCGATCCTCGCCGCGTGGCCGAGCGAGCAGAAGCGGTTCGTGAAGGTCATGCCGACCGACTACAAGCGGGCGCTGGCGGAACTCCGCAAGCGGGCCGAACAGGATCAGCAGGCAGCCAGGCAGGCGGAGGTGAAGGTCAATGGGTGAGCCACGCGGTTTCATGAAGTACGAGCGGAAGGTGTCCGGCTACGCGCCGGTGGCCGACCGGCTCAAGCACTACAACGAGTTCCTCACGATCCTCTCCCCGGAGGAGGTGAAGACGCAGGGTGCCCGCTGCATGGACTGCGGCGTGCCCTTCTGCCACACAGGCTGCCCGCTCGGAAACATCATTCCCGACTTCAACGACCTCGTGTATCGCCAGCAGTGGCACGAGGCGAGCCAGCGGCTCCACGCCACCAACAACTTCCCGGAGTTCACCGGCCGTGTCTGCCCGGCGCCCTGCGAGGCGGCCTGCGTGCTCGGCATCAACGAGGATCCCGTCGCCATCAAGCAGATCGAGATGACGATCGCCGACAAGGCGTGGGACGAGGGCTGGGTGGTGCCCGAGGCGCCGCTCGTCCGCACCGGCAAGCGGATCGCCGTCGTGGGCAGCGGACCGGCCGGTCTGGCCTGCGCCCAGCAGCTCAACCGGGCCGGTCACCTCGTCACGCTCTTCGAGCGGGCGGACCGGCCGGGCGGGCTGCTGATGTACGGCATCCCCGACTTCAAGCTCGAGAAGTGGCGGGTCTGGCGGCGGATCGAGCAGATGCGGGAAGAGGGGGTCGAGTTCCGCTGTGGCGTGAACGTGGGCGTGGACGTCGGCGCAGGGCAGCTCGTCGCGGAATACGACGCCGTCGTGCTCACGGGCGGTGCCACGCTCGGCCGCGACCTGCCGATCCCGGGCCGCGAACTCGCGGGCGTGCACTACGCCATGGAGTTCCTGCCGCAGCAGAACAAGAAGAACGCCGGCGACGAGGTGCCGGGACAGATCCTCGCCGCGGGCAAGGACGTGATCGTGATCGGCGGCGGCGACACCGGCAGCGACTGCACCGGCACGAGCAACCGCCACGGCTGCAAGAGCCTGACGCAGTTCGAGCTCCTGCCGCAGCCGCCGGACCTGGGCAAGTATCCGCGGCGGCACGAGCGGCCGGCGAACACTCCCTGGCCGGCATGGCCGGTGATCATGCGGACGAGCTCGTCGCATGAGGAGGGCTGCCGGCGGGAGTTCGGCATCCTCACCAAGGAGTTTCTCGGCGACGCCGAGGGCCGGCTCCGGGCGGTCAAGACCGTGCGGATCGAGTGGTACACCGACGCCGCCTCGGGGCAGCAGAAGTTCCGTGAGCTCGCCGGCACGGAGCAGGAGTGGCCGTGCCAGCTCGCCCTCCTCGCCATGGGATTCGTGGGACAACGTCAAGGCGGGCGCCGATTACATGACGAGTCAGGCGGGCGTATTCGCCGCGGGCGACATGCGCCGCGGTCAGTCGCTCGTGGTGTGGGCGATCCACGAAGGGCGGGAGTGCGCCCGGTCGGTCGATCTGTGGCTGATGGGGCAGACGAACCTGCCGAGCGTCGCGGCGGGCGAGTTCGCGGTGCATGCGTCGTGATCGGCTGCGGTCGCCTGGAGTGCACGTCTCCGGGCGTGCGGTCCAAGAAGCCCCGGGTGGAAACCCGGGGACTCCGGGTCCGACAACCGTATTGCCGACCATGCCGGATGACGGCAGGCGATTGCCCGGTTCAAACCCACGGCGCATGGCACCTGGGAAGGCATGCCACCCGGAGTCCCCCGGCTTCCGCTCGGGGCTTTTTGTGGGCGGCCCAAGAAGCCCCGGGTGGCAACCCGGGGATACCGGGCATGAAAACCAGCCCGCCGTGCATGCCGGATGACGGCACGCGACGCAAGCCTCCAGGCTTGCGAATGCGGGTCGTGGAGCCCGAGGGCGGATGACGATGGTCGGAGGCCGCCGTTACGGGGCCGAACGGATCTCCACCGTGAACGAGCCGGTGGTGTCGGTGCGATCGCCGGGCGGCTCGTTGACCTGCAGGTAGAGCGGGCCGGAGGTGGCCGCCGTGATGTCCACGGTGGCGCCCGCGCCGAGGATGACGAAGCCCGGCGGCTTGCCCCCCGGCTCCTCCCACTGGGCCGCGAGCAGCCGGCCGACGGGGCGACCGCGGTACCAGCGCAGCGTGATCCCGTCGGCTTCGCTCTCGATCGGCGTCACGGTCTTCGTGGCCGGATCGCGAACCTCACCGAGAAGCACGCGGCCCCGGGCGGCGAGGCAGCAGCGATCACCCCGCTCGAGCGTCAGGCCCGTGTTCTGCCAGCCCCGGCAGGCGTCGACGGTCACGCGGGTCGGCGCGACGAGCGGCCGTCCCGGCGACCAGTCGACCGCCATGCGGGTGATGTCATAGCCGTAGTCGACATCGGCGACGAAGGCGTCGTATTCACGGGCGGCGCGGTCCATGTCCCAGCCGGGCAGCGCGGCGAGCCGGGCGTTGAAGTCGGCGTCGAGCGGCCCGCGTTCGGCGGCGGCGAACGGGCGGGCGAAGGCAGGGTGTTGGGAGAAGAGGACGACGGCCGCCCAGCTCGACGCGTAGGCGGCGATCGCGTGGTGATTGCCCGGCGGGGCCGCGAGCACTGCGGCGAGCCGGGGCGGCGTGCCGGCGGCTCGGCGCTTCCGCAGTTCCTCGATGCGGCCCAGTTGCTCCACGTCTCCGGCCCGGGCCGGGAGCGGCGCATGGACGAACCGCTCGACGCCGGCCGCATCGCGGTCCAGTCGGTGCGTGGCGAGGAACTCGGCGATGCCCTCGGTGTACCACTCCGGCGTGTTCAGCCCGCGGATCGTCAGCGTGAAGGCGTGGCCGCCCTCGTGGAGGAGGAGATGCCGCCGATAATCGGGGTTTGACTGGTCGACGAACCAAAAGCGGTTGCGGTCGCAGAACCCGTGGGCGAAGTCGGGAATCGTCGGGGGGAGCAGGCCCGCCGTGCGGAACCGCTCGCGATCGACGACCAGGCAGCCGAACGCCCGCCAGTCACGGACGGCGGCCGGTTCAATCCCGTAATGGCCGCACCAGCAGACGAAAGCCTCGTCGAAAATCCGGGGCAGGTCATCGACGCCGTCGCCCGCCCGCACGGGACGATCGGTCGCGAGCACGAGATGGTCGCTCTCCAGGAGCCGCAGCCCCGCGCGGCGGGCCGTCGCCGCCAGCGGCGCGACAGCCAAGCCCTCGGCGGCTTCCACCCCGGGCCCGATGGCCAATGCGGCCGTCAGGCAAACCGCCAGGATCGGCGTCCGGGGAGGGCGCATGTTCTTCATGTCTCCCAGTTCACCCAGGCGGCGCGTTCCCGGCAAGGCATGCCGGGGCGGGGTTCCTGATTCCATCGGCTGCGGCCCGGATTCCGATGGCAGGAACGGTCAGCGGGATGCTACAAGCCGGCGAGGCCGGAGGGCGGACGACGTGCGGCATCATGGCCGACAATTCGCGATGGTGATGGCAGCCTGCACGGCATGCCTGCCCATGGCCCGCGGCCAGACGGCGGCCACTGCCGACGCGGCCAAGGTCAGCGCCTGGTCGACCGGCGGTGGCTCGGCCACCGCGAAGCCTACCGACCCCGATGGCAAGCCGGCCGCCGCGGCGGCACCGTCCGCCGTCGCCTATTGGCAGGCCCCGCCCCTCCCGGCCGCGGTGATCCAGGGAGGCACGATTCCTCCCGGCTGGCAGCCGCAGGCGATTCCTTACCAGGGCATCGGGCCGGATGGCCGGGTGATCACGCAGTACTTCGCGCCGACGTACACGTTCACCTACCAGGTCGGGCCGCCCGTGCTGGCCGTGCCGCAGGCACCGGCGGTGAACCGTCGTCAGGCGCCGGTGTATCGCAGCCCGCAGCTCTATGGTGCGGCTCCGACTCCCTATGCTCCGGGCTGGAACTACCAGGCTCCTGCCGTGCCGCCCGTGACGGCGCAGGCGCCGCCGGCGACGGTGGCCCGCTACGCTCCTGCTACGCCGCCTGCTTCCGCCCCGCCACCTCCACCGCCCGCCGCGCCGCCGACGGGTTGGATGCCATCGACCGCGCCGCCGCCCACCATCACCGCACCCACGCCGGTCGCCGGTTGGGCTGCCGCCGCCGTGCCCGCTGCAGGGATCGCGGCGGCCGCTGCTACGCCGCCTCCTGTCGCGGCGATCGCGCCGGCTGATGCCGCACCCGCCATGCAGCCTGTCGCCGCGCCGCCTCCCACGGTCGCCGTGCCCCGCTCACGGCTGTGGCGTGTCGTGGGTGTGCAGGATGGCGACACGGTCACCTGCCTCGACGACCTCAACCAACAGCGAAAGATCGGTCTTGCCGACATTGACGCGCCGGAGATCAGCCAGGACTACGGCAAGACGGCCCGCGAAGCCCTCGCCGGGATGGTGTTTGGCCGCACGGTCGAGGTGGCCGATGGCGGTCCCGCCGTCGCGGGAACGCCGACGGCCCGACTCTCCGTGGAAGGCATCGCCCGAGCCGACGCCGCCGTGGCAGTATCGGAGCCAGGGCCAGCCCTGAAAACACCGGCCGTCGGCCGTGATTCCGGCCAAAGAAGAAAAGCGGGCGAAGGGACTCGAACCCTCGGCATCCAGCTTGGGAAGCAGTGAGCCCGTAGTTCTAAGTCCAGCGAATAAACGAGTTACAGCCTGCCGTGGGAAGCGTTGTACCAGCGGTTGTACCAGCGTGCGGCCGGAGGGGGCCGCCGCGACAGGGGCCGCTGCGGCGCGGACTGCTGGAAAACAGCCCCCGGCGATCGAGGACCTCGCTGCACGGCTGGCTTCCTTGCCTCCTGAGGCCATCGCCGCCCTTCAGGCGTTGTTCAGCGGCCCAGCCAAACGCCCCACAACCAGCGGATAAGCCCTGGGCGGGCCGCTCGTGTCCCGGCGGCGACGCGGGCGGGTAGACTTTGGTAGAGGAAAGCCACATGACGACCGTGACGCTGCAGATGCCCGACGAGGTTTTCGCCGCGATGCGGGAAGACCCGATGCATTTTGGCAGCGAACTGCGGTTGGCGGCCGCGATGAACTGGTATCGCAGGGGGGCTATTTCCCAGGAGGTAGCGGCGAGCGTCGCGGGGCTCGACCGAACCGATTTCCTGTTGGCGCTCGCCCGACACGGCGAGGACTCGTTGCACGTCAGTCTCGACGAGCTTGCCCGTGAGATCGCCGATGGCTGAGGCCTTGGGGCTGCCAGGCTGTCGTACGATGGTCGACGATCTCGCAGCGCGCAAATCCGCGACGTCACTCGGCATCCCGTCCACTGGCACGCTGGGTATCGTGCTTCGTGCTCGCAGTCAGGGGATCATTCCCGCAACGCGGCCGGTTGTGGAGGATCGCCTCCACGGCGGCATGTTCCTGCCGCGGTCGCTGCTCGACCGCGCCTCGGCGCTTGTCGGCGAATAGCTCCGCATCGCGACATCCAGCTTTGGAGGCCGAGGCACTGTTCAGCGGCCCACCCGGCCGCCGGAAACCCCGAGGCTAAGCCTTGCGGACTACGCTGCGGGGTACGGTTTATCGCGGCGTCCCGATGGGAGGCCCGTATCGGCAACCGTTTTATCTACGAGGCTTGAAGCCGCCTTACCGTCATCACCTCGTCGGCGGCCAGCGGTTCGATAGCCGACTCGGGAACGGTCACCGTCGCGATCGAATCGCCCAACGCGTTGAACACTTCGAGTACACAGCCGCGTTCGCCTCCCGCAGGATGCTCAACATGATCGACGAGATACGCTACGTCACCGGCACGCAGCCAATGCCCCTTCACGTCATGCCGCAAGGCGACGCGATGAAAGACTTGTGTCTCCATGGTCATTCACTTTCGCAAGGGCTTGAGCGTGATGAACCGAAAACGGCCATCGAGGTGCCACTGGAGCCAGACTGTCACGACCTGCAATGTGCCGGTCGGCCCCTGCAACCGGCCTGCAACCCGCCAAAAGATGCCGTAGTCATTTCTACCATCTTCCTCAGCCGGGGCGACCGTGGCAAGGTTCCGTATGGCCGCCTCCAGGATTTCAAAGTTCGACTGCGTGAAGCCCGCACTCGCCAAAAACTTCGACTTGTCGTCAAGCGGCCTGGCGATGAGCAGATAGCCTGTCAGTTTGTCCGTCGCGATCACCGCGTCTGCCGGAATGTTCATGAACGAGACAGGCTCCGCTGCCGGGGCAAAACCGAGGGGCACTATAGCTTGGCAGCCTTCCATTAGGAGGGCCAACATGCGGAAGGCAGGATTCCACGGACACCTAAAAAACGACGCGAACCCCGGCATATTCCTTGAGCGCAAAAATCGCCATCAGGCGGCTGCGTTCCCGCTACTGGCCGCCCCTCTCTGGTGCCGGCCGCTCTCCCCTTCGCATGGAGACTCCCTTCCCCATGACCACCACGCTGATTCTCTGCGCCCTGCTTGCCTCCGGGCTGGCACTGGCGCTGTCCCGTGAGCACCGCATTCGCCGGGCCTTTCAAGCTCTGGCCGGCCGGGTGCTCGCCAAACTCCAAGAACGCTCTGGGGCTGGATTTCTTTCCCACCCCCGACCAACACACCGCCCACACCAATCACGGAGGCGATCATGACTGCGTTTCTCTGGTTGGTCTTCGCGTCCAGCTTCTGGTTCCTCAAGTTCCTGTTTCTCGCCGGCTGGTTCGTCACCAGATGGGCCACGTGGCTGCTCTGGCCAGCTGGCATGCTGATAGCCGGCCTTGGAGCCCTCTGTGGCCTTGGCTGCCGACAGGCAAACGCCGGCTTGTTCGACTGGCTGGGCACAAACACCACCAAGCTCGAAGCCGCCAATCGGGCCGTCCATGCTGCCGCTGAGGTCGTGAATGAATCTGCGCGGCTACAGGCGGACCAGAACGTCGCCATATCCGAGGCCATCACGGCGCTGTCTTCAGAACGCGCCCAACTCGCTGGCCATCTTCAGCAGATCAGCGAATTGGCTGCGCATGATTCCCAGTGGGCGGCGGCACTCACTGCGTTCAGCCCAGTGATCGTCGCCGTAGCTGTGCTGGCCGTCGGTGCGCTGGCCCTCTGGCTGGCCTATCGAGAGCACGCTGGCGACTCAGAGCTTGCCGAGGTGCTGGTCGAGAGCATCACCAACGAAGAATCCCGGCTGGCTCTGGGCTTGTTCAGCGCCAGCGATACGACCACTCAACGTGCCCTACTCCCCGGTGACACCCAGAAGCTGTCATCCACCATCTCCACCAACGATGAAGGAGGGCTGCCCTTTTGAGCCACATCGTCCAGATCACGACCGAAATCCGGGACGAGCAGGCAGTCCGGGCCGCGTGTGTCCGGCTCCAGCTTGCAGCGCCTGAACACAAAACCGTCCGGCTATTCAACGCGACAGCAACGGGCTTATGCGTCCAGCTCCCAGCGTGGAACTACGCGGTCATCTGCAACCTGCAGACCGGCCAACTCCAGTACGACAACTATCAGGGCCACTGGGGCGAGCAGAAGCATCTCCACTCATTTCTGCAGGCGTATGCCGTCGAGAAAGCCCGCATCGAAGCCCGCAAGAAGGGCCACCGGGTATCGGAGTGCAAGCTCGAAGACGGCTCGATCAAGGTCACCGTACATGTGGGAGGTGCTGCATGAGCGAGAAGCGAATCGAAATCACCGTCAGCCCGGAAGGCGCGACCAGCATCAAGACCAGCGGCTTCACCGGCGGCTCATGCAGGGACGCCACCCGGGACCTCGAGCGTGCCCTTGGCGTGGCTGGCACCGAGCACCTGCTGCCGGAGTATTTCCAACGCGCCAGCACCGGCGAGCAGCTCCGGCAGGGCACGTAGGACCGACGCGCCCAGACCTGCGAAATCACCGAGGTTGGGCGGCGGCGTGGAGTCTTCTGCGCCGCCGTCCAACCCGTCCCCATCACCCCAGGAACAATCCATGGCCAAAACCACCCCCGCGACCACACGACAACTGCCACCAACCACCCCGACCCTCACCTCCCGCCTCCGCGAACTCGTCTCGGCCTGCTTCACCGCCATCTGGGTCGAAACCCACGAGCCCCAAGAAGCCGTCCGGGAACTGACCAGCCTGTGCCGCGCTGAATCTTGGAGACTGGGCACATGGGACTGCGACCGCGGCATGACGTTTCCGCTCGAGCCCATCCAGATGCCTGGCGTGACGGATACCCAGGACCCGCTCGCGATCATCCGGGCGCTGCCGAGCATCGCAAATGGCTCCGGCACAACGCTCGCGGTCTTCGAGAATCTGCACCGGTTTCTGGGTGCCACGGAGATCATTCAGGCTCTCTCACGGCAGATTCACACTGGAAAAAACTCCCGGTGCGTCGTGATCGTGCTGGCGCCGGTCGTCCAGATCCCCGCGGAGCTGGACAAGCTCTTCACCGTGGTCGATCACGAACTACCCGGCCGTGAGCAGCTCGAAGAGCTCGCCCGCGGAGTGGCCGTGCAGGAGGGCGAACTTCCCGATGGCGACGAACTGGCCCGCGTGATCGAAGCCGCCGCCGGGCTCACCGCCAGCGAGGCCGAGAACGCCTACAGCCTGGCCTTGGTTCGTCACGGCAAGCTGGAGCCCGAGACGCTATGGGAACTGAAGTCGCAGCAGCTCAAGAAGTCGGGGCTCGTTTCCCTTCACCGAGGCACCGAGTCGTTTGACCAACTCGGCGGCCTGGAAAACCTCAAGGCGTTCTGTCTCCGGGCCATGCGCCGCCAGAGCGAGGGGGGCCGTCAGCAACCGTCCCCGTGGCGTCCTGCTTCTCTCTCCTCCCGGCTGCGGCAAGTCCCAGTTCGCGAAGGCGCTGGGCAACGAGACCGGCAGGCCCACGGTCGTGCTCGATGTCGGTGCCCTGCTCGGCTCGCTCGTCGGCCAGTCGGAGAGCAACGTCCGGGCGGCCCTCAAGTTGGCTGACGCGATGGCTCCCTGCGTGCTCTATGCAGATGAGATTGAGAAGAGCCTCGCTGGTTCCAGTTCATCCGGCCAAACGGATTCGGGGGTGACGGCCCGCGTGTTCGGCTCCCTGCTCACGTGGCTGAACGATCACGAGAGCGACGTCTTCTTCGTGGGCACCTGCAATGACGCCTCGAAGTTGCCGCCGGAGTTCGCCCGTGCTGAACGCTTCGATGGCGTGTTCTTCGTCGATCTCGTTCAGGCTGCGCAAAACGTCGTGCCCGTGGCTGTCACTGCGGGCGACAAGATCGAGGGGTTACGCCAGTGGGCTTCCGGTCGGTGCCTCTCGGCGGATCGGGCGGGCGTTTACTCCCGTGAGCAGGAGCGGGCTGGCGGTCGGATACGGAGAGTCGTGCGAGAGCCGGGGGTGAATTGAGCGGAGGACTGGTTTGCAGGATCCGCCGCCCCACGCTCACGCTCCCTACCGATGGCCGTGCGCTCGGGCCAGATTCGACATGCAAACATCAGCATGCGTGCCGACCCCAGTTCAGCACTCATGCCGACCTACATCGGCGCCAATGCTGAACCGGTTCTATCTCTTCTATATCTCTTTCTTCTCTTTTCCTTTCTTCTATCTACCTATGGGGTACCCCTCGCGGCCCCCTTCCGCTGCCCGATAGAAGCGAGCCGTTCATCCGGGGTTTTTCGCCCCGGATTCTGGCTCACGGTGACAGGCGGCTCCACGGTCGCCTCGGAGGCTGATCGCCCGTCCTAGCCCGCCAAAAACGTCGCCAGCCCAGGGTTTTTCCCAGCCCGTGCCGCCACCAACCTGTCATCAGTCTGCGCGGCCGGGCCTTCCATCCAACCGTCAAGGAGATCGCACCTACCCAATGTCCACCGCAACCACCACATCCCACGACACCGGCCAGCACGTTTCACCGCGCGGCCGACAGCGTGAGGCCCAGCAGCCGGTCACGCAGCAGGAACGCAACGCCGCCAACAGGCTCCGCGCAACGATGGCGGCCGTGAAACTCTCCTTCACATGGCTTGGCGTCAGAAAGACACTCGCCCCGGAACAGCGCACTACAGCAGCCCGAGCCTTCCATGCCGACCGGGAACTGCTCTCGGCCAGCAAACTCATCCTCGACACCAAGAACCCCGCCTACCGTGCCGTGGCTGCCGTCAGGTCGGAGGCTTCTGGCTACTGGCGCACGGTCACGCTGCCGTTCCCGGAGGCTGGCATTCGGCTCTTGCCTCAGAACTCCCTCGGTATATTCGCGAGCACGATGCAGACGTACCGCGAGCGACTCCAAGAAGCAGCCCGGGAACTCGCCGCCCAGTACGACACGATCAAGAGCGAAGCCCGGCGGCGTCTCGGCACGCTCTTCAACGCCAGCGACTATCCCAGCACGCTCGACGGCCTGTTCGATCTCGAAGTCTCCTACCCGACCATCGAGCCGCCGAACTACCTCATGGCTCTGCACCCGGAGGTCTACCAACAGGAGCAAGCCCGGGTCCGTGAACGCTTCGAGAGTGCCGTAGAGTTGGCTGAGCAGGCTTTCGCCACGGAACTCCAGCGGCTCACGGCTCATCTTGCTGAACGCCTGACGGGCCTCCACGACGGCCAGCCCAAGGTGTTTCGTGATTCGGCCGTCGAGAACCTGCGGGACTTCTTCGAGCGGTTCCGGCGGCTGAACATTCGGAGCAGCCCGGAACTCGACATGCTGGTGGAGCAGGCCCAGCAGACGATCAATGGAGTCGAGCCGCAGACGCTCAGGGATTCCAACAGGCTCCGGCAGATGGTTGCCCGTGACTTCGAGCAGATTCAGGCGGCCGTGGGTGACCTGCTCGTCGACAGGCCGCGGCGAAACATCCTGCGGCGGACTTCGGGAGCGGGAGTATGACCAGCGAGATGGAACTGATCGTCGGCGTGGATGGCGTAGCCCGGTGCATCTACGACGACGCACTGGACCTGCGGGAACTCGGGAAGTTGCAGATCACCCGGGCGAGCCACGTGGAGCCAGATGCCGAGGGCTACTGGTGGGCCGATATGGGTCCTGTTGATGGACCGGTTTTGGGGCCTTATGGCAGCAGGACGGAGGCGTTGGGGGCGGAGCGGGAGTGGCTGGCGGAGAGAATGTCGTAACGGTCCCGATCAATGGCTCGCGACCAAGGGACTATCCACACCGCTCGACTTCATCGCGAGTCCATTGCATCGGGTGGTTCGCAGATGAGATCAAAGCCGATTGTATATCCACTCGGGTAAAAACTGCATTATTGCTGCCACGACTCGCCACCTTTTCGTCACATACGCATGAGCCCTTCGTGACTCGATAGCCGTCACGATCTGATGGGCCGCGACATCGACTGGGGCAACCCAAAACAAACCGTCGCCCTTCGCCATAGCGGTTGCGACGAATCCCGGCTGAATCTCCGTCACGTAAACGGGCAAACGCTGCTTCGCACACTTGTGCCGCAGTGCCCGCAGATAACTCGACACAAAAGCCTTGGAAGCCCCGTACGAGGGCGCTTCCCCATGGCCACGGATAGCGGCGATGGAGGAAATACCGACCAAATGGCCGCGCCCACGCTGGACGAAATGCTCCATCGCGAGTGTCGCCATCGCCGCGAAACCAGTGACATTCACGGCGATGGTGTCGGCCTCGGGGCCCCATTGCAGGGCAGGATTCTCGCTCCCCGTACCGGCGGAGATGACGAACACATCGGCCCCACCAACTCTGGCAATCAAATCGCCCGCAGCCGCTTGGGATTCGGCGACATCGTGTAGATCGAGCCGAATCGTCGCCGTGATTCCCGGATGCTGCGCCGCGACATGGTGAAGAGATTCGATGCGGCGTGCCGCGATCCCGACGGTATACCCGCGGCGTGCCAACTCCACGGCGACGGCGGCGCCTATGCCGGAAGATGCGCCGATGACGACTGCGGTGCGTGCCAAGTGCTTATGTCGTGCCTTGCGAACA
>JAJTED010000038.1 GCA_021300535.1 Planctomycetaceae bacterium | reverse complement strand
TGCGGGCCGTCTACCTCAACGGCCGATGGGACGAGTTCATCGAGCGCCACGCCGAAACTGAGCAAACTCGGCTATATGGCAAGGCTGCGGCATAGCGATTTGCGAGTTACGCCCTAATGAATAGGATGACGCCCGGGAAAAAGCCTGCCTCGCATATGCCAAGCAACATCCGCAAGATGTAAAATATTGTCTCTGCGCTTACGTTGAAAAGACTGGCAAGCGGAACAATGAAAGCGATCAGGCCCGAAACGATACCCCAGGATACCATGATTCGCGAGATCCAGAATTTCGCACCCACCGTGTGCAGCAGCATGTTGCTGGGAACTTCGAAGATCGTGTAGCCCCAGAAGAATATGCTTGCACCAAATGCATAAGCTGCGTCGCTCAGCCCAATGTCGGTACTCATCTGCAGCTTCGCATAGCTGATGTTCACGCGATCCAGGATCGAAACCAAAAAGCATATGAAGAGCAGCGGGGCGAACCTCCTGACAACTTTGGCGTAGACCTTCGACCTTTCTTCGTCACTGATGACTGTCATTTTCGCCCTCCCATGAAACAGTGCATCATTTGCTAGATCCTGCCGCAGGTACGCGGAAGTATTTAATCGGTCACCGGAATGCGCGTGGACTCAGACTGAGACCCGGTAGCGTTCGAGAGCGACTCGCGAGAATGGAAAGCCGAAACCCGGGCGGTCAGGAATCTCCGCCAAACCGTCTTTGATGACTATTTCATCGTCATAGAGCGGGGAAAACCAATCGACATGCTCGAATATGAGGGTGTTGCTAAAAGCCCCGGCAAGTTGCAGGCTCTGCTCGGGAAAGAGGTGCGCCGAAATCGGCAGTCCGTTTAGTTCCGCGTAGTGGGCAACCTTGACGAATTCGCTCACTCCTCCGACGCGCATTAGATCTGGCATCAGGATTTCTACAGCTCTTGCCTCGACGATGTCTCGGAATCCGTTACGTGCGTACTCCGTTTCCCCTGCGGCAATGGGCACATCCAACGCGATGGCGACCGATGCCGCTCCGCGCCTGTCGGACGCTGCAACAGGCTCCTCGAACCAGAGCAGGTTCTCCTCTTCCAGGGCCCTGCCCAACCGTATGGCCGCCTTGGGGCTAAGTCCCTGATTGGCGTCTATCATCAGGCCAACATCTGGCCCGATCACCTCGCGGACCAATCGCACCCTCGAGATGTCATCCTGAAGGTCGCCACAGCCGACCCTAACCTTCATCGCGCGGAACCCCATGGTGATGAAAGTTTCGGCTTCGCGTGCGAGTTCGTCTCGATTGCGCGATAGAACCAGCCCGCCGCTTGCGTAGGCCTTGATCTTTTCTCTTCTCCGACCAAGCAGACGGGCGATCGATTTCCCGGCGTGCTTGCCGCGGGCATCCCAAATGGCCATGTCGATCGCTGCCATACCGAGAACTGTGATGCCCTCTTGGCCGAAGAAATTGATGTCCGACCACATACGAGCCCAAATGTCTTCGCAGTCGTCGACATTCCTGTCGATGACATGGTGGGACAAGGACTCCATCATGGCCTTCAGGACAGCCAATCGCGCCCCGTTCAAGGTGAACGCATAGCCTTCACCGGTGACACCTCCATCAGTCTCCACAAAGGCCAGGACGCAGCCTACCTTGTCGAACCTATGAATTGCCGACCCAATTGGTCCTGATAACGGAACGACGACCGTCTCAAAACGCAATGATTTTACTCGCACGGCGCTATCTCCTCAGCGCTGCAGCCCGCCCGAGGCAATCAGGCGGACGCAGTCTCACGGTGTTCCAAGATGTCAAACGGCGCGTAGACACGAAGTAGCTCGGTCAATGTAGATCGTTCTGTCGGGGTGAGGCTCATAAGCGGCGGCCGAAGAGGACCAGCCGACCTACCGACAGCATCAAGACCCGCTTTGACGATGCTGACCGCGTAACCACGTGCTCGTTTCCGGATTTCTATCAGCGGCAGATAAAAGCCCGTGAGAAGACGATCGACAGTCTCGCTGTCACCAGCCTCGAAAGCCGATCGAAATGACATGGCGAGCTTCGGAGCAAAGGTGTAGACGGCTGAAGAATAGGTCTTGACTCCAAGTGCCCGGTAAGCGAGGGCCGCGATCTCAGCCGTAGGTAAGCCGTTCGCTAAGACTATGCGGTCTCCGAGTTTCGCGCGGAGGGCGAGCACGCCTTCTATGGAGCCGACACCATCCTTGATGCCAATGAGATTGGGGCAACGGTCAGCCAACCTTGCAACGGTATCAGGCTGCAGTTGCAGGGTGTCGCGATTGTATATCACCACACCGATCCCAACAGCGCGGCATATGCGCTCGACGTAGTCGGCCAAACCCTGCTGTTCGCCACCGACCATGTAGGGAGGGCAGATGAGGATGCCGTCACCCCCTTCCGCCTCTGTCGCGCGCGCCATTTCCACGGCGATTTTGACACTGCCCCCAACGCCAGCAACGTTGGGAATTCCAACGGTTTCATCTACGCTTGCGCGAACGACGGCACGGTGCTCTGATGGCGACAACGAGAAAAGCTCTCCTGCGCCTCCCGCCGGAAACATGGCGACAGCGCCTGCCGAAGCCATGGATCGGTAGAGCGTACGGTACTTACCTTCATCGAAGTCGAGTTCGCTCGTAAAGGGTGTCACCGGGAAACCCAGGAGACCCGAGGCCAACTTCAACGTAAGTTCGACAGGAGATATCGGCATTTTTGCAATCCTGATCTATCGACCGATGAAATCATCGGACGTTGCTGAACTTGAAACCTAAGAGGTACCTAGCGAAGCGACATCAATTGGATGCTGCCGCCTGCAGCCGGCGGTAACGCTGGCGGCCATCGACAAGGTGAATGCACATAGCTTCGCGCGGCAGAAATATCCTGCCGCTCGATCGCCTCGACAACGTTGAGGTCCTCTGCCTGAAGCATCTGGAGGTGCTACACCTGCCCGTGGGCCGCACGCAATTGAACGTGAACGGTCTGCCGCGGAATAACCACGGGACCAAGGAACTTCATGAAATCGTCAAAGGACGGATTGCATGTCGCTTCCACAATGCGTTGATGAAGCTGGAAATCGCTTGCAACGGAGGCCTCGCCACGGCCGATCGAAGCGTCGATCTCGTAGAATACATCCCAGATCGCCGCGATCTGCTTCTCCGGACGGCGCTGAGCCGCCAGGGCAACAGGTCCATCTTCCAAGCCCTCAAAGGATAGCCCGGTCAATGGCACTTCCGCAACGGTCTTCCGGCTGACGACCTGCCCTTGAGCAGCGAGATTGGGCGTTTCGGCTGTCCGGCTGCGGTTCGCGAAAACGCCGCGATCCCCCTGCGATGGCGTTTTTCTCGCGTCGGCGCAGACCGCGTCTTGTCTTGGTTCAGCATGAACTGGAATCGCGCGGGCAAGGCGTAAGGGAACACCGTGCGGCTCCATGCCGCTTGAGTCGCGGCCTCCGGCCGCGAAGGTTTATCGCATGAGTGCCGATCCCGAAGGGAAGGTCGGGCGGTGCCTTTGAGGGCATCCACCCGTCTTTCGGTCGCGGCCCCTAAAGCAGCACTCGGGTCGGTCCTCACCGGAGCCTTATCCTCCGTCCAGGTCAGCACACGTTGTACCGCGCGTGTTAACGTCACATGAGCACCGTGCCTTGAAGACCTTGCGTCTGGCATGCACCGCGCAGGCGGCGCGGACGATCCGCCCGTCGCTCGCCGTCTGGACAGCGTCGTAGCCCGAATAGCAGTCGGCCATCAACTTGCCGGTGAATCCCTGCAGAAAGAAGATCTCTGGTCCGTCTCGGTGCCGGCTGACGGTGAGGTCAAAGGCGTTGATCGGTACCGTGATCCCCCGATAGACCCACATGCGCGCGGTGATGCTCTTACGCGCCTCGGCGTGCGCGGCGGCGATCACCTCGTTGGCAGTCCACCGCCAGCCCGCCGAGGGCGAGGAGCATGACAAGTCTGCCCCAAGACTGTTTCGAGAATCGCATGACCATGCTCTCCACGCACACGGAAGTCCTGCCCCCAATTGAACGAGATTCCCGAGGAAATGTTGTGCGGTGCCGCTCGCAAACCTGCTTTGACGCCCCTCCGTCCTCCGGCTACTTTTCATACTCGACGCCGCGGTGCGGCGTCGCTCCGCCGGAGCCACCCATGCATCTGGCCGCTTCGTTCATCTCGATGCTCGTGCTGGCCCTCGCGCCGGCCGTGGCCGCGTCTGCGGCAGAGTCCGTCACGGTCCCGGAGAAGCCTATCACCCTCTCCCGGGGCCAGCGGCTCGCCAGTGGCCACTGGATGGAGAGCCGTGCGATCCTCTCGCGAACAGGCCGGATCGACGTCGCAACCCACACCTGGTCGCAGAGCGAGGGGGCGGGCTTTCATGCGGCGGTGATCGTGTTCCTCGTCGACGAGCATGGAAACCGTCTCTACAGCACGAAGCCGCGGTCCTACGGCGTGAACTCCAGGCACCTCCCGGGCGACGATCGCACCGACTCGTTCCATGAGGAGGTTCCGGTCGAGATCATCGCTAAGGCCGATGGCGTGGTGATCCAGCACCTCTACCAGCCCGAGAGCGAGTTCCTCGACCGCCTCGAGGACGTGAAGGAGGCTTCCGGCTACCTGGCCGGTATCCTCCGCGACGGCGCCGAAATCCTGCTACTCGGCTCGCTGCCGTAGCCGCTAGGAACGGACCCGGAGCGATCGCGGCTGGCCGTTGCCCCTCAGATTCGAGCCCACCGTGTTGCCTTGGGCCGTCGAGCCGACGCAGTTGCCGGTGACACTGATCCCGGCGCCGACATTGATCGAGATCGTGTTGCCGACAGCCTGGGCCGATCCGCCGATCGTCACCCCGCGGGCATCGACGAGCCGCAGGCCGTCCCCGAGGTGGTGCCGGATCGTGTTGCCCTGGACCAGCGACCCGAAGAGGTTGCCTCGAAGCACCATTCCGGTCGAGCGTTCGCCCGTCGCCAAACGGCCTGTGATCCGGTTGCCGAGGGTGACACCGTCCGAGTTGGCCCCGCCAACCAGCAGATTCCGCGCTCCATCGAGCGACACGCCCACGCTGCGACTGGCCTCGATGCCGTTCCCTGAGATGCGGGTGCCACGGTAGTTCCCCGGAGCCACGCTGATCCCGATGCCGTTGTTTCGACTCGTGACCCCCGTGAGCACCGAACCGGTGGAGCCGCCCAAAAACCGGATGCCGGCACCCGAGAAGTTTCTAATCGTACGAACCGCTCCCCCCAGAGCCGCGAACACGACGTTGTTGACGCGGCTACCGATGGTCAGGCCGTTTGAGCCAGCCGCAGTGCCCTGTCCATCCAACGACAGGCCGTCGTTCACGGCCACCGAGGCCGCCCGAGCGACGGTCAGGCCGGCGAGGGGTGCGATCGCCCCAACCGCCCCGGCGAACGAGATGCCACCGCCCGCCGTCAGCGACAGACTGCGGCGGCCATCGACCGTACCACCGAAGACGAGATCGCCGCCGGCGTAGAGGGCGAGGTTGCCGACCAATGTGGTGGGGCCGCCATAGGTCTGCGAACCGGACGGCGTGCGGACAGGGGCGGCAAGGCGGATGCCGCCCGCCCCGGTGCCACGCGTCGTGAGTGAGACCGCCCCCGCAGCCCTCGCGGTAACTGGCCCACCCAGGATGATGGCATCACCCGAGCCGACGCCGGTGTCGATGCTGAACGACTGACTTGCAGCGCCCCGCGTCACGGCGGCCAGGTTGACGCCCTGGCGACCGATCCTGATCGAATCGGTGCCGACGTTACCCGTGAGCACGAGCCCGGCGAAGTTGGGGAACACGTCAAGCCTGACGGTGACCGTCTTGGCAGCGGCATCGACCACGATGCCCGTGCCACCGCCGCTCATCGTGTCCGGGCCCGCTATGGTGATCGTGAGAGCGTGGCGGCGGGCGTCGTAGGTCGTGTGTAGATCGGTGATGGTCACGCCGCGCGGAGCGAGCGAGATCGCGACGCGATTTGTCTGGTCCACGCTCACGGTGACGTCGTCCGACTGGGCGATTGTGAGCGTGAACGCCTGGGTCGCGGCTGGGGCGATGCCGTTTGTGGCTGTGACCGTGAAGGCGTACGTGCCCGCCGTGCCGGCTGCGGGCGTGCCGGAGAGCAGGCCGCTGCTCGCCAGCGACAGCCCGGAAGGCAGGCTGCCAGCGACGCTGTAGGTTGGCGAGGGATAACCGGAGGCCGTAAACTGGAAGCTTCCCGGCGTCTGCGCGGCGAAATCGGCCGTGGCTGCCGAGGTGAAGGCGGGAGCCGTGAAGGGCGTGCCGCCCTGGACGAGCGTCTGGGTCTCGGCGATCTCGGTGAGGCTCTGCGAGTTCGAGATCGCCGTGTTCACCAGGACGAGCCCGGCGACGAGCGTGGCCGGCGGTGGGATCTGTTGGCCGCCGTTGTCGACCGTGAGGACCGAGGCGAGGACGCTCGAATCCTGTAGGTTGACCGGGCCGGGGTTCGGCGCCGTGACCAGTTCCGCCAGGTTCTCCAGGACCGCGTCGGTATCGATGCCGTTGGTGACCGTGGCGACGATGACGTTGGCCACTCCGGCCGCCGCCTTTTGCACCACGAGCGCCACCGGATCGCCGGCCGCCTGAGCCAGCGGGTCGTAGGTCGTCAGGTCGAGCGCCTGCGGCAGGCCCAGGGCCGCAGCGACGGCTGCGGCGGCGTCTGTGACCGACATGGTCGTGTTGTGGGCGAGGGTCGCGGCGACGAGCGTGGTCAGCGGGTTAATGATCGTCGATCCAGCGGGCGCCTGGAGCGAGCCGACGAAGGGCAGGTTCGTCGAGATGTCGATACCGCCCACCGTGACGAGCCTGGCCGTGGTGCTGCCGAAGTCGAAGGAGAAGTTGCCGGTATTGTCGGTCGTGGTCCAGGCTTCGCCCTCCCCGGTGCCCCAGACACCGTTGAGCGATCCCGCATCGATCCAATCGAGCTGGCCATTGGCGTTGGCGTCGGCAAACACGCGGGCGTTTCGCAGGTAGCCGTCGGCCACGGCACCGGCCAGCGTGTCGGACGCCCCGGCAATGCGGAACGAGACGAGCCGTGTGGTGCCGTCCGCGGACCGCACGATGAACCGGTCGATGACGGTCTCTCCCGCGCGGATGGCCTGCACCGCCGCGAGCGAGTTTCGGACAGAGTAGACGTAGGCCCCGTCGGCTGCGACGGAGAGATCGCCCAGATTTGCCTGATCGACCGGCACGGCTAACGTCGTGGCGAACGTCGACTCGCCCGCATCGGGATCGACCACCGAGAACGTGCCCGTTGTGGACAGGAATCCAGCGACGTTCACGGCCACGTCTTCGACGACCTCGTTCAGGAACGGATCGGGGAGCCCGATCGTCGCCGGTTCGTTGACGTTCGTCACCGTGATCGCGAACGACGTCTCGGTGAACAGGCCGTCTGCGTCGGTCGAGCGGACCCGGACGCTGTACGCGTTCTTGGCCTCGAAGTCGAAAGAGGCTGCGGTCTTGAGCGTGTTGCCGTCAATCACGAAGAACACGTTGTCGGCGTCGCCGGAGCCGGAGACGAGCATGTAGGTGAACGTGTCGCCGGCGTCGACGTCCGTCGTGGCAAGCGTACCGACCGTAGTGCCGCTCACTGCGTTCTCGGCGATCGTCGCGTTCGTCAGCGAGATTTGGCTTGGGGCCTCGTTGACGTTGGTGACCGAGATCATGAACGGCTTCTCGGTGGTGAGCCCATTGGCGTCAGTCGAGCGGACGAGGACGGTGTAGGTGTCCTTGGTTTCGAAGTCGAACGAGGCGGCGGTCTTGAGCACGCCGTCGTCGATTGTGAAGGCGGCGTTGTCGGTGTCGCCGGCACCGGACACGAGCGTGTAGGTGAACGTGTCGCCGGCATCGATATCCGTCGTGAGGAGCGAGCCGACCGTCGTGCCGCTGGCGGCATTCTCGGCGATGGTGCTCCCGGAGAGCGTGACCCCGGTCGGCGCCTCGTTCACGTTCGTGACCGTGATCACAAAGGACTTCTCGGTGAACAGGCCATTTGCGTCGGTCGATCGGATGCGGACGGTGTAGCTGCTCTTGGTTTCGAAGTTGAACGAGGCGGTGGTCTTGAGCGTGCCGCCATCGATCGAGAAGGAGCCGTTGTCGGTGTCGCCGGTGCCGGACACGAGCGTGTAGGTGAACGTGTCGCCGACGTCGACGTCCGTTGTGGCAAGCGAGCCGACCACGGTGCCACTCGTGGTGTTCTCGGCGACCGTGTTGCCCGTCAGGACAATGTCGGCCGGACCCTCGTTGACGTTCGTCACCGCAATCGCGAAGACGCTCTCAGTGGTGGTGAGGAGCGAGCCGACCGTCGTGCCGCTGGCGGCATTCTCGGCGATGGTGCTCCCGGAGAGCGTGACGCCGGTCGGCGCCTCGTTCACGTTCGTGACCGTGATCACAAAGGACTTCTCGGTGAACAGGCCGTCCGCGTCAGTCGAGCGGACACGGACGGTGTAGCTGCCCTTGGTCTCGAAGTCGAACGAGGCGGCGGTCTTGAGCGTGCCGCCATCGATCGAGAAGGAGCCGTTGTCGGTGTCGCCGGTGCCGGCGACGAGCGTGTAGGTAGACGTGTCACCGCTGTCCACGTCCGTCGTAGCGAGCGTGCCGACCGTCGTGCCGCTGGCGGCATTCTCGGCGACGGTGCTCCCGGAGAGCGTGACGTCGGTTGGTGCCTCGTTCACGTTTGTGACCGTGATCACAAAGGACTTCTCGGTGAACAGGCCATTCGCGTCGGTCACGCGGACGCGGACGGTGTAGCTGCTCTTGGTCTCAAAGTCGAACGAGGCGGCGGACTTCAGCGTGCTGCCGTCGATTGCGAAGGCGGCGTTGTTGGTGTCGCCGGTTCCGGCGACGAGCGTGTAGGTGAACGTGTCGCCAGTATCGACGTCCATGGTTGCGAGCGTGCCGACCGTGGTGCCGCTGGCAGTATTCTCGGCGACCGTGCTGCCGGAGAGTGAGATGTCGGTCGGGGCCTCGTTGACGTTCGTGACCGTGATCAAGAAGGACTTCTCGGTGAACAGGCCGTTGGCGTCGGTCGAGCGAACGCGAACCGTGCAACCGCTCTTCGTCTCGAAGTCGAAAGAAGCGGCGGTCTTGAGCACACGTGGTGAGGAGCGAGCCGACCGTCGTGCCGCTGGCGGCATTCTCGGCGATGGTGCTCCCGGAGAGCGTGACGCCGGTCGGCGCCTCGTTCACGTTCGTGACCGTGATCACAAAGACGCTCTCAGTGAACAGGCCGTTGGCGTCGGTCGAGCGAACGCGAACCGTGCAATCGCTCTTCGTCTCGAAGTCGAAAGAAGCGGCGGTCTTGAGCACACTCCCGTCGATCGCGAAGAACGCGTTATCGGTATCGCCAGCCCCGACCACCAGCGCGTAGGTGAACGTGTCCCCGGCATCGATATCCGTCGTGAGGAGCGAGCCGACCGTCGTGCCGCTGGCGGCATTCTCAGCGATGGTGCTCCCGGAGAGCGTGACGCCGGTCGGTGCCTCGTTCACGTTTGTGACCGTGATCACAAAGGACTTCTCGGTGAACAGGCCATTCGCGTCGGTCGATCGGATGCGGACGGTGTAGCTGCTCTTGGTCTCGAAGTTGAACGAGGCGGGAAGGCGGCGTTGTCGGTGTCGCCGGAGCCGGAGGCGAGCGAATAGGTAAACGTGTCGCCGGCGTCGACGTCAGTCGTGGAGAGTGTGCCGATCGAGGTGCCGCTGGGGGCGTTCTCGGCGACCGTGTTGGCCGTGAGGCCGATGTCGGTCGCGGCTTCGTTGACGTTCGTCACCGTGATCGCGAAGACCTTCTCGGTGAACAGGCCGTCTGCGTCGGTCGAGCGGACGCGGACGGTGTAGCTGCTCTTGGTCTCGAAGTTGAACGAGGCGGTGGTCTTGAGCGCGCCGCCATCGATCGAGAAGGATCCGTTGTCGGCGTCGCCGGTGCCGGAGACGAGCGAATAGGTAAACGTGTCGCCGGCGTCGACGTCCGTACTGGCAAGCGTGCCCACGGCAGTGCCGCTGGCAGCATTCTCGGCGACCGTGCTGCCGAAGAGTGAGATGTCGGTCGGGGCCTCGTTGACGTTCGTGACCGTGATCGAGAAGGACTTCTCGGTGAACAGGCCGTTGGCGTCGGTCGAGCGAACGCGGACGGTGTAGCTGTCCTTGGTTTCGAAGTCGAACGAGGCAGCGGACTTCAGCGTGCTGCCGTCGATTGCGAAGGCGGCGTTGTCGGTGTCGCCGGCACCGGTGACCAGCGTGTAGGTGAACGTGTCGCCGGCATCGATATCCGTCGTGAGGAGCGAGCCGACCGTCGTGCCGCTGGCGGCATTTTCGGCGATGGTGCTCCCGGAGAGCGTTATGCCGGTCGGCGCCTCGTTCACGTTCGTGACCGTGATCGTGAAGGCCTTCTCGAACGAGAGGCCGTCCGCGTCAGTCGAGCGGACACGGACGGTGTAGCTGCCCTTGGTCTCGAAGTCGAACGAGGCGTCGGTCTTCAGCGTGTTGCCGTCGATTGCGAAGGCGGCGTTGTCGGTGTCGCCGGAGCCGGAGACGAGCGTGTAGGTGAACGTGTCGCCAGTATCGACGTCCGTACTGGCAAGCGTGCCCACGGCGGCGCCGCTGGCAGCGTTTTCGGCGACGGTGCTCTCGGGGAGTGTGATGTCGGTCGCGGCTTCGTTGACGTTCGTCACCGTGATCGCGAAGACCTTCTCGGTGAACAGGCCGTCTGCGTCGGTCGAACGGACGCGGACGGTGTAACTGCTCTTGGTCTCGAAGTTGAACGAGGCGGTGGTCTTGAGCGTGCCGCCATCGATCGAGAAGGAGCCGTTGTCGGCGTCGCCTCCACCCGAGACGAGCGAGTAGGTAACGGTGTCGCCAAGGTCGACGTCGGTCGTGGAGAGTGTGCCGATCGAGGTGCCGCTGGGGGCGTTCTCGGCGACCGTGTTGGCCGTGAGGCCGATGTCGGACGGCGTCTCGTTGACATCGGCCACCAGGATCGTGAAGGCCTTCTCGGTGAAGAGGCCGTTGGCGTCGGCCGATCGGACGCGGACGGTGTAGCTACTCCTGGCTTCGAAGTCGAACGCGGCGGCGGTCTTGAGCGTGCTGCCGTCGATCGTGAAGGCGGCGTTGTCGGTGTCGCCGGTGCCGGCGACCAGCGAGTAGGTGAACGTGTCGCCAGTGTCGACGTCCGTGGTTGCGAGCGTGCCGACCGTGGTGCCGCTGGCGGCGTTCTCGGCAACATTGCTGCCGGAGAGCGTGATCTCGGTCGGCACCTCGTTCACATTGGTGACCGAGATCGTGAACGGCTTCGCGAACGAGAGGCCATTGGCGTCGGTGGAGCGGATGCGGACGGTGTAGCTGCCCTTGGCCTCGAAGTCGAACGAGGCGGTGGTCTTGAGCGTGCCGCCGTCGATCGCGAAGAACGCGTTGTCCGTGTCGCCGGTTCCGGAGACGAATGAGTAGGTAAAGGTGTCTCCGGCGTCGACGTCGGTCGTCGAGAGCGTGCCGACCGTCGTGCCGCTGGCAGCGTTCTCGGCAACGGTGCTGCCGGAGAGCGTGATGTCGGTCGGCGCCTCGTTGACGTTCGTGACAATGATCGTGAAGATGTTTTCGACGTAGAAGCCATTCGCGTCGGTCGAGCGGATAAGGACGCTGAAGGCATTCCTCATCTCAAAGTCGAAGACCGCAGCGGTCTTGAGCGTGTTGCCGTCGATCACGAACACGGCGTTGTCGAGCGCGCCAGAACCGATGACCAGCGCATAGGTGAACGTGTCGCCGGCATCGACGTCGGTCGTGGAGAGCGTGCCCACCGTGGTGCCGCCGGGAGCGTTCTCGGCGACCGTGATTGCCGTGAGGCCGATATCGGTCGGCACCTCGTTGACGTTCGTGACCGAGATCGTGAAGGCCTTCTCGGTGAAGAGGCCGTTGGCGTCGGCCGATCGGACGCGGACGGTGTAGCTACTCCTGGCTTCGAAGTCGAACGCGGCAGTGGTCTTGAGCGTGCTGCCGTCGACCGCGAATGCGGCGTTGTCGGTGTCGCCGGTGCCGGCGACGAGCGTGTAGGTGAACGTGTCGCCAGTATCGACGTCCGTGGTTGCGAGCGTGCCGACCGTGGTGCCGCTGGCGGCATTCTCGGCAACAGCGCTACCTGTCAGCGTGATGTCGGTGGGCGTGTCGTTGACGCTGAGGACCGTGATCGCCACCGTGTCGGTGTCGGCAAGCGGGCCGCCGGAACCGGAACCTCCTTGGTCGGACGTGGTGACCGTGAGGAGAGCGTCGCCGTAGACGTTGGAGGTCGGCCGATAGGTGAGGCCTGCGAGGGCGGCGTTCACGTCGGCTCGCGCGCCAGTGAAGACGAGCGTTGCATCCGCCGTGCCGTCGCCGGTCGTGAACGTGAGGCCCGTTGTGCTACCGAGCGTCAGGACACCGTTCGTCGCGGTGAGCGTGACCTCCGCAGGCAGACTTCCGAGATCCAGGTCGGCCACCGAGATGGCGTTGCCGCTCGCAGCCGAAAAGACGAGATCGGTGTCCTCGTTCACGGTCTGCGCCGCCGGCACCGTATTGACCGGCGGGTCGTTCACCGCCGAGACGAGCACCGAGACCGGCACGGCAATGGGGGAATCAAGACCGCCGTCGTCGCGGGCGACGACCGAGAAGGCGGTGAGCGTGCCCGAGGCGTTGGCGGCCGGAGTCCAATAGGCCTGCAGGCCGGTCGTGACCACCGCATTGGTGGCGGAGTCCCAGGGAGAGGCCGTGGCTGCGGTTGCCCCGATCCTGAGTGTGCCGCTGGCTACTGCAGTGACGACGAAGGCCGTGACCGTGCCGTCGATGTCGGCCTCGTCGCCCACCGCCGCCAGCGCGGCGAACGTGAGTTCCGCCTGCGTGTCTTCGGCGGTCGTGCCGACCACCAGCGGGAATGAGGTGAGCGACGGTGCGTCGTTCGCAGAGGCGACCGACACGCGATACACGAACGGCGTGGTGGACTCGTTGCCGCCGTCGTCGCGGGCGATGACCGAGAAGGCGTCCAGCAGACCGAACGCATTGGTGTCCGGCGTCCAGAAGGCCTTCAGGGTGCTAGTGATCAGGTGGTTGGTCGTGGCGTTCCACTCCGTGCCCGTGGCGGCGGAACTACCGATCACCAGTCGGCCACTCTTCACCTCGGTGACGACGAACGCCGTGACGGTGCCGTCCACATCCGCCTCGTTGCCGGCCGCGAGCAGGTCGGCGAAGCTGACCTCGGTGGCCGTGTCCTCGGTGCCCGGGGTTGCGTGCGACTCGACCGCCGAGAGCGTCGGCCGGTCGTCGGTCGCGGCGATCGAGATCGTGAGCAGGGCGGCGGTCGTGGCTGCGCCGTCGCTGACGACGATCGGGAAGGTCTCGCTCACCGCGGTGGTGGCGGCATTGATCCCGGTGGCGTTCGGCGTGAACGCGTATGCGCCGGTGAGCCGATTGACGACGAGCGTGCCGTAGCTGCCGGTCTGCGTGACGACGTCACCGGCCGGCGTTACGCCAGTGACGCCAAAGGTCAGGCTGTCGACGTCGACGTCGCTCGCCGCGAATGTGCCGGAGACCGGCGCGAAACTGTCGGCAGCGATCGTGTCGATGAACGTGATCTCGACCGGCGTCAGGGCGGGTGCGTCATTGACGGGCGTCACGGCGATCTGGACGGTGACCGGCGTCGGCGAGTCTGAGCCTCCGTCGTCGCGGGCGACGATGGCGAACGCCGGCAGCGTGCCGCTCAAGTCAGCGGCCGGCGTCCAGTAGGCGTTCTGGGTGGCATCGATGCGGCTGTTCGAGTCGGCGTCCCAGGGCAGGGCCGATACAGCGTCGGCACCGATTCGCAGCGTTCCGCCGGCGAGGCTCGTGACGACGAACGCCACCACCATGCCGTCGAGATCCGTCTCGTTTCCGGCGGCCCGCAACTCGGCAAACGTGATCGAGACTTCGGTGTCCTCGTTCACGGTCTTGAGCGGGCTGCCGCCCAACGCGGAGAACGTGGGGGCGTCGTTGCCGCCGTACACCGTCACCCGCAGCGCGGCGGTGGCCGAGTCGGTGGCGCTGGCCACGGTGTAGGAGAAGTCGTCCTGCAGCGTCGCGCCGAGCGGGAGTGCCTGGACGGTGGGATTCGTGTCGTTGACGACGTAGACGTAGCTGCCGTCAGAGCGAAGGGTCAGCGAACCGTAGGTGCCCGCCAGGGCCGAGCCGACTGTGCCGGCGCCGCCCGGGCCCGTGACGGCCGTGACGGTGATCGCCGTGCCGTCGTAGTTCGACTGCCCGTCGAGCACGTTGCCGACCGCGTCGAAGCCGGCGGCAGCGTTCGCAACGCCGCCCGCCTCGCCGGCGATGTCCGCGACATCACCCGGATCGAAGGACCGGACGCGCACGGCGACGCCGAGCGTGACCGGGGCGTAGTTCGCAGAGTCGGTCGGCGTGAAGACGACGTCCTGGCTCGCCGTGCCGGAGGACGGGGCGAGCGACGTGTCGGCAAAGGCGAACGTGCCGGGCACGCTGGCCGTGCCGCCGGAAAGAATCGCGTTCGCGAGCGACTGGCCCGCGCGGATCGACGTGGACGTGGGCGAGACGCTCACGCTGGGCGTGGCCCGGATCACGAGCACGTCCACACTCGCCGTGATGGGGGCGTAGTTCACCGTGTCGGTCGGCGTGAACGTCACGCTCCGGGCCGCAGTGCCGGCCGTGGGTGCCGTGCCCGGGGCCGTGAACGCGAACACGCCGGGCACGCTGGCCAGGCCGCTGCCGAGGACCGCGGATGCGAGCGTCTGGCCGTAGGCGATCGTGGCGGCCGTGGGGAGCGTGACGAGCGTGGGCGTGGCCTGGGCCACCGCCACGGAGACGTTCAGCGCGACCGGCAGGTAACGGACCGCGTCGGCCGGCGTGAACACGACCGTCTGCGATGCCGTGCCGGCGTTGGGGATCGTCCCCGGGGCGGCGAAGGCGAACGACCCGGCGACGCTGGCTCCGCCGCCGCTCAGGGCCGCGGAGGCGAGCGACTCGCCGAACGTGATACCGGCGGCCGTCGGCGCCGCGGTGATCGTGGGCGTGGCCTTGGCGATCGTGAAGGCGAGTGTCTTCGTGGCGGCGAAGTCGGGATCGGTGCCGGTCACCGTGACGGAATAGTCGCCCGGTTCGGTCGGAGGCGTGGCTGTGGCGGAGTAGGTCGTGCTCTCGCGGCCCGCGTAGGTCGTCGAGAAGGCAAAGCCGGCGGAGTCAGCCGCCAGCAGCGGCGTGATTTCGGGCACCGATACCCCGGCACCGGACGGGGTGCGGTAGATCTCGCCGTTGACCCGGGCGGCACCGTAGCTGCTGCGCTGCCCCCACCACACCACCGAACCGTCCGCCCGGATCGCATACGTCGCATCGCTGCTCGCATCGATCGCGACGACGTTCGCGAGGTTCCAGGGCACGAGATTCCCGTTCCAGCCGGTGGGCGTGAAACTCGTGCCGTCACCCCAGGCCACGACCGTGCCGTCGGACTTGAGGGCGACCGTATGGTTCTCGCCCGCCGCCACGGCCACCACACCGGAGAGGCCCGCCGGCACGGTCGCCTGGCCCTTGTCGTTCTTGCCCCAGCACACCACCGTGCCGTCAGACTTGAGGGCCGCGATCGGGCCGTAGGAGCTCGTGCTCAGGGCCACCACGCCGGACAGGCCAGCCGGAATGTCCAGCTGTCCGTAGGCGTTTGCGCCCCAGGCCACGATGGTGCCGTCTGACTTCAGTGCGAAGGAACTCGACACGGATCCGGCGATGGCCACGACGCCGGTGAGCCCAGCCGGCACGTTGCACTGACCGGAGCCGTTGTATCCCCAAGCCACGACCGTGCCATCCGCCTTGAGCGCGAGGGCGTGGCTGGTGCCGCGGGCAATGGCAACCACGCCCGACAGGCCGGCCGGCGCGGCGCCCATCCACAACGAGCCCCACTCGACGACGGTGCCGTCCGCCTTGAGCGCCATCGCGGAGCCCTCGCCGGCGGCCACGGCCACGACGCCGGTGAGGCCGGCGGGCACGTTGAGCTGGCCCGCGGAGTTGTCGCCGAACGCCCCAACCGTGGCGTCGGACTTCACGACCAGGAAATGGCCGTAGTTGCCGGACGACACGAGCGAGCCGCGGGCCACGCGAAACGCCTTCGGCGACCCGTCGTACGTGAGGCTCGCGGGCGGCACGAGCGACACGTTCAGCGGGCTGGCGACGCCGTCGTAGACCGTGAGCGGCACGAGGATCGTGACCGCCGCGTAGCTGGCGATGTCGTCGGGCACGAACGTCACGCTCTGCCGCGCGGTGCCGGGGTTCGGCACGGTCAGCCGCGAGGAATAGACGAACGTGCCCGGCACGCTTGCCACGCCGCCGGAAAGTGTGGAGACCTGGAGCCGCTGGCCGAAGGTGATGGCCGCAGCCGTGGGCGGCGTGAGGATCGTCGGCACGGCCGCGGACGCGCCCTGGGACCGCACCGTCACCGTCGCGGTCACGCTCGCGTAGTTGACCGAGTCGGTCGGGGTGAACGTGATCTCCTGGGTCGTCGAGCCGGCCGAGGGGACAAACCCGGGCGACGTGAAGGCGAACGTGCCGGGCACGCTGCCCACGCCGCCATCGAGGATGGCTGCCGAGAGGTCCTGGCCTTCCGTGATGATCGCGGCCTGAGGCAGCGTCGTGATCGTGGGCGTGGCCTTCGCGATCGTGAAGTCGACCGTGCGGCTGGCGGAGTAGTTGGGGTCGGTCGAGGTGACCGTGACGGCGTAGCTGCCGGCATTCGTCGGCGGGGTTGCACTCGCCGCGTAGATGGTGCCTGCCCTGCCGACGTAGCTGACGCTGTGGGCGGGGAAGCCGATCCCCGTGGCGAGGCTGGTGCCGTCCACGGTGGTGACCGTACCGTCGGACTTGAGGAGCCGCAGGTTTCCATTGGCGTCGGATGAAAACGCGACGACGCCGCTGCCGGGAGCGGCGACCTGCCTGAAGGCCGAGACCGGGGACATCGACCCCCAGCCGATGACGCTGCCGTCGGCCTTCAGGGCGAACGACGAACTGAATGCCGCCGTGATCGCCACGATTCCGCTCAGGCCGGCCGGCACCGTTGTCTGCCGCGCGGAGTTGTTGCCCCAAGCCACCACCGTGCCATCCGACTTGAGGGCGAGCGTGTGATTGCCCCAGGCTGCGATCGCGACGACCCCCGACAGGCCGGCGGGTACGTTCGTCTGGCCGTGAACGTTTTCTCCCCAGGCCACGACCGTGCCGTCTGCCTTGAGCGCTACGGCATGCTCCCAACCCGCGGCGACGGCGGTCACGCCAGACAGTCCGGCCGGAACGTTGACCGCCGACGTTTCGTAGCTGTCGCCCAAGACCGTGACCGTGCCGTCAGTCCGAAGAACGACGGTCAGCACCCCGCCCGCGGCAGCGGCTGTGGCGTTGGTGATCACATCGCGTTGCGTGATCGCGGTCCAACCGGGGCCTGTGTACGGCAGATTCAGCACGGCGCCTGAGCCCTGCGACCAGCTGTTGGATCCCCAGGTGACGAGCGTCCCGTTCGACTTCACCGCGACCGAATGGTAAGCGCCCGCGGACACCTGCACGACGCCGGAGAGTCCGGCTGGCACGCTGGTCTGACCATCCGAATTGCTGCCGAAGGCGGTGACCGTGCCATTCGTGTTGAGCGCGACCGAGTGATCCCAGCCACTCGAGAGGTACGCCATCTGCGACACGACGTACCCCTTGGCCGTGCCGTCGTAGACCAGCGGCGGTGGCACGAGCGAGATCGGCAGCGACGTCGTGGTGACCTGCAGGGGCCTGGTCGTCGTGACCGACGCGTAGTTCACCGTGTCGGTTGGCGTGAACACGGCCTCGAGCGTGCGGGCTCCGGCGGCGAGCACCGTGCCGGACGCCGGCGTGTAGGTGAAACTTCCGGCCACGCTCGCGGTGGCGCTCAGCTGCGTGGCGGAGAGCGCCGTGCCGTAGGCGATGTTCGCCGGCGTGGCCCAGGTTACCGTGGGCACGGCCTGCGTGATCGTGAAGGTGCGGGTGGCGCTGCCGGTGAAGTTCGAGCCGGTGAGCGTCGCCGTCACCGCATAGGAGCCGGCGTTCGTTGGGGCCGTGGTCGACGGGCCGTAGGTCGTGCCGCCGATGCCGGCGTACGAATAGCTCATCCCGTAGAGCGTTCCCGACGGGCCGGCTGCCGTCGCCGAGTGTGTCTTCGGTGTGCCGCTGTAGACGAGACTACCCGGGGCCGAGAACGTGAACGCGCCTGCTGCGATGGCGAGCGCCGAGACATTGACGAACACCGTGCCCGCAACCGTCGCGTAGTTCACCGTGTCGGTCGGTGTGAACACGAAGTCCTGCGGGATCGAGCCGGCTGCGTTGACCTGCAGCGTGCTGTCGCGGAACGCAAAACTGCCAGGCACGCTCGCGGTGCCGCCGGAGAGCGTCGACGAGGCGAGCGTCTGGCCGAATGTGAGGGCCGTCGCGGTCGGCACAGCCGTGATCACGGGTACGACCTTGGCGACCGTGAAGTCGAGGCTCTTCGAGCCCTGGGAATTGGGATCGGCGACCGTGGCGGTGACGGTGTAGTCTCCGGCATAGGTCGGCGCCACGCTGCTCGGGCCGTAGACGGTGCCGGCGCGACCCGAGTAGCTGTAGGTGAAGCCTGCCACGCCCGTGGCGGACGCGGTGTAGGCCTTGGCCTCACCCGTGTAGGTGAGGCTCGCGGGCGGGGTGAGCGTGATGCTGCCGGCCGCAACCGTGGCCTTCTGCACGGTGATCGTGCTCGTGGCGACGGCCGGGTTGAAGTTGACCGAGTCGGTCGGGACGAATGTGAGTTGGAGCGTGTGGGTGCCGGCGGGCAGGACCGTGCCGATCGTAGGGAAAAAGGTCGTCGTGCCGGGGATCTGCGTGAACGTGCCTTGGTTCCACCACCACGCGGGCAGCGTGTCGACCTGCTGGGACGTAAGCGATGCGCCGTAGGTGATCGTGTTGGTCCGGGTGTAGTAGAAGGGGGCCGGTGTCACCTTGGCGATCGTGAAGTCCCTGCTCACGCTCACCGTGTTGCCCGAACCCGTGGCCGTCGCCGTGACGGTGTAGTCGCCCGCGTTGGTCGGGGCCGTGGCCGAGGCGGCGTACGCTGTCGAGCCGCGGCCCTGGTAGCTGTAGGTGTAGCTATTGAGGATCGGCGTCATGCGGCCGGCCAGGCCGACGGCCGGCGGCTGGTTGTCGCCGGCGTCCAAGCCCCAGCCAATGACCGTGCCGTCCGACTTGAGGGCGTAGGACGTGCTCGATCCGGCGATGACCGCCACCACGCCGACGCCGCGGGTGGAGTCGGGCGGCGTGGTCACGCCCCACGCAGCGTTGCCCCAGCCCACGACCGTGCCGTCCGCCTTGAGCGCCAGGGCGTGCTGATAGCCAGCGTCGATGGCGACGACGCCGGTGAGTCCAGCGGGGACGGTCGCTACGCCGTGGTTGTTGTAGCCGTAGGCGAGGACCGTGCCGTCGTTCTTCAGGAGCAGGGCGAAGAGATCACCGCAGGAGATCGCCTTGATGCCGGCCAGGCCCGCCGGCAACCACTGGTTGCCGTAGTTCCCCCAGCCCACGACCGTGCCGTCCCGCCTCAACGCCAGGCTGCGGTCGCCGCCCGCGGCGATGTCGACGACGTCCGTCAGGCCGCTCGGCACGTTGGTCTGACCGTACTGGTTGTTGCCCCACGCCACGACCGTGCCGTCGCGCTTCAGGGCCAGGACGTGGTCGCCCGTGGCCGAGATCTTCACCACGTCGGCCAGGCCCGGGGGGACGTTCCGCTGGCCACTCTGGTTGTAGCCCCACGCGACGACCGTGCCGTCGCCCTTGAGAGCGACTGAGAAATTGTTCCCGGCCTGTACGGCGGCGACGCCCGTGAGCCCAGCCGGCACGTTGAGTTGGCCCTGGTAGTTGGCACCCCAGGCGACGACGCTCCCGTCGATTCTCAGAGCCAGGGTGTGATTCACGCCGGCGGAGACCTGAACGAGCGTGCCCGTGGAATTGGGAATATATTGCTGGCCGAACCGGGTCCAGCCGAACGTCACGACCGTGCCATCGCTCTTCAGGGCGATCGAGTGCTCGGAGCCCGCGTCGATGGCCACCACGCCTGACAGACCGGCCGGAATCACCGTGGAGCCGTAGTTGTCGCGGTCGCCCCAGGCCACGACCGTGCCGTCGGCCTTGAGTGCGATCGAGTGGCCGGTGCCAGCGGAGACCGCCACGACGCCCTTGAGGCCGGCCGGCACGTTGCACTGGAAGGAGCCGTTGTTGCCCCAGGCGACGACCGTGCCGTCGCTCTTGAGGGCAAGGCTGTGCCACTCGCCGGCCGAGATCGCCACCACGTCGGTGAGCCCGGCGGGGGGCGTGGCGTAGTTGTAGAAGCCGTAGCCCCAGGCGACGACCGTGCCGTCGCCCTTGAGCGCGAGGCTGTGGGTCGAGCCGGCGGCGATCGCCACGACGCCGGTGAGGCCGGCGGGCACGTTCGTCTGACCGCCGGAGTTCGATCCCCAGGCGACGACGGTCCCGTCGTTCCTGAGGGCCAGGCTGTGCGACCCGCCGGCCGCGATCGCGACCACGTTCGAGAGGCCTGCCGGCACGGTGGACTGCGACGCGTAGTTGTTGCCCCATGCCACGACCGTGCCGGCCGACGTGAGGGCCATCGTGTGGTAGCCACCCGCCGACACGGCCACGACGTTCGCGAGGCCCGCGGGGACGTTCGTCTGGCCGTCCTGGTTGGTGCCGAAGGCCGACACGGTGCCGTCGGACCTGAGCACGACCGAGTGGAGCGTGCCGGCCGAGATGAAGGGGAGCGGATTGGCGGCTGAGGCGTAGGCCTGGAACGGCTTCGGCGCCGCGTCGTACGTGAGGGCCGACGGAGCGTAGAGGCCGATGGCCGGTGCCACCTCGCGGTTGGCCAGGCCATAGAGGCTGAACGCCGCCGACGGCACGGCGAGCGAGATCGTCACCGACCCTGAGGCGTCGGCCAGATACTGGTAGTCGATGCGGACGCCGTTGTCGGTGCCGAGTGCGTTCTGGTCGACCGTGAGTTGGCCCATCGCCGACGAGAGCGTGGCGAGCCGTGCGGTGGTGTCGCGGCCCACGGTGTAGAGCGAGAGGACGTAGCGGCCGCCGGGCGCGAGGCCGCGGAGCGTGACCGACGCAGAAGACGCCGACGTGCTGACCGCGTCATTCGCGAGGCTCCGGGACGCGTCGGCGAGGGAGTTGGCGTCGTTGGTGACCACGCCGCCGAAGCCGGTCGTGGACAGTCGGCCCGTGACTGCCGGGTTCGTCCCGGAGAGGCCCGTGAAGGTCAGACCGTTGACGGCAAAACTGCCGGCCGCGCCGAAGCTGTAGGCATGCGTGTAGTTGGAGAGCGTGGAGATGCCGCTCGACGCGGCGTCGGTCCATGGCCGCACCCGCCAGACGTCGCCGTCGACGCGGACCTGGATGGCCGTTGCGGAGGCTGCCTGGCCGTCCCAGGCCCGGACGGTGAACGCATTTCGCAGGCCGGAGGTGCCAGCGGCCGGTGTCCAGCGGAGTTTTTCACCGGCAGCGATGAGCGTGGTGCCGGCGGTCACGGCCGTCCAGGCCGAGCCGCTCCACTTGTCGAGCGAGCCAGTGGAGATGGCCTCGATCCGGAAGGCGGTCGGGTCGGCATCGACGTCGGCGGCGTTGGCCGCGTTGGCGAGCGTCGCGTACGTGATCTCAAAGGGGTCGCTGGCGGTGGCCCCCGAGATGATGGCCACGCTCGTGAGCGTGGGAGCATCGTTGACTGCGACGACGGAGACGACCGCCTGCACCGGCGTGAGCGATTCCAGGCCGCCGTCGTCGCGGGCCACCGCCGTGAAGGCCGATTGGGCACCGTTGGCGTTGGGGGCGGGTGTCCAGTAGGCGTTGAGGCTGCTCGTGACCGCGGCGTTGGTCGTGGCGTTCCAGGGGGTCGCGGAGGCATCGCTCGTGCCGATCCGGAGCGTGCCGGTGGTGACCGACTTCACGACGAACGCGGTCACGCTGCCGTCGATGTCGGCCTCATCACCGCTTCCGAGCAGCGCGGCCAGCGAGATCGGGATCACGGTGTCTTCGTTGCCCGAAGCCACGGGGCCCGAGAACTGGGAGAACGTCGGCCGATCATTGACGGCTCCGATGGAGACCCGCACGGTCTTCGCCGTGGCGGAGAAGAGGGCGCCGTCGGAGACCTTCACGGTGAAGGCGTCGAGCGTGCCGTTCACGGTGGGCGGCGGTGTCCAGACGAGGCTCTCGCCGGGGCCGAGCAGCGTGGAGCCGGCCGCGACGGGGCTGCCGTTCTTCGTGAGCGTGCCCCCGAGCAGCGACTCGATCCGGAACGAGAGCGGGTCGTTGTTCGGGTCGGATTCGTCGAGCGCTGCGGCGAGCGCGGCATGGGTGATCGTGAAGTCCGTGTCTTCCGCGGCCCCGGAGAGCACCGCCGGCGTCGTGCTTGTGAAGCTCGGCGCCTGGTTCGTGACGGTGACCGTCATGTTGTGCGTGGCGGTCGCGAAGCCGTTGGTCGCCTGCAGCACGACGTTGTAGACGCCAGCTGTGCCGGTCTCGGGGATGCCGAGGATCACGCCGCGGGAGTCGATCGTCACGCCCCGCGGAAGGTTGGTGGCCGAATAGCGGATCGTGGGCGTGCCGAAGGCATTGCTGACCACGTACATCTGGTTCTGCCATTGGCCCACGGGCACCGTGAGCGTGGATGGCATGCCGAGGTAGTAGGGAGCCTCGATCGGCAGATCGATGGGGTCCGGCTCCTGCCAGGTCGTGGGAAAACCCCGACGGGCGCTGACCGAGATCTCGTTGTTGCCAAGCCTGAGCGGGACCGTGGCGGCGATTGCCTTGCCGTTTCCGACCACCTCGTACAGCTCGGCCACCTCCTGGCCGTTGACGTACATGTAGACCCAGCCGAAGTTCGACAGGTGTCCGCCGGCGTAATAGAACTGCCCGCGGAGATCGAACGACATGCGGATGGTCGCGGTGCCGTTCATGTTGTTCGTCCAGCTCGTGATCTGCTGGTTGATCGTGTAGGCCTCGAGCGACATGCCCGCCTGCAGGTAGCTCGCGGCCGACGCCCGCAGGGCGGCCGTCACGTCGCCCGCGTTGAATTCGAGCGTCTCGTCGCCGCCCGCACCGGTGACGTTGCTGCTCGCGGCGACGTCCGCCTCGGTGAGGCCGGCCAGTTCGCGGACGAAGTCGCGGCCGAGGTCGGTGCTCGCGACCGAGCAGCCGTAGAGCAGGATGTCGCCGTCGGCGGCGAGCGACCGCCGCCAGCCGGCGACCTCGTCGGCCCGGGCGGCGAGCGTGGCCGCGTCGATCCGCTGGTCGCCGAACCAGAGGCTGCCGTCGCTGCCGTGGGAGATGACGCGAACGACATCGACATTGGAAAGCCCTGCCAGGGCCGTCGAGATCTGGGCGACGGCATCGCGACCGGCGTCGACGGAAACGACGAGCGACCCCGCGAGCTCTTCCTGGGGAATGCTCGCCAGGAGCGCCGAGTCGATCAGCACAACCTCGCGGCCGCTGTCGGCCGCGAGCAGGCGACGCTGCTCCAGCGGCTCTATCCCAGCGCTCGCTCGGGTCGGACTGCGACGCCTCCGCCGCTCGCCCGGAGCGTTGCTGGACCGCGATTGCCAACCGAACAGGGAGCGCATGGGGGATCCCCGGGTTGGTGCGGCCGCACCGGAGGCTCAAAATTCACCGTGCACACTATGGCTTGAATCGTGGGTGCCGGCAATCTTTCGGCGGCGGGCGTATCAGTTAACACGGCTATGCCGGCCGCGGAGGGCGGCAGACTGGGTAATCGGCGATTTACACCCCCCCAAAAAGCAGACGGGCCGCCCCTGGCTGCGACTACCCATTACTGGGCGGCCGAGGCGCGCCGGATGATGAAGTCGACCACCGGGGTCGGGTCGTCGAGGCCGTGGGGGTGGCTGGCGGCACGAGGCTCGAGCACCTGGAACTCCTGCGGAACGACGAGGGCTACTTGGACGCCCTCGGGGCCCGGCGGATTCCCGATCCGACGACGGCCGGGGACTTCTGCCGCCGGTTCGACGTCGAACGCATCGAAGCGCTGCAGGAGGTCTTCAACGACACCCGTGCGGAGATCTGGAAGCAGCAGCCGGAAGACTTCTTCCGAGAGGCGATCCTCGACGCCGACGGCACGATGGACGAGACGACAGGGCAGTGCAAGGAGGGGATGAACATCAACTACAAGAACCAGTGGGGCTATCACCCGCTGGTGCTCTCGCTGGCCAACACGGGCGAGCCGCTCTATGTGGTGAACCGCCCCGGCAACCGCCTCAGTCACGAGCAGGCGGCGGCAACCTTCGGCAAGGCCATCGGCCTGTGCCGTCGGGCTGGCTTCCGGCGCATCCGCCTGCGGGGCGACACGGCCTTCTCGCAGACCGAGCACCTCGACGGCTGGGCGGCCAACGGGGTGACGTTCGTGTTCGGCATCCAGGCGATGCCCAACCTCTACGACCATGCCGAGAATCTGCCCCGAAACGCCTGGCAGGAACTGGTTCGGCCGCCGAAGCACCCGACGAAGACCGCTCCCCGCCAGCGGCCCGAGAACGTCAAGCAGCAGGTGGTCGAGGAGCGGAAGTTCAGGGACATTCGTCTGGCGAAGGAATACGTCGCCGACTTCCGTTACCGGCCGATCAAGTGCGAGCGGGAATACCGCATCGTCGTGCTCTGGAAGGATCTCGAGGTCCACCAGGGTCAGCGGAAACTGTTCGACGACAATCGCTGCTTCTTTTTCATCACCAACGACTTCCGTAAGTCGGCGGCGGAGATCGTGCTGGAGGCAAACCACCGCTGCAATCAGGAGAATCTCTTCGCCCACCTCAAGAGCGACATGCACGCCCTATCGGCTCCCGTGGACACGCTGGTGAGCAGCTGGGCGTACATGGGGATGGCCTCGCTGGCCTGGAGTCTGAAGGCATGGATGGCCCTCTCGCTGCCGACCGAGGGGCGGGACGCCGACGCTCGTGGCGAAGAGAAACGAACAATCCTGCGGATGGAGTTCACGACGTTCCGTCGTGCCTTCATGGCGATCCCAACGCAGATCGTGAAGACGGGCAGACGGATTGTCTTCCGGATCCTGGCGTGGAACCACTGGCTGCCCACGTTCTTCCGCCTGCTCGATCAACTGAACACGTCGCTCCGGTGTTGACCGCGGACCCACGAAGCCGGAGTCCGGATGGTCCGGTCCCGATTCACGCCTGACCGCACGACGTGCCGCCGAGCCCACCATGAAGCCCCCGACAACCCGACGAAGAACACGGCGGCCAACCGCCGGAGGCTCGCGGTGCGCCGTGACGAATGCGCTTACGCGGCGACCACGATGCGGTCGCCATTCGCTTGTTTAAGGACTAGACGCAAGACGGCCCACGCACGATACACGGCGAGTCGTACTCGTGATCCCTGGAGTTAGCCGACTAGGGCCGCGATGCGACGAATGTCACCAGCCGACTTCCACGGCCGGATCGATGTCGACGAAGATCGCCCACCCGATCACCAGCGGCGTTCGACGCCCAGATTGGCGCCGTGCAAAAAGAGGCTGCCGCCCCCCACGACCGACCTGCCGCTGTCGGCCGTGTCGGTGAAGTCCCACTGGTCCGGCGCGAGTGCCAGCCCGTCCAGCCAGATCAGGTTGTAGCCCGCCCGCAGGCCCCAATGGTCCGTGAGCCGGTAGACCGCCGTGGCATTTATGACCGACAACAGCCCCACCCCTCCGGTCGAGGCCGATGTCGGATCGCGATACACCTGCCCCGGGGCGAGCGAGGACGTGATCGCCCCGGATGACTGGGACAGGACGACGCCGGCGACACCGGCTTTCGCCGTCCCCTCGAGTGCCCAGCGGTCCCAATCCCGCCGCCGCCGGATGCCGATCTGGCCGCCAATCAGGTTCGAGGACGACTGCACCCGATACGGGGACGGCGGGTCGCCTGCGCAGCAGGTCACGTTGAGGTTCGCCGACTCCTCGAGGCCGGCCCAGAAGGCGCCACAGAGGATGTCCGTGCACCGACAATACCTGCCGCAGCCGTTCGGGCTGCAGCCCTCGCAGCACCGACCGTGGAACACATTCGCCTCCACGATGTTGAGGCTTGAGGCATACGTCGGCCGGACGCTGTCGGCCGTCAACCAGCCGGGAACCGAGTCGGCGATCGCCCCCGGGACGGCAACCTGGTTGACGCCCTGCACGCCCGCATCGGCCCACATGCCATACACGCCCAGGTAGCCGACCTCCCAGCCGTACTCGTCATCGACCCGCTGCCCCCACAGCAGCCGCAGGCCGGGTGCCACCGCAAACTGCAGGTCTGCCGTGTCCAGCAACGTCGCCCCCGGGTCGGGAGACGCCGTGCTGCCCTCGGCGAGGGGCCGGTTGCCCGCGGCGTTGTCTCGCTGCAGGAACAAGACGTCGAACACGAAGTACTGGGGCCACTGCGGGCAGCACGCGTCGCCGCACACCACCGTCTCCAGACTGCCGGCCTGTGGCTGGCAGGCCGCGAGCGTTTCCATCGGCGGCAGAGGGACGACGGACGGCTCGTCGGCAGCCCGAACGGACGCCCCGGACAGCGCCAAGCATACCGCGGTCATGAGCCTGAGTTTCATCGTCGTTCCGCTGTCTCGATGGATGGCCACTGTCCCCATGCTCCGGAGACTGGGTATGTTCCCCTGCCTCCTTCATCGTATGGAGTCGGCCGCAAATTGAGCGTTTTCCCCAGGCTGCCCAGCGTTGGGGGTCGTGAACCTGAAGCTCGGCATTCCACGCAAGCGCCGGGGACTTTGCGGCCCCGCTACGGCTCGCGAATCTTCTCAAGAACGCTTCGGGCGAGCCGCGGCGATCCGGAGATTCTTCGCGATCGCGGAGAATGTGCCGGCAACCGAGCCGACCTTCGTGACCGAGCGGATGCCGTTGCCCGAGCCCCCTTCCGACTGCGTCACGAAGACCCGATCAGCGACACCGTCTCCGTCGGTATCGACCGCCGCCGCGAACACCCCGGCGTTCCGGGTCGAGAGGTTGGCGAACGCCGCCAGCCGGGCCGTATCGAGCCGGGCGTTGACACCGTGCCCGTTGACGGTGCCGTCGTACACCTCCACCGTGGAGCCCGCGTTCCTGCCGCCCGCCACCAGGATGTCCGGCGTGGAGTCGTCGTTGAACCAGGTCGTCGATACCGAGACTCCACCGGTGTACTTCCGCAGGCCGGCGAACGGCATGAACGAGTCGACCAGCCGCGGGGCCGCCGAAACGTCATAGATGTTCACCAGCGGCGTCGTCCCCGGACCGCTGCCGCGGATGACTTCGACCCGGCCGTCGTGGTTGAGGTCCGCGACCGCCAACGTGCCCCCGGCCATCACCTTCCTGTCGAAGGCCGTGAACGACCGGAACGCCTTGTTCTCAACGGGGTCTGCCGCACCGGGCGTCACGCGGTGGATCGCCGTGGCTCCAGGTCCTCGCGATGCGGACGTGATCAGGTCGTTGTCGCCGTCACCATCGGCGTCGCCAACCGCGACCTCCAGACCGCTGACGTACCTCGGCCCGAACGGCAGCGTGCGGAAACCCACGAGTTCCGTGCCGTTCATTTCGAACACCCGGATCTCGCCCACGCGACCTCCACCGGAAGCGACGATGACCTCGTCGGCCCCGTCCGCATCGACGTCTCCCACGGCCACGCGGGCGCCGCCGCGGAAGGTGGGTTCGAAGACGGGGAACTGGTGCCGCACCGCCCCGGTGAACGGATTCATGACGAAGACCTGCGCGCCGGGGCCGCAATCGGCCCCGGTCGCCGTCACGACCAGCGGCATGTCGTCGTCGAGACTCGCGGGATAGCCCGGCGTGCCCGGCGCGTCCGGAACGCCCGACGTGTTCGACGGCAGGAAGATGTCACCCATGCCATTGTCGCGGATGGTGCCGATTCCCGCGGCCGGCCCGCCCCCCGTGTTCGTCGCCGTGAGCGTGAACGACTCGCTGTCCTCGAATGGGTTGTCGCTCACGACCGCCACCCGCACCCGCAGCGTCGCCGGCTCCTCGGGCGTGGCATCGCCGTCGGCCGGAATGGCCACGAAGCTCCCCGGGGTGTACGACCGCCAGGCCGTGCCGTTGAAGTATTCGAGGGCGCTGGCGAAGTCGGTACCGAGCGTCGCGGAGCCGCCGGCGGGAGTCAGGCTTACGAACTGCCCCTCGACGCCCGAGACGATGAAGACCGCGACGGGGGTCGCCTCGTTGACCGTGACACTGTTCACCGCGAGCGGCCGATCGTCGTCGTGGCGGGGAGGCAGGTCGTTGGTGCCGGGCACTTCCGGCAGGCCGCTCACGTTCGCGTTACTGAACATCGCTCCGGTGCCGTCGTCGAGCACGGTGCAGACGCCGGTCGCGGAGGTCGTGCCGGTGTTGGTCGCGGTGAGGGTGAACGTCTCGGGGCCCTCGAACACCGGCGGGCTGTCGTTCGTAATCCGCGTCCGCACGAGCAGCGTCGTGCCGGTGGCCGGGATCGCCACGAACGAGCCAGGCGCGTAGTCCACCCACGCCGTGCCGTCGAAGACCTGCAGCGGCACGCCGCTGCCGGCGTTGGCCGTGTCGGTGCCGAGCGTGGCGTCGCGGTCGGTGGTCGAGGCCGTGTTGCCGAGCGCGAGCGAGACCAGCTGGCCGGG
>JAJTED010000037.1 GCA_021300535.1 Planctomycetaceae bacterium | reverse complement strand
CGCAGAACGTTTTTCGGAGCCCGTGATGAGACAGTCGCCGTGAATCGCCGCTGGCGTCACTCCGCGGCGACGAACGCCTCGAGTTCGCCGCGGATCAATTCCAGGAAGAATGCGGCGCCGACGCGGCCGTCGGGCGTGGCCGAGCACAGGCAGGTAAGCGCGAGGGCGTTGGCGTAGGTCGTGCCGCCCACGGCCGCCCGGGTCTGCGGCCGCAACGGCGGCACCCCGAGGAAGCCGTCGATCACCAGGTTGCCGGGCGCGTCGCGGCCGTCCCGCTTCGGCATGCCGCTGCGCATCCGCCGGCTGGTGTCGCCCACGTTGCTGAACACCACCGAAGACAGGCACAACGGCAGCCGGGTGAGGATCTTCAGCAGTCCGGGCCGCCTGGCCAGCCAGTCCAGCGCGCCGAGGAACGCGGCGGCAGCGCCGGCGTCGAGGATCCACCTGGTCGCCGCACCGATCGATCCGGCAAGCGCCGCGAACTCGCCGCAGTCGGCCGACCGCCGGTCGAGAAACGCGTAACCGATCGCATTGGCCGCCGGCAGCCTCGCTCCCACGGCCCGCACGCTCACCGGCATTACGATCCGCACGTTGCTCGCCCGCCGGCCGGCGGCGGCGTTCCAGCCGACGACAGCCCGCATCACGGCGGCCACGAGAACGTCGTTGAGCGTGAGGCCCTGGCGGTCCGCCGCGGCTCGCAGCCGCGCGGTGAACGGGGCGTCGAACTGGAGCGACGCATACGGAGGCGCGACGGTGGCCGCGTCCGGACGCGACCGGGACGATCCTGCCCGCGGACGGCAGGACAGGGGCGTGGCGATGAACCTGGCGAAGTCGAGTGGTGAGGTGCCCGATCCCGACGCCAGTACGGGCGCGGCGGGCGCGGGGGCGACCCGGCCGAAACGACCGGCGCTGAAGGGCCGCGGCTCCAGTCCAGCGTAGATCGCCCAGATGTCGCCAAAATACTCGCAGGCCGCGATGCCGTCGCAGGTGGCATGGTGCACCTGCATCACCACCCGGTGGTGGTCGAGGCCGTCGGCGAGCACGACGATCCGGACGCCGCTCTCATGCGTGAGGTCGATCGGCGCCCAGGGGTCGCCCGCGACCGGCCGCCAGAGCAACGCGGGGCGGACGTCGGGCGGCAGCCAGCGGCCGCGACTGCACCGGCGGGTGACCCGACTGCGGAGCAGGGGGTGCCGTTCGGCCGCCGCCGTGATCGCCTGCCGCAGGAGGTCGGCGTCGAGCGGACCACTGACCCGGCATTCCAGAAAGAAGCACATGGGGAATCCGGGCCGCTCCTCGACAAGCATGAGCTGCTCGAAGGGGACCATGTCCCGCCCTGTGTCGGTACCCGCCGGATGGGCGGGAGGCTCGGTGTTCATTGCCCCACGACCTTACACAGCGGCTCTGCCCGCGACGCAGAGACCCGCAATTCCGGACCGGAACGGCCTGTGTCGGCCCCCACTGAAAATCTTGACTCGCCACGTGGCGGCGCCATACTCCGGCGACCGTAGCGATCGACCGGGCGCCGGGCCGGCCGGCTTCTCCCAAGGATGGGGCGTTCATTTCCAGGGGAACTGACGCCGTTTCCGACCATCCTCGTTGACCCCGTGCCGAGCCCTCGACGGTTCGGCATCCCGCCTCCGCCCGGCGCTCTTGCGGAACCGCCGCGAGGCGGCCGTGCGGGTCCATGCAATCTCCAGCCAGCCGCCAAGGACGACGACCTTGAACGAACCGCTCGCGATCGTGGGCATGGCCTGCCGCCTTCCCGGAGCCGATGGACTCGAAGCGTTCTGGAATCTCGTGGTCGAAGGCCGCACGGCATGGGGCAGGCTGCCCGAGTCGCGGCTGCCTCGCGACCTCTACTTCCATCCGGAGAAGAGCCGCGTCGGGAAGAGCTATTCTGAGATGGGCGCCGTGGTGTCCGATCGGCCCGTCGATCCCGCGGTCTGTCCGATCACGCCGGAGATGATCGAGCGGTTCGACGTCGCCCATCACATCTTCCTGGAGGTTGCTTCGCTGGCCTGCCGCGATGCCGGCATGGATCCGTTTGCGATGCCGGCCGATCGCCGGACGGGCGTGTATGTCGGCCACACGGGGGGCAGCACGCGGATCGGCGACATCGTCTACGGCACGGGCATCGATGAGGCTGCTGCCCTGCTCAAGGAAGTCGATGCGGCCCGCGGCCTGCTCGGTCCCGCCGCCGCCGCCGAAGTGGCCGCGGAGGTGACCGCGGCGGTGCGGCGCCGGTATCCGGGCCGCCGTCCGGGGCAGGTGCTCGACCTTGGCGCGATCGGGGCCGCGAAGATCGTCCAGGAGGCGCTCGCGGTCGACGGGCCGTATCTGGTGGTGGATGCCGCCTGCGCCTCCTCGCTGCAGGCGATGGCGATCGGAGCCCGGGCGTTGCTGGCAGGAGGCATCGACCAGGCCATCGTGGGCGGGGCGAGCTATTGCAAGTCGGACAGCCTGGTGCTGTTCTCCGCAGCCCAGTCGGTGAGCAACGCCGGGTCCTGTCCGTTCGGCGCCGAAGCCGACGGTCTGATCACCGCCGAAGGCTACGTGGCCCTCGTCATCAAGAAGCTGTCGCGGGCGGTCGCCGATGGCGACCGGATCCGGGCCGTGATTCGCGGCCTCGGCGTCGCCAGCGACGGCAAGGGGAAGAGCCTGTGGGCGCCGCGTGAGGAGGGGCAGGTTCTCGCGGTCGAGCGGGCCTATCCCGACTCCGCCGACATCGCGCGGATCGAGTACATCGAAGCCCACGCCACCAGCACTCAGGTCGGCGACGTGACGGAGCTGGCGGCGCTGTCGCGGCTCATGGGGCGGCATCTTCCGCCCGGGCGGCAGATTCCCATCGGCAGCGTGAAGGCCAACATCGGTCATACTCTGGAGACGGCCGGCATCGCCAGCCTCGTCAAGGTCGTGCTCGCCATGGAGCACGGCCTGATCCCGCCCGGCACGACCTGCACCGAGTTGAACGCTGAGTTCGACTGGCAGGGCGGTCCGTTCCGCGTGCCGCTGGAGGCGGTCGCCTGGCCGGCCCACGCCGATGGCACGCCGCGATGCGCCGCCGTGAACGCCTTCGGCATCGGCGGCCTCAACGTGCACGTGGCGCTCGTCGAGCACGTGCCGGCGCGGCCGTCGGCCCCGCCCCGCGCGGACGACGCGCACGACGCGCACGACGAGCCGATCGCGATCGTGGCCGCCGGCTGCGTGCTGCCGGGCGGGCTGTCGCTCGACGCGTTCTACGACCGCCTGGACCGCGGTGAGACCGCCATCGGGCCGGTGCCGCCCGACCGCTGGCAGGCGGGTCGGGTGCTCGATCGCGCCGGCCCGCGCACCTGGCACACGACGGCAGGCCTGGGGGGCTTCGTCCGCGGCTTCGCCTACGACTGGCGCCGGCACAAGGTGCCCCCGAAGCAGATCGCTGCGGCGAACCCGCTGCAGTTCATGTTCCTGGAGGCGGCCGATGCCGCGATCTCCGACGCCGGCGGCCTGGAGGCGGGCCTCGACCGGATTCGCACCGGGGTGGTGGTGGGCACGCTGTTCGGCGGCGACTTCGCCAATCAGCTGCAGATCGGCCTCCGGCTGCCGGAGACGGGCACCATCCTGCGCGAGTCGCTCGAGCGCCGCGGCCTCGCCGCGGCCGACGTCGATCGTGTCGTGGTGGGGTACGAGAAGAAGGTCCTGGAGAAGCTGCCGGCGCTCGTCGACGAGACGGGCAGCTTCACCAGCAGCACCCTGGCCAGTCGGCTCACGAAGACGTTCGACCTCATGGGGGGAGCGCTGGCCCTCGATTCCGGCGACTGCTCGAGCGTGTCGGCCTTGTCGGCGGCCGTGGACATGCTGCGGCAGCGGTCCTGCGACGCGGTGATCTGCGCCGCCGGCGAGCGGAGCATGGACCTGATGGCCTACGAGGGGCGGTCGCTGGGCGGCTTCCTCGCGACCGAGCCGCGGTCGGTGCTCGACGGCCACACCAGCGGCGGCGACGTGCCCGGCGAAGGGGCCGTGGTGCTCGTGCTCAAGCGGTTGGCCGATGCCCGCGCCGCCGGCGACTCGATACGCGGCGTGATCCGTGGCGTGAGCGTCGGCTCCGGTCGCAGCGTTGCCGAGGTGTCGCGGCGGGTGATTCGCGAGGCAGTGGAGCGGGCGGCCGTCGCTCCGGCGGCCGTTCGCGTCGTCGAGGTCGCCGTCGCCGCCGGGGGCGAAGCCTCCGCCGATGAACTCGCGGCCCTGGGGGGCAGCTATGCCGTGGGCGGCCAGCCGCCGGTGGCGGGGTCGCTCGACGGGCTCATCGGCCACCCGGGCGCCGCCGCGGGCGCTGCGGCCATTCTCAAGCTTTCGCGCAGCCTGGCGAGCGGCTTCTTGCCGGGCTCGGTTGCGGTGCACGTCGCCCAGACACACGGGCTCGCGGCGCCGGCCGCCGCGGCTCCGATTCCCGCCGTCGATGCGGCCGGCTATCGCGTCGGATGTGTGACTGTGATGCAGGACGCGCAGGTCGGCCACGTCGTGCTCGACAACGGTCTTCCGGTGCCGGAGGCGGTCCGGCCACGGGCCGCGGCCAGCGGCATCTCGCCGGCCATCGCCGCCGCGCCGCCGCCCCGCGCCGACGGCCGACCGCTGGTGGCGGCGATCTTCCCGGGCCAGGGCTCGCAGTACACCGACATGTTCCGCTGCCTCGCCGCTGAGACGCCGGAGACGCGGACGGTGCTCGGCCGACTCGACGCGCTCGCGCGGGCCAGCGGGCAGGCGACGCTCGCCGAAATCGCCTGGCGGCCGGACAACGGCCTGGGCACGCGGATCTGGGACACGCAGTGGGGCATGTACCTCGGCGACCTGCTTGCCTGGGGAGTCTTGCAGGACATGGGCTTCGCGCCCGACCTCGTCGCCAGCCACAGCTTCGGCGAGTTTCCGTCGCTGGCCGCCGTGGGCGCCTGGAGCATTGAGGACGGATGTCGCGCGACGCAGGCCCGTGCCGCGGCCGTGGAGCGGCACGGCCCCCGCAATGGAGCGATGCTGTCGGTGATCGCCGACCGGGCGACGGTGCGGAGGGCGATTGTGGACGCCGTCGAGGTGATGCTCGAGGTCGCGCGGGTGAAGTCGAAGCGGCTGGCCGTGCCGAGCCCGTTCCATACGCCGTTGCTGGCCGCGGCGGCGGACGAGCTCGCCGGCACGATCCGCAGGCTGCGGATCGCCGCCCCCCGGATCACGATGTTCAGCAGCACGACCGCGGGGCCGCTGACTACCGCGGTCGAGATTCAAGAGAGCCTCATCCGGCAGATGACGGAGACCGTCCGCTGGGTCGAGGTGGTGGAGCGGCTCTACGCCGCTGGCGCGAGGACGTTCGTCGAAGTCGGCCCTTCCGGAGTGCTCACGGGCCTTACGCGGCGGATTCTCGAGGGCCGCAAGGGGGTGACGTTCCTGCAGTTCGATCAGCGCGGCGGTGCGCCGCGCGAGCACCTGGCGCGGCTGCGCGAGCAGCTCGCGGCGGCGGGAGCGCTGGCTGCCCGTGGCACGAGCCATCCCGTCACGGTCTCCCCCGGGTCGACCGCCGGCACAGCCGCGGCGGGGGCTTCTTGTCCAGTGGAGGCTCCCGCGACTCCGACGGTCGCGAAGCCGCTGACGGCCGGGCGGATCGTGTCGTTCGATGCCACGGCCCGCCGGCGTGAACGCAATCGCAGCGGTGGGGCGTCGCGGCCCGCGGCACGTGCAGCCCCGATGCCGCCGAGATCGAGGCGTTCCTCATCGACTTCGTGGTGGAGCAGACGGGCTACCCGCGCGAGATCGTGGAGCTGGGCGCCGATCTGGAGGCGGATCTGGGGATCGACAGCATCCGCAAGGCGCAGCTGTTCGGCGAGATCGGGCAGAAGTACGGGCTGACGGCGGACGACAGCGTGTCGCTCGACGAGTTCCCGACGCTCCGCCACCTTCTCGAATACATGCTGCCGCGGGTGGCAGCCAAGCGTGGCGGGCCAATAACGAGCGCGGTGCAGCCGGCAACCGTTCGGCAGCGGTCAGCCCACTCCGCCGCCTATGCCCGAGGCTTGGAACGGGGACGCGACCATGCCGTGGCGATCGCTGCGTGGGCCAGGCAGGTGGTGGCGACGGGCGTCGCAGCCGACGGGGCGGCGCTCGAGCCGGCTGTGGGGGAGGAACTTGCAGGCGTGGCGGCCGGTGCTGGTGTCGAGCCAGGCGTGGTGCGGGCGGCCTTCGCGGAGCCCGCCCGGCCGCTCGGCGGCTGCGATGCCGTGATCGTCGCGCCGGCCGAGGTCGCCGCCGCGCGGGCTGTGATCGTCTGCCTGGGGCGGCATGCCGACCCGGCGATCCGCACGTTCGAGACGCACGGCCTGCGCGGCGGGCTCGTGGGAGTGAAGGGGCTGCCGGGCGCGGTGTTCGGGTGGAACGATACCGGCCTCGTGGCCGTCGCGGCCCAGACTTGCGATGGTGCCGCGACGCTCGTCTGCGAGCAACTCCTGACGACGTGCCGGTCCATCGATGAGGCCAAGCGGGCGGTGGGCGTGCTCGCCCGCCCGCCGCACGGTCTCGTGGTCGCGGCCATCGCCGGCGGAGGCTTCGAGGTCGTGGCCGGAGGACGACTGCAGCCGATCGCCGCCGTCGCGTGCCGGGCCGACGGCCGCGCGCCACTGGCCCGCGTGCTGCTGGCCGACGGGGCGCGGACGGCCGAGACGGCAGCCGCCGACCTGCTGCGGGCGGTGCCTGGCGTTCGCGACGCGCTCACCGCGACCTGCGGCTGGATCGGCATCGGCGTCGTGGACGGCCGGGTCGCGGCGACCGCGGGCGGCCCCGGCGGAGCCGACTGGGCGCCGGTCGTGACCGATCTCGGTGGGCATTGGGAGACCGTCGCCGCCGCCCAGGCCGCCGCGGTCGTGTCCGCGCGTAAGCCGGCCATGAGCCGGGCCGACGTCACCCGCCGCTATGGACTCGTGCTCCGCGAGGCCGCGCCCCTCACGGCCGGTCGCCGGCTCGCGGGGGAACGCGTGCTCGTCGTCAACGGCGGGCCGCTCGTCGAGTCGTTCATCGCCGCCATCCGCGCCGTCGGCGGCACGCCGATCGTCGTCGAGTGCGGCTCGGCCGACGAGGCCATCGTCGCGGTGGAGCAGGCCGAGGAGAGCGGTGCGGTTCGCCATCTCGTCGTGGTCGCGCCGCGCGCCGACGGCGGCGACTGGCTGCCCGCCCGCGACCGATCGGTGATCGCCGCCTTTTTCGCGTGCCAGCGCTGGCTCGTCCTCCGCGGCAAGGCCGGCGACGTGGCCGCGGCGACGCTCACGGGCGTGACGGGGCTCGGGGGTGACTTCGGGCTCGCCTTCCCGATCGGCTCGCCGGCCGGGGGAGCGATCGCCGGACTCCTCAAGGGCGTGGCCCGTGAGTTCGCCGGGCTGCACGTGCGCGTGCTCGACGCGGCCCCCGCGCTGCCGGCGGCCGACGTCGCCGCGGCGGCCGTCGCCGAGATACAGGACCGAGCCGGCCCGGTCGAGACGGCGCTGGTGGACGGTCGGCGGATGAACGTCGTGCCCTGCGACACGCCGCCCCGGGCGTCCACGCCGTTGGCCGCGGTCGCGGCGGGCAGCGGCTGGATCGTGACGGGCGGTGCCCGCGGCGTGACCGCGGAGTGCTGCCGCGAACTCGGCCGGCGGCACGGGCTGCGGCTCGCGCTCGTGGGATCGACGGCGCCGGTGGCGGTGGAGCCGGCCTGGCTCGGCCTCGACGATGCGGGCCGGCGGGATCTCAAGAGCAGCGTGATGCTCGAGGCGAAGGCCCGGGGCGAGGAACCCCGGGCCGCCTGGAGGCGGATCGAGAAGTCGATCGAGATCGAGCGGTCGCTGGGCCAGTTTCGGGCGGCCGGCGTCGATGCCCGCTACTACGCCTGCAACCTCACCGACGCCGCCGGCGTGCGGGCGGCGGTGGGCCGCATCACCGCGGACATCGGGCCGGTGCGCGGCATCGTTCACGGCGCCGGCTTCGAGGCGGCCTGCCGGTTCGAGAAGAAGACGCTCGAGGGGCTGGAGGCGACGCTCGGCCCGAAGTGTGCCGGGCTGGAACACCTGCTGGCGGCGGTCGATCCGGCGACGCTCGAGGCGGTGATCGCCTTCGGCTCGACCAGCGGCCGGCTCGGCGGCCACGGCCAGGCCGACTACTCGCTGGCCAACGACATGCTTGCGAAGATCATCGGCGGGCTGCGGCAGCGGCGGCCGCACCTCCGGGGCACCCTGTTTCATTGGCACGCCTGGGACGAGGTCGGGATGGCGAGCCGGCCGGAGAGCCGGTTCGCGCTCGAGCGGTTCGGGCTGAAGTTCATGCCGCGCGCCGAGGGCGTGCGGCGGTTCATGGACGAGATCGAGGCGGGCCTGCCCGACGCCGAGGTGCTCGTCACCGAGCCGGCGATGTGCCCGGATGCGGTCGGCGGGCCGACGGTGGCCACCGCCGCGGCGACGCACCGCGGCAGCCTCGTGGCCGGCGTCGAGTCGCGCGGCGATGCGACTTGGGTGGCGTTCGCGCTCGATCCCACACGCGACCGCTTCCTCCTCGAGCACAAGCAGTTCGGCCGTCCGTTGCTGCCGGCCGTGATGGGGGCGGAACTGATCGCCCAGGCGGCGGCCGCCGCCGGCGCCGGCGGCGGTGAGATTCGCGACTTCGCGGTCGAGCGGCCGATCGGGTTCCCGGTGGACCAGCCGCGCGAGATCCGCGTGGAGGTCGGACCGGCCGGCGCGGGCCGCCGCGCGGTTCGCGGCTGGGCGGGGATGCTCAACGGCGAGGGCCGGACCGCGGGCGAGGATCGCGTGCACGTCAGCGGCGTGATCACGGCTGGGCCCGTCGAGCCGATCGCCGCGACGCTCGACGAGCCGCCGTTCCCCTACAACCCGATGGTCTACCAGGATGACGGGCCGATGTGGCACGGACCCACGTTCCGCACGTTGACGGGACTGTTCTGCGACCGCTCCGGCGGCTGGGGAAGGCTGGTCGCGCCGGACGCGGACGTCGTGGCCGGCCCGCGCGGCGCTGCCGGCTGGACCGTGCCGGTGGCGACTCTCGACGGCTGCATCGTGGCCTGCGCGGTCTATTCCTACATCCTCTGTGGCCGCCGCGTGGAGGTGCCGGTGCGGTTCGATCGCCTGCGGATCGCGGCGCAGCCGCAGTGCGGTGAAACGTGCACGGTACGGATGCGGTTCCGATCGCAGGACCAGCGGGAGAGCGTCTACGACCTCGTGCTCTGCGGCGCGGATGGCCGGCCGCTGCTGGCCCTCGACGGGCTGCACCTGGCGGTCATGGGACCCGACCGGAGCCGCCTCGCATGATCGGCTATCGCTGTGGCAATGCCTTGCCGTTGGGGCGTGTATGCCGTGGCCTGCGGGTCGGCGGCTGGGCGGTGGCAGCCGTCTTCGAGCCGCCGGTCGGCGATGCCGAGTCGCTTTCGGGCGCCGCGTTGCGGCTGGCGGAAGAACTCGTGCAGGCGACGCTCCCGGCCACGGACGCCGTGGTGCGCGTGGCCGGGTTGGCGCCCTCGGGCCGGCCGATCGCCAGCATCGCGGGTGTAACGCCTGGGCCTTCGGTGTCGGTGTCGCACGTGCGCGACCTGCTCGGTGCGGCGGTCTCGAGCGACGGGCAGGTGGGGCTCGACATCGTCGATCCCGCAGACGCCGGTCGGGCGCTCGACGTCTTCTTCTCGCCGGACGAACTGGCGCTGATGCCCGACGACCTGGGACTGCTGCGGGCGCTGCTCTGGGCGGCCAAGGAGGCGGCCTACAAGGCGGCGGGCATCGACACCGAGTTTCGTCCGCGGCGGGTGACCGTTGAGAGCCTGTCGCTGAACGGCTTCACGTGGGGCGTGCATGACCGCCACGTCGAGGTGCATGGCGCGGGCCGCTTCGCGACCGTTGGCCGGCACGTAGTGGCGATCGCCGTGACCGCGTTCGCCGCAGGCCGCGGTCGCCTGGCGGCCGTCGGCTGCGGCGGCTGCGAGGAGCCGATCACATGTTCGTGAGCTCTGCATGATCGATCTCACCGGAAAGGTGGCGCTGGTCACCGGCTCGAGCCGGGGCATCGGCCGGGCCTGCGCCCTGCGGCTCGCCGCGGCGGGCGCCGATGTCGTCGTCAACTACGTCACCAGCGGTCGCGAGGCCGACGAGGTGGCGGCGCAGATCGCGGCCCTGGGCCGCAGCGCCGCCTGCGTGCGGGCCGACGTGGGCGAGGAGGAGGACGTGGCCGAGATGATCGGCTTCGTGGAGCGGGAGTTCGGCCGGCTCGACGTGCTCGTGCACAACGCGGCCACCGGCGGCTTCCGGCCGCTGGCGGCCACCACGCAGCAGCACTTCGACGCCGCGATGCACACCAACGTGCTGTCGCTGGTGCACCTGCTCAAGGCGGCGGCCCCGCTCCTGGAGCGGGCCGACGGCCGCGGCAAGGTGGTCGTGCTCTCCAGCCACGGCACCCACATGGCGCTGCCGATGTACGGCCTGATCGGCGGCTCGAAGGCGGCGTTGACGGCGTTGGCCCGCCACTGGGCGCTCGAACTGGGCGACCGGGGAGTGAACGTGAACGTCGTCGAGGCGGGGCTGGTGGAGACCGACTCCACGAAGCGGCTCCCCGGGGCCGCCGAGATGTTTGCGGGCCGCCGGCACAAGACGATGATGGGCGAGCGGATGCTGGAGGCAGCCGACGTGGCCGACGCCGTGCTGTTCCTCGCCAGCCCGCTCTCCGACCTCGTTCAGGGGCAGACCCTCGTGGTCGATGGAGGGGCCGCGATCCATGTGTGACCAGCGACGGGCCGTCATGACGGCGGCCCGCATCCGGCAGAAGCGCCCATGACCAGCACCAGCGATTCCCACATCCTCCTCACCGGTGTGACGGGCCTCCTTGGCCGGTCGCTCCTTCGCGACCTGGCCGCCGCCGGCCGCCGCGTGGCGGTGCTCGTTCGCGGCTCGAAGACGGCGGCCGCCGCCGACCGCGTGGACGAGTTGCTCGACGACTGGCGCGAAGTGGCCGGCGCCGAGGTGGCCTGCCCGGTCGTGCTCGAGGGAGACCTGTCCATGGAGGGCCTCGGCCTGGCGGCGGAGCAGCGGGCGTGGATCGCAAGGCACGTCCGCGAGGTGATCCACTCCGCGGCCAGCCTCTCCTTCCAGTTCCGCGAGGCCGACGGCGAGCCCTACACGAGCAACGTCACCGGTACGCGGCACGTGCTCGCGCTGTGCCGCGCGGCGGGCATCCGCCGGCTGCACCACGTGTCGAGCGCGTACGTGTGCGGCCTGCGGGAGGGGCGGATCCTGGAGACGGAGCTCGACGTCGGCCAGACGCCGGGTAACGACTACGAGCGGAGCAAGGTCGTCTCCGAGGGAGAGGCCACGGCCGCCGACTGCCTCGAAGTCTGCACCGTGCACCGCCCAAGCATCATCGTCGGCGATCTCGTGCACGGCTTTACCAACACCTTCCACGGGTTCTACAAGCCGCTGCGGATCGTGCAGCCGTTCGTGGAGGCCTTCGTGGGGGCCGAACTGCCTCCCGGCTCGCTGCTCGACGTGCTCGGCATGACCGGCCGGGAGGGCAAGAACCTGGTGCCGGTGGACTGGGTGTCCGCCGCGATGACGCGGATCATCCTCGACGATTCGCTCCACGGCCGCACCTACCACCTCACATCCGGCGCGCCGACGAGTGTGGGCACGCTGTGCCGCGTGTTCGAGGGGCTCGTCGGGGAGATGGCCGCCGAGCTGCGCAGGCAGCGGGAGGCCGGCGCGGCGGCGGGCCGGCACAGGCCGCAGGCCGAGTTCGATCCCGCCACGCTTGGCAGGCTGTTCGTCGATCAGATGCACGTCTACAAGGCCTACTGGCGCGACGACCCGACGTTCGATGCGACGCACACCAGCCGGGCGTTGCCCGACCTGCCGGCTCCCTCCCTCGACGACGAATCGATCCGTCGGCTGTGCCGGTTCGCGATCGGGGCCGACTTTCGCTGGCCGCCCGTGGGGCGTCCGACCCGCGGCGCGACGGCCCGCGCGGCCCTGGAGGCGGCTCTCGGCCCGGCGGACTGGGCGGCCGCGCATGGCGAAGTCGTCGGCCTGGCAGCGACCGGCAGCGGAGGCGGACAGTGGACGCTGGCGATCGCCGATGGCCGGCCCCACGCGCTGCACGTCGGCCTGCCCCCGCGGCCCGTGCCGACGATCTGGCTGGCCGCCGCGACGCTGGAGCGGCTGCTCGCTGGCACGACCTCGTTGGCAGAGATGGAGCGTCGCGGCGCGATCACGACCGAAGGCGGCGACGCAGCCAGTCGCCACCTGACCCGCGCAGCCCTTGCCGCGATTGTGCAGCGGTCCGCGCCGCTGGTTCCAGCCTGACGAGGCGCGCACCGACCGGCCGCATCAGCCGCGGCGGTCGATGACCAGCGGGTCGTGCGAGCGGACGTCGCCGATCCGCAGCGAGGCGCGGCCGGCGAGCAGGTCGTCCACCACGTCGCCCACGACCGCAGCCCGCCAGCCGGAGGCCAGCAGCGGCGCGCGGTCGCCGGCGTCGTAGCCGAGCTTGCTCGCCAGGAGGTCGCGCATGTCGGAGGAGGTGCCGACCAGCGCCGGCGCGAGGTTCATCTGCCGGCACAGGCCGGCGATGGCCGTGGCGAGGAACTGACCGAGCATCGCCAGCTGCGACGGCGGCGCCCGATGCCGCTCGCCCCCCGGACACTCGTCGTCGGGCAGGTCGAGGCCGCGGCCGATCGCGTCGGCGAGCCCCTTGAGGATGTGCCGGAGGTCGGACCGCTGCATGCCGCGGACGGCCGAGATCTGCCGCTCGTCGGCGCTCTTCCGCTTGCAGAGCTCCACCAGCAGATCGTCGCGGAGCACCCGGCGCGGCGGCATGTCGCGCTGCTCGGCGACGGAGTCACGCCAGTGCCACAGTTCGCGGGCGATCGCCAGCTCGCGGCGGGAGAGGCCGTTCAAGCCGGAGACTCGGCGCCACCGCTTGCGGACGAACGACTCCTCGACGTCGTCCTGCCAGGTGGCCATCTCCTCGCGCATCCAGGGAGTGCGGCCGAGCGCCTCGAGCTTGCCTTCCAGCTTCCGCCACAGCCGCTCCAGGTGGCGGACGTCGTCCACGGCGTAGGCGAGCTGAGCCTGCGTCAGCGGCCGCTGCCGCCAGTCGGTCCGCGTCTCTCCCTTGTTCGTCGGCAGGTTGAGGAACCGGCGGACGATCGCCGCGTAGCCGGCCGGATAGTCGTGGTCCACGAGGCCGGCGGCCACCTGCACGTCGAACAGCTCCGCGGGTCGGGCCTGGATCGCGTGGAGGATGAACCCCATCTCCTCGCGTCCGGCATGCACGACCGTCGTCCGCCCGGGCTCCGCCAAGAGCCGCCAAAAGGGCTCGAGCTCGGGGACCGCGAGCGTATCGACCACGGCGAGGATGCCGGGAGCGGCGACCTGGAGGAGGCAGAGCTGGCTGCGGTAGGTGTGCTCCGACACGAACTCCGTGTCGAAGGCCACGTGGGCGTGGTCCGCGAGCCGGCGGACGAGCTCGCGGAGCTGCGATTCGGTGGTGACGATCTCGAAGGAATCGGCGTCGGAACGGGCAGGAGTCACGCGGGAAGGCCGCCGAATGTCAGAGGAAGAGATAGGAGACGAGGGCGAAGATCGGCAGCAGGACGCCGAAACTGTAGAGCATGTAGCCGAAGAAACTCGGCATCTTCACCCCCGCCTGCTCCGCGATCGCCTTGACCATGAAGTTCGGGCCGTTCCCGATGTAGGTCATGGCACCCAAGAATACGGCACCGAGGCTGATGCCGACCAGTCGTGCATCCTCCAGGCCCAGCAGTCCGTCCCGGGGATCGATGCCTGCCACGGTGAAAAACACGAGATAGGTCGGGGCGTTGTCGAGCACGCTCGACAGCAAGCCCGTGGCCCAGAAGAAGGCGCGTGGGGAATCGACTCCCAGGCTTGCGCCGTGCGTGTTGAGCAGGGCCAGGGCCGGCTGCATGCAGATGAAGATGCCGACGAACAGCGCCGCCACTTCGAGGATCGCCCCGTACGCAAAACCGTTCTTGCGTCGCACCTCGCGGGAGCCGAGCAGGAGCGACAGCCCGACGAGGGTCAGCAACACCGCCTCCCGGAGGTAGATCCAGGGGTGCCAGGTGGTCCCGGGGAGCGTCTTCGATGGATCGAGGAGGGCGACGGCGGCGATCACCCCGGCGAGCAGCAGGGCGTTGGGCCACAGGCCGCTGATCTTCAGGGGGCCGGCGGCGCGGACGTCGCGGATGATGTCGGCGGTCCGCTCGCGGGGCTGGGCGTAGAAGGTGTCCCACAGCCAGTAGCCCGCCAGCAGGAGCCCGTTGGTGATCAGCCACGGCTTCCACAGTGACAGCGTCCAGAAAAACGGCACCTTCTGGAGATAGCCAAGGAACAGCGGCGGGTCGCCGATCGGCAGCAGGCAGCCGCCGCAGTTGCAGACCACGAAGATGAAGAACACGAGCGTGTGGGCCACGAGCCGCCGCTCCTTGTTGGTCTCCAGCAGCGGCCGCACCAGGAGCATGGCCGCCCCCGTGGTGCCGATGAAGCTCGCCATCAGGCCGCCGATGCCGAGGAACGCCGCGTTCACGGTCGGCGTGGCCTGGAGGTCGCCCTCGATCCGCACGCCGCCGGTGATGCAATAGAGTGCGAACAGCAGGACGATGAAGGGCACGTATTCGGAGAGCAACGCGTTTGCCAGGACCGTGACGGCGGTGCTCCACGATGGGCCGGCCGCGGCCGGGGCGACCGTCGCATGGGCCGGGAAGTGGAGGTCCACCGGGTGGCGGTGGAAGAACGTGTAGTAGGCCAGCGTCACCAGGCCGAGCAGACCCGCCACCAGCAGCTTGGAAGAGTTGTGCTCCCACCAATGGGAAAACTGCGGGGTCAGCGGGAGCACCGCGATCGCCCCCAGGAGGAGCACGAAGGGGAGCACGGTGGGGAGCGGCGGCGACACGGTGGCGTGGTCGGCGGCCGGCGGGTGGGCGGCATCGGGTGTCGCGGCGTGGTCGGGGGCATGGTGCGCCGCTTGTGCCTGCACCAGCAAATCACGACCATACTGGGGCCAGCCAAAGAGGGCCGCCAGGCCGTAGGCCGCCAGCGCCGCCCCGATCAGGTAGAGAGTCGGATCGGTGCGACCGTGCGAATCGTGGGCCGCGGATGCGTGGGCAGCGTCGTGCATGGTGGAGGACGACCTCAGGATGACGGAACGCGAAAAGCGTATGAAACCCAGCCGGAAACCGAAAGCACGATGACTGGCACGGCGTCGGAACGCTCCGAGGTGTGGCTGCGCAGCAATCCGCGTCCGGCGGTGGCCGGGGCGGCGGTGGCCGGGCTGGCCATGGCGATGGTGGTCGCCGTCCTGTGGACGGTCGGTGGTCCCGGGTGGTGTTGGTGGGCAGTGGCGTTGGCCGCTGCGGCAAGCGTGCCGATCGTGGCGGCGCTCGTGGTGACGGCTTCGTTGCCGCGGCTCGTGCGGCAGGGCAACCGGCTGCGGGTGCGGCTGTCGCCGCTGGCCGCGGAGGACGTGCCGCTCGAGATCGTGGAGTGCGTGTTTCCCGGGTCGAGCCCGCTGGTCGGCACCGAGTCGGCCGCGGCTCCGCGTCGCGTGGGCACCGTCGTCGTGCGGCTGGCGGAACGAGCCGTCGACTGGAAAGAGCGGCCCACGTTCGCCGCCTGGGGCACGTGGAGCGACGGTCACGTCGTCATCGACGGAAGGTGGTGCGAGCCGCTCTCGCTGGAGGTCACGAAGCAGCTCGGCCAGCGGATCCTGGAGGCGAAGCGCGAGGTCGCGGCGCCGGCCCGGCTCGACGCGGAGACGGCGTGCCGATGAACGCGGGGCCGACGATCCTTGACGAGCAGGTTCCGCGCCGGTCGGCCGATGGCCGGTGCGGCCTGCTCGTGAGCGTGCGCGACGAGAGCGAGGCCCGGGAGGCGCTCGCCGGCGGCGCGACAATCGTGGACGTCAAGGAACCAGGACGCGGGCCGTTGGGTGCGGCCGCCGGCGACGTGACGGCCCGCATCGCCGCGGTCGTCGGACGGCGTACACCGTGGACGCTGGCCGGCGGCGAGTTGCGGGACGGTGTGGCCGCCATCCACGACCATGTGGGGCGGACGATCGCGCTGCTCGACGCCGACTGCCTGCCGCCAGCCGCCGCCAAGGCGGGCTTGGCCGGCACGGCGGCGGGTGATTGGCGGTCGCTGCTCGCGGCGTTCAAGGCGGGGCTGCCGGCGGGGATCGAGCCCGTCGCGGTGGCGTATGCCGACTGGGATCGGGCGGGCAGCCCGCCGCCCGAAGAGGTGATCGCGGCCGCCATCGCGGCCGGTTATCGCCTGCTGTTGGCAGACACGTTCGACAAGTCGGGTCCGCCGGTGGTCTGCGACACGGAGTCGGCGCGACGGGTCGGGGGCTGGATCGTCCGGGCACGGCGGGGCGGGATGCGGGCCGTGCTGGCCGGAAATCTCACGCTCGAGGCGCTGCCGGCGGCCGTCGCCTGTGGCCCCGACGTGGTCGCCGTCCGCTCGGCCGCCTGCGTCGGCGGGCGGTCCGGAACCGTGTGCGGGAAACTGGTGCGACGGCTTGATAAACTTTGCGGGCTGGCGGGAGCCGATCCCGCCGCCCCTGCCTTTGACCGCCAAGCCCCCGGAGCCGGAACGTGAAATCGCTGGAAGTGCGGGTGCCTCATTCCCTCGGCCGAGACGAAGTTCGCCGCCGGCTCGATGCAGCCATCGTCCGAGCCCGTGACGAGTATGCCGAAAAGGTGGGGGGCATCGACGCCTCGTGGGAAGGGGAAGATCGCCTGAAACTCATGCTCTCCATCATGGGGATGGACATCGGCAGCGAGGTCGACATCCTCGTCGAGGAACTGGTGGTGCGGGTGGAGGTGCCCGGCATGGCCGGGCTGTTCGCCGGCCGCATCAAGGAGGGCATCCAGGAACGGCTGGGAGGATTGTTGGGATCGCCAACCGTGTGACCATGCCGACCGTCGGGCGGCCCCGGGTGGGGTTGCGACGGTTGGGCCGGCCGGGTCGCAAAAGCCAGGCTTCCCACCGTTGGGCCGACCGTTCCAGCCGATCTTCTCCAGGGAATCCATCCATGTCCGTCTGCATCGCCCGCATGCCGTCTCCAGTGCAACCCATGATCCGCCGTGCCTGCCCGCGTTCTCGCGGGGCGGTCGTCGGCCTTCTGCTGCTCGTCTTGTTCGCGCCTGCGGTTCGCGGCCAGCCGAATCCGGGCGTGCCCGAGGACGACCCGTTCGCCGACGAACTCAACCCGTTCGGTCGGCAGCCGGCCGGCACGGCGACGCCCCGGCCAACCCCGCCCGGCACGGCTCCGCGGGAGACTGTGAAGCCGTCGCCGCAGCTGCCCGTTCCTTTTCCCGAGACGACGGTTCCTGGCCAGCCGGCCGAGCGGCGGCCGCCGCGTGATCGGGCCCGAGTCGAGCCGCGGGTGCCGGCCCGCGACCGGTTCGACACTCGCGACGAGTGGGAGCCGTCGCCGGCCGAGAAGATCGTCGCCGAGGCGGAACAACTCGATCTCAAGGGCGACCTGGAGGGGGCCCGCGGCAAGCTGCGTGAAGCGATCAAGCTTGATCCGAAGTTCACCGTCGCCTATCTCGCTCTCGGAGTCGTCTCGCGGCGGCTCGGCGATCTCGAAGGTTCCGTCGAGGCCTGCTCGCAGGGGCTGGAGATCGACCCGCAGGATCCGGAGCTGTATCTGCGCCGCGGGATCGCCTGGTTCCATCTCGGACTCCACGGCATCGCCCTGGAGGACTTCGAAGACGCCGCCGGCATCGCTTACGACGACCCCCGGCCCGAGCTGTGGCGCGGGCTGACGCTGATGGAACTCAACCGGCCGCTGGAGGCGATCAACGCCTATGCGTCGGCGATCCGCCGCGATCGCACGTTCATGCTCGCCTATCTCAATCGGGGGCTCGCCTATCTGCGGACGGAGCAGCCCCGGAAGGCGGAGTTTGACTTCGACCAGGCGATTCGTCACGACCCCAAGGACGTGCGGGCCTGGTTCAACCGCGGCGTGGCGCAGGCCCAGCAGGGCAAGTTCGCCGAGGCGATCGGCTCCTATGGCGAAGCTTTGAAGCGCGATCCGGCCCACGAGCCCGCGCGACGCAATCTCGAAGCCGCGCGGGCCCGCGTCGGTCGTTGAGCGGCGTGGGTCGAGATTGAGCGAAGGGAGATTTTCACCTCCCCGCTCGCGCGGCGACTCCCGCCGCGATGCGTGACTGCGCGGGCCTTCAGGGCACGGGACCCTGCAACGTCCAGCCGGCCTCTTCCCGCGCGATGCGTGCCTTGCCCGTGCGGCAGAGGCGGGCCGTCCAGTCCACGAGTTCGAGGGAGCTCGACAGCGACAAAAATTATGCCCGTCTTTTTCCTTAAAACAGGGCCCCGGACTGTCCAATCAATGGGGTCCACCTCACCCTTTCGAGATTCGTTACGGTCCCTCGAAAGTTGCTGCCCATCGACTGGCGGTCGCCGAGTACCAGCAGACCGCAATGACTTCCAGGATTACGAGGGCAGCCATGCCCCCAAAACTCGGATTCAATCCTCGCTTGCCGAGATAAAACGCGACGTACGTGAGCGGCATCCAGATAAATGCGCTCAGAGTGAGGCAACTGAAGGTGTCATTCAAGACCGACATATACAGTTCCATAATTACCTCGGCTATAGTTTCTCGCTCGCTAGGCGGCTTGCGCGGTCGGCAAATGATACAAGAGACATGTGCCACCGATTATGCCTGTCCTTTCGAGTCAGAAAACTCCGTGAGCCCGCCACTGGCGATGGCGAGGAGTCAGCGCGTCGAGACCTCAATCGGCAAATCGGAGTGTCGGGTCACGGCGACGGAAAGTCGTCGCGGCTGCCGTCGGGCTCGGGCACGAGTTGCAGCGATTTCCGCGGCGGCCGGGGGCCCGGGACGATCAACGGCCCATTGTGACCGGCCAGCGCCGCCGCCGGCTCCGGTTCGAGCGCGGGGGGGCAGGGTGATGCCGAAGTGAGTCGAAGCGGCGAGGATGCCGGCTACGTCGCGCGGCAGGGCCTCGAGCCCCGGCAACGCCAGCTCGCCCCCCCTCGTTGGCCGACAGAGCACGGGCAATCTCAGGCGACAGCCGCTTCAGCCGGGGCAGGAACACGTGGTCTTGTTTGGCGAGCCGCGCCGCCAGCGGCACGGAATCGAGTTCCTCGAGATCGGGCAGCAGCATGCCCTGCATCGACTTGAGTTTCGCCAGGTCGGCCGCGGATTCGGGTTCGAGCCGCGTCAGGCCGCCGAGCGCGACTCCCACGCCCTCGTGGGCAGACAGGGCTTGGGCGCCGCTTCGATCTCGGGCCGCTCCGCGTGCACCGAGGGCTTCGCGGCGGCGGCCGCGACGAGGGCACGGGCTGCGGTGTCGGTAAGGACGTCGGCGGCTGCGGCGGAGGTCATGACCAGCGCGACGGCCATGGCGACGAGCCCGCCGGCGATGCGGTACGTGCGGCTGCCGCCGGGCTGCGGCCGGTGATGCGTGACGTTCATTCGGGGCTTCCTGGCGGAGGAGACGCGAAGACACGGAGCCGCTCCCCCTCGATCCGCCATTCCAGGCCCACAGAGCCGAGTACGTGGTCGAGCACCTGGTCGCGCGGGGCGTCGCGAATGTCGGCGCGGACGATTTCCCGCGGGGCGACGCCACGGGTGCGGAGCGAGTCGCGGTCGAGGTCGAGCCGGAGACCGAATTGATTGGCGAGGGCCGCGAGCACCTCGTCGAGCGGAGCGGCGACCCGCAGCGAGAAGACGGCGGGGGCCGGCGAGCGCGGCGGGGACGGGCCGGGCTTTCGCGCAGGTGCGCGACGGGCGGGCGGCAGGTTCGTGTCGAGCGGCACGATTGTGCCCCGCGCGGCGCCGTCCGCAGACCGCCACTCCACGCGGCGGTCGAAGTGGGCGAGCACGAGATCGAGCTTCTCGGCCCTGGACAGCGCCGGGAGGTCGGCCGCCGGAAAGTGGTCGTGCGGAATGGAGTCGAGGCCGTGCAGCGAATCGATGCCCGCCTCGGCAGCCACGGCGGCGACGAGGTCGCGGGGCCGTGCGGCCTCGGGCCACTGCCACGGACTGCGGGCGCGGAGGGACGTTCGCGGGGCCGCAGTCAGGCGGGCGACCTCGCGCTCCCGCGCCTCGTCCGCCCGCTCGCACAGGTCGCGCGTGCCGCGGGGCACGATCCGGATCGACGACCGCAGCACGGCCACCTCGGCATCGGCGGTCGCGGCAGCCGCTGCCATCACGTCCCGCAGCGGTTCTCCACGGCCGGTAAGCGTCACCGGCGTGCTCGGGTCGAGCCGTCGATCGATGATCACGGGCATGCCCGCCAGCGCCGCGGCCCGCGCCGACCATGCGTGCAGCGGCGTCGCCTGCCACGATGCCCGCACCGGTTCGTCGAGACCGGCCGCCGCGGCGGACACGGCCGCGGCCAGCCAGAGGAGGAGCGCGGCTGACGCACGGAGCCGTTTCGCATGGCATTCGGGAAGGTGGGCTACCCGGAGTCCCCCGGCTTCCGCCGGGGGCTTTTTGTGTGAATGGCGCGCGTGGTCCAAGAAGCCCCGGGTGGCAACCCGGGGACTCCGGGCACGAAAACCAGCCCGCCGTCCATGCCGGATGACGGCACGTGATGCCCCGGTGCGAACCCACATCGCATGGCAGCCGGGAAGGCGGGCTACCCGGAGTCCCCCGGCTTCCGCCGGGGGCTTTTTGGGCGAGTTATGGTCGAATGCTTGCACGGCAGTCGTCACACGCCGGGGGCGGGAAGCCTCGGCTTCCAGAATACCGTGGCGGCGGCGGGCCGGCACGGTGGGCGGCACGGGATCGTCGTGGAGGAGCTTCGCTGATGGTTGAACGGGCCGTCGTCGTGCTCGGAGCCGGGATCAACGGCGCGGCGCTGGCCCGCGAGCTGGCCTTGTCGGGCGTGCCGGTCGCCGTGGTCGACGCCGACGACGTGGCATGCGGGGCCACCGCCTGGTCCACGCGGCTGATCCACGGCGGGCTGCGGTATCTGGAGTATGGCGAGATCGGCCTGGTGCGGGAGAGCCTCGCGGAGCGGGACCGGCTCGTGCGGTTGGCGCCGCATCTGGTCGCACCGCTGCCGTTCTATGTGCCGCTGCGCGGCCGGCTCGGCGGGCTGCCTGCGGCGGCGGCCCGGCTCGTCGGGCTGGAGGGGCTGGCCCGCCGCTGGCGGCCGGCGCGGGGCCGCGGCACATGGACCGTCGGCACCGGGCTGGCGCTCTACGATCTGCTCGCCAGCGACTCACGCGTGCCGCGGCATCGCACGGTGCGGGCCGGCGCCGCGGGGCTGCCCCGCGTGGATCGGGAGGCGTTTGCCTGGGGCTGCATCTACTCCGACGCGCAACTGCTCTATCCGGAGCGGTTCACGGTCGAACTTCTCGTCGACGCCCGACGGGCTGCAGCCGAAACGGGCGCGGCCTGCGACGTGTTCACGCATTGCCGGGCCGCGCTGCTGCCGGGGGGCGTGCTGCGGCTCACGGGTGCGGTCGATCAGGCCGTCGTCGACCTGCGGCCTGCGGCCCTCGTCAACGCCACCGGCGCCTGGGTGGACCGCACGCTTGCGGCGGTGTTTTCATCGGGGGCGCCAGCCGCCACCGGCCGCCGATTGATCGGCGGCACGAAGGGGAGCCATCTGCTGCTCCGGGCGCCGCGCCTGCGGGCCGCGCTTGCCGAGCACGGCGTCTACGCCGAGGCCGCCGACGGCCGGCCGGTGTTCGTGCTGCCCTTCGGCCCCGAGCTGGTGCTGGTGGGCACGACCGACACCCCGTTTACGGGTGATCCGGCGACGGCCCGGGCCGACGAGGCGGAGATCGACTACCTACTGGCGGCAGCGGCCCGATTGTTTCCCGACGTCGCCCCCGGTCGCGACGAGGTCCAGCAGCACTACTGCGGGGTGCGGCCGTTGCCGGCGGCGCGGGCCCTGGGCGGATCGCCGGCGGCCGTGACGCGGCGGCACATGCTCGTGCGGCATCCGGAAGCGCCCCTGCCGACGTGGTCGATCGTGGGCGGCAAGTTGACGACGTGTCGCAGCCTCGCCGAAACCGCGGCCAAGGAGGTGCTGGCGGCCCTGGGGCGGCCGGTGCTCGGCTCGTCGCGGGAGCGGCCGCTGCCGGGGGCGTGTGCCGGCGAGTCGCGGCTGGCGGCGCTGCGGGAGACGGAAGCGCTCGTGCGGCGGGCGGAAGGCTGGGGCGTCGATCCGGCCGCGGTCGCTGAACGGATGGTCACGCTCTTCGGGCGGCGGGCGGCCGCCGCGGCCGCCGGGATCGCCTCGCGGCCGGGGGGCATCCGCGGGAGCCTGCTGCCGCGGGCGGCGGTGGAGTTTTGCGTGCGCGAGGAATGGCCGCGGACGCTCGGCGACGTCATCGAGCGGCGGCTGATGCTGGCGTTCGACACGGAGCTGGGACGCGATACGCTCGAGGACGTGGCAACGGTGCTCGCGGACCTCGGGCTCGTGTCCCATGCTGACGTCGGCCGCGAGGCCGAGGCGTGCGCCGTGCACCTCGCCGCGCGATACGGGCGGCGACTGACCAGAGGCCTGGGGAATGCGGCGAAGGAGAAACCATGAGCGGACCGCAGCGGTGCGTGCTGGCCCTCGACCAGGGCACGACGTCGAGTCGGGCGATTCTTTTCGACCGGCATGGCGCGGTCGTGGCGCTGGCCCAGGAGGAGTTTCCGCAGCATGCACGGACGGCCCATGGCCCCGACGGCACCGAACTGGGCATCGTCGAGCACGACCCCGAGGACATCTGGCGGTCGCAGCTGTCCTGCGCCCGCGCGGTCCTGCTGCAGGCCGGGATCGACGCGGGGCAGGTCGCGGCGGTGGGCATCACCAACCAGCGCGAGACGACGATCCTCTGGGATCGGGCCACCGGGGCGGCCGTCGCACCGGCGATCGTGTGGCAGAGCCGCGTGTCGGAGCCGATCTGTGCGCGGCTGCGGGCGGCTGGGCTCGAGGACGAGGTGCGGCGCCGGACCGGGCTGTTGCTCGACCCGTATTTCTCCGGCACGAAGATCGTCCACCTGCTCGAGACGGTGCCCGGCCTGCGGGAGCGGTGTGATCGGGGCGAGGTGCTGTTCGGCACGGTGGATTCGTTCCTCATCTGGAGGCTCACCGGCGGCCGGGTGCACGCCACCGACGTGACCAACGCCAGCCGCACGCTGCTCTTCGACATTCACGAGTTGGCCTGGAGCGACGATCTCTGTCGGATGCTGGGCGTGCCGCGGGCGATGCTGCCGGAGGTGCGGCCCTCGGGGGGCGGGTTCGGCTCCGTGGACCCGGCGCTGCTGGGGGCAGCGGTTCCGATCACGGGCTGCGCCGGTGACCAGGAGGCGGCCGCCTTTGGCCAGGGCTGCGTGCGGGAAGGCGCGGCGAAGTGCACCTACGGCACCGGCGCGTTTTTGATGTTCGCCACCGGCGACCATCCGGTGGCGAGTCGTCACGGGCTGCTCACCACCCCCGCCTGCCAGCCGGCCGGCGCGGACGCACAGGCCTACTGCCTGGAGGGTTCAGTGTTCGTCGCGGGAGCCCTGGTGGGCTGGCTGCGCGACGGGCTGGGGCTCATCGAACGGGCCGCCGACATCGAGGCCCTGGCGCGGGGCGTGGAGTCAAGCGCGGGCGTGGTGGTGGTGCCGGCGCTGACCGGCCTCGGAGCCCCGCACTGGGATCCGCACGCCCGGGGGATGATCATCGGGCTGTCGCGGGCCACGCACCGGGCTCACATCGCGCGGGCGGCGCTCGAAGCGATCGCGTTGTCGGTAGCCGACGTCGTCGACTGCATGCAGGTGGATTCCGGCGTGACGCTCGAACGGCTCCGGGTCGATGGCGGCGCCTCCGCCAACGACCTGCTGCTCCAGATCCAGGCCGACGTGCTCGGGCTGACGGTCGATCGGCCGGCGGTGCGGGAGACGACGGCCCTCGGCGCCGCCCTGCTGGCCGGCATGGCGGTGGGCTTCTATGCCGATGCGACCGCCGTGGCCGACGCGCGGCGTGTGGAGCGGTCGTTCACTCCCCGGATGGAGGCCGCGGACCGCGCCCGCCTGCGAGCGCTGTGGCGCGACGCGGTGGAGCGGAGCAGGGGCTGGGCCCGCGCTGGCCGCTGATGCCGCCTTCAATACGTCCGCGTGGCCGCCGTCGCGCCCTGTTCGGCCAAGGCCACCCGTCCGGCATACTTGTCCGGATTGGCGGCGAAGGCATCCCGCGTGGCCGGCGAGGCGAAGAGGTACATGCGAGACTGGCAGACCACGCCATAGCGGCGTTGGCCGGGCATGCTCTTGCCTTGCTCGAAGGCGAGCACGGGGTCGTCGCCTGACAGGGCCGGCGCGTAACGGTCGGGATCGGCGAGGAACGTCTGCTGCTGCGCGGGGCCGGCGAACAGGTAGGTGCGGCCGCGGTGGCGGGCCCCATACTGCGGGCGGCCTTCGGTCCAGACCTGCTTCTCGACGAGCGTCACCGGGCAGTAACCCTCGAGGCCGAGCGGCATGGTTTCCTCGGCGGCTGGGCCGGGAACGGCCGGTGCGGCCGCCGCCGGCGGCGCGGACGGGGCAGCCCCGGCGAGGGTGCCGGGCCACTGCGGCCGGGCCGGCGGCATGGTGGGGGGCGGTTCGGGCTTGGCCACCGCGGCGGTCTCGGGCTTGCGCACGAGGCTGGCGAACGGCTTTTGAAGCGCCGCCATCAGTCCGGTGGCGGGCTTCGCCGGGGCGGCCGCTCCGGGAGTGGGGGCCGTGGGCGGCATGTCGGAAACGCTGGCCGACGACTCTTGCACGCCCGTGCCCGCTGTCGCCAGCCACGTGGGCGATGCGCCGGTGGGCTGTGCCGCGGCGGCTGCCCCGTGCGCGACCGGCTCGATCGTGGGCCGCGACGTGGCGGTGGGGGGCGTCGTCAACGCGAGCGGTGCCGTCGGCCGTTCGGCGTTCCATGCGGGGGGCACCTGGGGGAGTATCGGCTCATGCACGGCCGGCGCCGTTCCGGCTGCAAACGATTCGTGGAGGTCGATCGTGCGGGGCGCGGTGCCTGGGCCGGCCGTCATTGCCCCGTCGGCGGCGAAGTTCGAAAGCTGCCGGACCTTCGCGGTGAGCGTTGAGATCGATCCACGGGCCGGCGCGTCGTGGGGAGCCGCTGCCGGAGATGCCGCGGCGGCGGCATCGTTCGCGGCCCCTGCCGCTGCGGTTTGGGCCGCGATGTCGCGGGCCGTTCGGGCCGCGATGGCGATGAAGGCCGGCACGGTGTTCGGGCACTCGAAAGCGGCACGTTTCTGATCGGCGGCGTCGAGGACGACGGCCGTGGGCACGTGGGAAACTTCCAGCCGGCGCGTGAGGTCGGGATCGCTCTCCACGTCGAGCGTCACGGGCTCGAAGCAGGCGGAGAAGAGAGCGTTGACGTCGGCGTCGGCCTGCAGGGCGGCCGCGGTCTGGCGGCTCGGTTCGTGCCACGAAGCGATGAACAGGGCCAGCACGGGACGGTGGCTGGCGGCCGCTGCCGCGCGGGCCTGCGCCAGGTCGGCGTGCCAGGGGGAGGCGGGGGCGGCAAAGGCCGGGCAGACGCAGGCGAAGGCCAGACACGCGGCGATGGCTGGCGAGAACCGGGTGACCCCGGACACGGTTTGCAGGAGCATCGGACTGCCTCGTTGCGGGAAGGGGCGGCCGGGTGCCATTGGCCCCGACGAAAACGCCCCTTCCATCTCTATCGGTCGAAACGGTCGGAGGAATCGCAAGGAAAATGCCGCCCGGAGGCCGCCGCGGTCGCCCCGTTTGCCGCCCCCCCCATGGTCGCCTGCCAGCGGAAGCCGGCGGGCTTGCCCGAACCACCCCTTTTCCGCCGACTTGACAATTTCCTGGCCCCGCCGGATACTCTTTGTGTCGTCATTCAAGCGACTCCGCGAACCGCTCACGAGGTTCCGGAAGGCTTCTTCAGTAGTTTTCGTCGCTCGTATTCGCCTCAAGGATTTTCGAGGCGGACCGCGGCTGGAAGCGGAAGCATCACGGGTCGTTCGCCGCTGGCGGTTCGTCCGCCGTTGGGCTCTCCCGCAGGTTCCGCGCCCCGTGTCTCCGCCGTCTGTAGGCCGTCCTGGAATCTGAAATCCCATCGGGGATTCGTTCCAGAACGGGCCCGTAGTCCGTCGCTCGCCGATGGATTTCGTCCGCAGCGTGCGGGCGGTATCGGGTTGATCTTTCACTTTGGAGTGGTGGTCTATCCATGTCGAAGCGGAGGCGTTCGCGGGGCCGTCAGGGATTCGGCGGCCAGCCCGGCCAGGGCGGTTTTCAGCCCGGTGCCCAAGGGCCGGGGGGCGGGTATCAAGGCGGCGGGTACGGTGGCCGACGCCGCGGCCGCTATCGCCGCGGCGGCGGTGGGGGCGGGGGGCCGGTGCCGGCCGGAGCCGGTGCGGTTGGCATGGACGGTGAGGGCATGCGGCCGCCCGAGCCAGAGCCGGAGGTCGCCGAGAACGGTGAGCCGATCCCGCTGGAGCCGGGCAGCGGCGTGCTGGAGATGCACCCCAACGGATACGGATTTCTCCGCAGCGCCGACACGAATTACACCCGCGAGCGGACCGATCCCTTCGTGCCCGCCACGATGATCGAGCGGTATCGCCTCCGCGAGGGCGTCGCGATCAAGGCGCTCGTGCAGCCCGGTCGGCGGCAGCAGGGGCCGCGGGTTCGCGAGATTCAGGAGGTCGAGGGCATGGCTCCCGACCTCTACCCGAACGTCAAGACGTTCGACCAATTGACGCCGATCAATCCCGAGACCTGGCTGCGGCTGGAGACCGGCCAGCAGCCGATCACGACCCGAGTGATGGATCTGCTCACCCCGCTCGGCAAGGGGCAGCGGGCCCTGATCGTCGCCCCGCCGCGGACCGGCAAGACCGTGATGCTGCAGCAGATCTCGCAGGCCGTCTCCACCAACCATCCCGATCTGTCGCTTGTCATGCTGCTCATCGACGAGCGGCCCGAGGAAGTGACCGATATGCGGCGGACGGTGAAGGGGGAGGTGCTCGCCAGCAGCCTTGACTGCGATGTCGAGAGCCACGTGCGGCTGTCGCAGCTCGTCATCGAGCGGTGTAAGCGAATGGCCGAGACTGGCAAGGACGTGTTCCTGCTCATGGACTCGATCACCCGCATGGCCCGGGCCTTCAACAAGTGGGTCGGCAATACCGGCCGGACGATGAGCGGCGGCGTGGACATCAAGGCCCTCGACATCCCCAAGAAGCTGTTCGCCACGGCCCGGGTGTTCGAGGAGGGAGGCTCGCTGACGATCGTCGCCACGGCGCTGATCGACACCGGCAGCCGGATGGACGAGCTGATCTTTCAGGAGTTCAAGGGCACGGGCAACATGGAGCTGGTGCTTGACCGCAAGCTGGCAGACCGGCGTGTCTGGCCGGCGATCGACATCTCGCAGTCGGGCACCCGCCGCGAGGAGAAGCTGCTCGATCCCAACACCCTGCACGCCTGCAACATGCTGCGGCGGACGCTGTCGAGCATGCATCACGTCGATGCGATGGAGCAACTCACGAAGCAGTTGGCGAAGTTCAAGAGCAACCGCGAGTTCATCTCGCTGATCGCCAGCTCACGCGACGAGTAGGCGTCAGCGGCGGCCGTCGGGGCCGAGCGTGCGCAGCCGGTCCAGCCAGTAGGCATACTGCGGGTCGCCGCAGCGGAACGAGAACTTCGCGTCGGGGAGGCGGAAGCCGTCGTGCGGTTCCGACTGCACGCAGACCACGAGCGTGCCGTCCTGCCGCTGCTCGATGGAGAGCCGCTCGTCGGGAATCCGCGCGGGTTCCGAAGCGTCGGGCATGCGATCCACTTGATGGTGTGACTGACCATGTCGGCCAGCCGGGGTCCGCGGCCGCCCGTCTCAGAAATCGATTATGGTCCATTGAGGTGGCGGATTCCAGCGACCGGCGCGAGAGTGCTTTGACACCGGGCGGCGGATATTCCTATAATTTTCGCTCGCCTGCCCACTCTCTCGGAGTTCCCGCATGACGCAGTATGCGTCGCTCGCCGACGACTTCTACGTCAACATGAACCTGGCGACGGAGATGGACCTTCCGTCCCAGCGGGAGACGATCCTCCACTACTTCGAGCGGGTGCAGAAGAAGTTCCCCTCGATGCGGAAGTTCTACTGCCGCGACAAGCGTGACTATGTCCTGGAGGAAGACAAGGACCAGGGGCGGTATCGGTGGGCGGCCGTGGAGTCGAAGCGGCTTTGCTCGGGGCAGGTGAATCCACCCTCGTTGGAGGCCGTGCTCGAGCAGCACCGTTTGGTGCTCGATCTGGCTCCCACCTTCCTGTCGGTCAGCCCGCTGGACTGCGAGGCGCTCGACGTGCTCTTCGGCTTCGATTTCGCCTACCGGGGCAACCACAACGCCCTGCTGGCCGAGGCTCTCGGTGTGGGGCCGGCCTTCGACCGCCTCGGTGACGCCCCCGGGGCCCGGGTCATCAATTACGAGCCTTCGCTGACGGTGGCGCTCGACGAGGACTGCCGGATCCAGGTGCGGATCAGCACCGAAACCCGCACCAACGCCTTCCAGGTGCGGACCGGCGAGTTCAACGAGGAGCAGTTGAGCGTGTATGTCACCGCGCGGCAGTACGGCAGCCTGGAGCCCGACACGACCTACGTGGACGCGATGGACCGGCTGGCCCAGCTCGCCCGCGACGTGGTCGACAACTGCGTGGTGGAGCAGATCCTGCGGCCCCTGGCCCGCACGATCGCGCTCAAGTAGCGGCTGCGAATGCATTTTATTTGGGCTTGAGCGGCGGTCAGAGCCCGGCGCTTCAGGGGGCATGCCTTCCCGCCCAAAAGAAGCCCCAGTTTTGGGCCGCGTCACCGCCCACAAGCAACCGTTTTGGGCCGCATGACCGCTCACACGAGGCCCCAGTTTTGGGGCGCGTGACCGCTCACAAGCAACCGTTTTGGAAAGCGTGACCGCTCACAAAAAGCCCCCGGCGGAAGCCGGGGGACACCGGGTTGCCTGCCTTCCCGTGTGCCATGCGATGCGGGTTCGCAGAGGGGGCGCGCGAGCAGTCGTGCGGCATGGACGGCGGGGAGGTTTTCACGCCCG
>JAJTED010000036.1 GCA_021300535.1 Planctomycetaceae bacterium | reverse complement strand
AGAACGATGCGGCTCAGCGGTTGGTCGGAGTGCTTGGCGATGGCCCTGATCTCGGCGACGTATTCCTCGCCAAAACAAGCCGCGATCATGTCAATTAGCCGGCCGCCAAGCATCGCCAGACCTTTGCCGGCCGCGATCACGACGGGCTGAATGTAGGCGGGGAACTGGTCGGCTCGCTCGGCGCACAATTCCACGCAGTCATCGAGGAGCCGGCCGATGTTCTTGGCTTCTTTCTGGGCGACGTGTTTCCAGCGGGTTTCGGGTGGGGCCTCCAGATCAACGTCATAAATCGGGAGGCGGGTTTCTTCGTAGGGGGTGAGTTTCATGGGTTTCTCTGGTGTGTGGTTGCTGGTTGTCTGGTTATTGAATCCGACAGGTGCCACCCAGACACGCGTAACGGGAGGGCGAGCAGCAATTGGGAGACCGGTACTCGACGGCCTGGATTTTCTCCGAGTGAATTTTCCAGTAGCCCTGCTCGCGTTTCATGGCCACGAGCGAGACCACGTCGTACTGGTCGTCTGAAAGATTGAGCCGGTACCGGACGGCTGCTTGGCCTGAGTTGCCGGCGAGCCTGAGAACCTGCGTGTCGAGCACCTCCATCGAGACGTCATGCCGGACGAACCTGATGGCGGTCTCCTTGCGGAGCTTTCTCCTCGTGCTGCCGGCAAAGCAGTCCAAAAAGCCGTCCAGATCCTCGGCACAGGCAGCCTCGGCGGCAGTGTTCAGGCAGGCTTTCAGGTCAGCCTGCTCGCCGCTCTCTGGAGCCACGCGGAGCCGGCCGGAATAGGCGTCGGCGGCATGGAGAGGTAGCCCCGGGACAAGCAGCAGGGCCAAGGCAAAAAGTGTCGTTTTGTTTCGGAACCTCATGGGGCCTCCGGTTGGGGTTGGGTTTTGATAAGAAAACCCGCTCCTACTGGTAAACGGCGGGAGCGGGCGGGGAAAAGCGTCTTAGAGGCACACGGGGCGGTAAGCCGCCGCAGCCCCGGGCTCGGCAGAGGCCGTTAGGCGGTCCTGCCGCGGTCGCCCAGAGGCAAGCGTTAAGCACCGGCGTGATGCACGCCTGCCCCAACAGGTCAAAAAGGGGATGTGGCCCAGATGGCCGTTGGTTAGGCTGCGGCGGCCTGAATGGGCGAAGCGAGAACCTGGCCGATCCTCGAGTGGAATGCGGCCCATCGATGCCCGTATTTTTCACACCCCGAAAACACGTGGTTTTTGACGAAATGCGTCGCAGCTCCCTGATAGCTGGTATTTGACCGACACAGGACGCCATTGTGGGCCAAAGAAATCTCCCCCGGCATCGGCACCGAGCGGCCGCCGATCAGGCCAGCCTCCGAGATCGTGTGGTGCGGCGCGCGGAAGGGCCGCGTTGCCAAGAGCGGCTGCCCCGGCTGCATCAGGCCAAGCGCACTGTAGATCCGCGTCGTCTCGATCGACTCGGCGGCCGAGAGCTGCGGCAGGATCGTGGGAATCCGTTTGGCGAGCATCGTCTTGCCGCCCCCCGGCGGGCCGACCATCAGGCAGTTGTGGCCGCCGGCCGCCGCCACGCAGACGGCCCGCTTGGCCGCCTCCTGTCCGCGGACGTCGGCGAAGTCGATGTCGTAGGCCGCGAAGCGATCGAACCACTCCGTCACCCGCGGCGGTGCCGGAGGGATGTGCAGGTCGCCGGCGAAGAACTGCACCGCTTCGGTCAGCGACGTCACGGGAATGACCTCGATATCCTCGACGACAGCCGCCTCGGTGGCGCTCGCCGCCGGCACCACCACGCCCTTGAGCGGTCGGTCGGACGGGGCGGCCTGCCGCGCCTGGCGGGCGGCCGCCATGGCGATCGACAGCGCGCCGCGGGCCGGCCGCGTGAAGCCCTCCAGCGAGAGTTCGCCCACGACGGCGTAGTCGCGGAGCCGGTCCGACGAGAATTGGCCGCTGCCGGCGAGGATCCCGAGCGTAATCGGGAGGTCGAACGTGGCCGCCTGCTTGGGCAGCTCGGCCGGGGCGAGGTTGACGACGATCCGATCGTTGGGCCGGTTAAAACCGGAATTGACCATGGCGCGGGCGACCCGGTGGGTGCTCTCGCGGATCGCCGCATCGGGCATGCCGACGAGCACCGTGGCCGGGAGTGCTCCGGCCGAAACGTCGACCTCGACGTCCACCGGCACGGCGTCAATTCCGAAGAGGGAGAAGGTGTGGAGGCGGGCGAGCATGACGCGGTCCTTTTGTGATGTGGGAAGCGGCTACGGATGGGCGGAAAACGACCGTCGGCAGAAGGTATATACATCTGTTCACTATTCTGTCAAGGGGCCGCTCGCCGGGCGGGGGCCGCGACGCCGCCCCTGCCTCGTCGCGGGGCCGATCCGATGGACAGCCCGACCCGCGGCCCGTACATTCCTGGCCGAGGTCGCGGCCCGCCGGTCAAGAGCGGCGGGCGGATGCGACCGCGGCGCGTCCTCCAGAAGCCGCGTCGGTCGCATGGCGTTCGGACGAGCGTGCTGAGGGGAGGACGAATGATGATCCTGCAAGGCGGTATTCTGCGAAGCGGCATTCGCGGGTGCCTGACGCTGGGGATGGCGGCCATCCTTTCGGCCGCATGGGGCGTGGCCGGCGAGGTGGCGCCGCCGGCTCGCGAGCACGACGTCGTCGTCTACGGCGGCTCTTCCGCGGGCATCGCCGCGGCCGTGCAGGTAAAGCGGCAGGGAAAGAGCGTCATCGTGCTCGAGCCCGGCCGCCGGATCGGCGGCCTGACGACGGGGGGCCTTGGCCGTACCGACATCGGCAACAAGCACGTGATCGGTGGCCTGGCCCGAGAGTTCTACGAGCGGATCCGCCGGCACTACGCCGACCCTGCCCGGTGGAAGTGGCAGGCTCCCGACACGTACCAGACCACGGGAAAGTCGCGGACCGCAGCGACCGAGTCGGCGATGTGGACGTTCGAGCCGTCCGCCGCGCTGCGGGTCATGGAGGATCTCGTCCGCGAGCACGAGGTCGCCGTCGTGTACGGCCAGCGGCTCGACCGCACCGGCGAGGGGCCGGGCCGGGTTTCCCGGGGCGTGCGGGTCGAGGATGGGGCGATCGTTTCCATCACGATGGCGTCGGGGGAGACCTACGCCGGAAAGGTGTTCATCGACGCGACCTACGAGGGCGACCTCCTGGCCGGGGCGGGCGTGGACTACGTCGTCGGCCGCGAGGCCAACGCGACGTTCGGCGAGACGCTCAATGGCGTACAGACGAAGAACGCCGTCAGCCATCAGTTCCGGCCCGGCGTCGACCCCTATGTGAAGCCGGGCGACCCGGCCAGCGGACTCCTGCCCGGAATCGATCCCCAGGGGCCGGGCCTCGAGGGAAGCGGCGATCGCCGCGTGCAGGGGTACTGCTACCGCATGTGCCTCACCGACCATCCCGAAAACCGCATCCCCTTCGAGAAGCCCGCGGACTATGACCCGCTGCAGTACGAACTGCTGCTGCGCAACTTCGAGGCCGGCCAGGACCAGGTGCCGTGGATCAACCGCGCCATGCCGAACCGCAAGACCGATACCAACAACGGGTCCGGCGTTTCGACCGACTTCATCGGCGGCAATTACGCCTACCCGGAGGCCGACGATGCCGAACGGGTGCGGATCGCGGCCCGCCACCTGGCCTGGCAGCAGGGGTTGATGTGGACGCTCGCCAACCACGAGCGGGTTCCGGAGAAGATTCGCAACGAGGTAGCCCGCTGGGGAATGTGCCGGGACGAGTTCGTCGAGGGCCGGGGCTGGCAGGACCAGCTGTACGTCCGCGAGGCCCGGCGGATGGTGGGGGCTACGGTGATGACGCAGCACCACTGTCAGGGCCGAGAACATGCGCAGCGGTCCGTGGGCATGGCCGCCTACAACATGGACTCCCACAACGTGCAGCGGTATGTCGATGCGGCAGGGCACGTGCGCAACGAAGGCGACGTGCAGGTCCCGGTGAAGCCCTATGCGATCGAGATGTCGGCCATCCTTCCGCGACGCGAGCAATGCCGCAATCTCGTCGTGCCCGTGTGCCTGAGCGCCACGCACATCGCCTACGGCTCGATCCGCATGGAGCCAGTGTTCATGGTGCTCGGCCAGTCGGCCGCGAGCCTGGCGGTGGATGCCATCGAGTCCCGCGTGCCCGTGCAGGACGTCGACTACGCCGCCCTGCGGCGCCGGCTGCTGGCGGACCGGCAGGTGCTCGAGCGGCAGCCACAGGGAGCCGCGACGGCGCCGTAGGCAACGCAGGAGAAGGTCGCCGACCTGCAGCGGGCGATGATGATGACCTTGCTGCAGTGTCTGCGGATGCCGGCCCGCTGAAAGGACGGCCCGGGCGCGCGGCCGGCCTCCATGGCTCCCGTGTGCGCGGCCGCCAGCGCCGAGCCCGCGGCTCACGACCGGCTCACGACCGGCTCGAGAGCGGGACAAGGCCGGTCCAAGAGCCGACGATCCAAGAGCCGACGATCCAAGAGCCGACGATCCAAGAGCCGACGAGCGCGTGCTCCATTCGGGACTGCCATCGCCGTCCGTCGCCACGGCGGCCGCTATTCCGCCGCCCGCGATCAGCGGCCCTGAACGGTTCCGCCGTCAGGGCGTCGAACCCTGCAGGCAGCACACCGCCCCGTCCGCGGTGGTCGCGTAGACGCGGCCGCGGCTGACCGCGATGCCGTCCTGGACGACCGCGGCGGGCAGATCGATATCGGCGAGACGCCCGCCGTCGGCGGCGTCCAGCACGTGCACGAAGCCCGGCGCGACGAGCGGATCCTGCTGCCGCTCCACCCATTGGCCCATCATCGTCGAGAGCACCGCATCATCCCACAGCTCGTCGGCGGGCCGTCCGGTGGGCAAGGGGGTTGGCTCACTGGGGGGTGTGGATGACGGCCGCGAGCCGGGCTTGGGGCGATCGATCCGCGGCCCGGCGACGATCACCCGCGGCCCCGCCAGGGCCAAGGCCCACACGTCTTTGGCGGGCGTCTGCCAGCGAACCGCATCGTTTGCCTTCCCATCCAGTCTGGCGGGATCGAGGCAGAAGACGGCGGACTTGGTGATGGCATCGGGCGCGAGGCCGGGCCGCATCGCCTTGGAGGGCTTGCCGTAGCCCTCGGCCGTGAAGCCGATCATGTGTCGCGGGTCCCATGTCCACCGATTGGCGACGATCTGCCGAAGATACAGCCCGCCCCGCGGCTTGAGCGAGAGCGTGTCGGCGGCGCTGATGATCGGCGTATCCAGGGCGGACAGGTGCATGGCGGTCGGCGGGTTGTAGGGGGCCAGCGCGGCCAGCCACCCCGGCGGTCCGGTCGTGGGGGCCGCGGCGTCGACGGCGTTGCGGTTTAGGTAGATCCCGTCCTCGCCCTTGACGAGCATGTCGTTGGGATACGTCGGCCGCGTCGGCCGGTAGCCGATCGTCTTGCCCGTGGCCGGCTCGAACTCCCAGACCATGATGTTCATGCCCGGATCGTGCCCGGCGGTGGCATAGCCGCGGTCACCATCGACGAGGATCGTGCCGGTCACCGGCCAGCGGGATTCGAGCTGCCCGTAGACGAGGATCCGCTCCTCCGCCGGGGCGATGCGGCGCCGCCATGCCAGCCGACCGTCGGCCGCGCGAAGGCAGTAGACCCAGCCGCCACGCGAGCCGAACATGCACAGCCCCCGATGGATCGTCGGCGGCGAGTCGATCCGCGATGCGGCCGTGTACCGCCAGGCGACTGCACCGCTCTTCTCGTCCAGCGCCACGACCTGGTGCTCGTCGATGAGGCTCACGAACACCTTGCCCGCCGCCACGACCGGGCCGCTGATGACCTGGTTGTGATTGTGCTGGGCCCGCCAGCTGCTCTTGACAATCCAGGCATCCGGCCGCACGCCCAGCGGCGTGCGCCAGGCAATGCCGCGCGGGTCGGCCGCGGCGGATGTGGAGCACGAGCGGGTCGGATTCGCCCGCAGGATCGGCCAGTCGCCGGCGTCTTCTGGCGTTGCATCGACCTGCCCGAACACCTCCCCCTTCTCGAGTTCGCCGGGCTCCTCGAACGCCTTCTGCGGCGGCGGCATGTCGACCGGCGCCAGCGCGTAGAGGCCGCGAAGGCCGGCCCGGAAATGCCCGCATCGGCAGCCCTGCTGGGGCTGATAGATCATGCCATGGGCCACGCCGCCACCCGAGATGCACGTGACGTGGGGGCGGGACGTTCCCAGGTAGGGGAAGGGAAGCGGGCTCTTTCCGCGCCGCGCAGGGTCGCCGGCCGATTCCATCAGGTCGAGCAGCATTTTTTCCGTGTACGCGCCTTCGGCGCAGGCATAGAGCCCCAACGACATAGAACGGTTTGGTGCCGCCCCCGTTCCGATCCGTTTTCCGGTGGCGATGTCGTAAAACACGCCCGTCGACGTCCGCCCCGCCTTTTCGACGATCAGAACGCGGTCGCTGAGAATGTGCTCGGCCACCGCGTCGAAGCCGCGCAGCAGGTCGCCGGTCGCCCCGTCGATGACGGCCGTGACCCCCGGGGGAACCGTCGCCAGCACCCGCCCGTCCGCTGCTGCCGACAGCGTCAGCGGTCCTTTCCCGTCACCGAACGCCCGGGCCGATTTCCGCCAGATTTCCGCGCCGCTCGCAGCCTGCATGGCCAGCAGACTCGCCGGCTGTTCGGGCTGGCCTTCCGCGGCCGCAGCCACGCAGGCATAGATGCGATCGCCGTCGAGGAGCACGGGAAACTGCACGGCCTGTGGTCCGTGCCACAGCTGCCGACCGGTCGCGGCATCGAAGACGTGCAGCACCTTGGCAATCGGGTCGTGCACCGCCGCCACCGTGGCGTTGCAGTGCAGCCATGACTTCTCGTCGAACTGCACCGGCGCCTCCGCCGCGTAAAGAATGCGGCCGTCGCGGAGATCCGTGGCGGTCAAACGCCCCGCCTCGATGGTGAAGATCCGCCCGCCCGCCATGGCCAGGGGGCGTTTGACCCGCTTTGCGTGCGTGCCGTTCCACGGGCGGACCCATTGCAGCGTGCCGTTGAACGCGTCGCGGCACGAGAGCATCCACATTTGCCGCCCCCCGCCGTGCCAGTACCTGCCCTCGCGGATCAGCCCGGCGACCTCGAAGCCCGCCAGCGAGATGAACCGCCCATCGGCGCTGACCAGGGCGGCCATCGCGGCGTGCGAGCCCTGGGGGTCCTGTTCGCCGTCGAGCCACTGGAGCCAGAGGTTCTGCGTGCGGGGATTGATCGCGTCGCGCGAGATCGACAGGCCGCCGGCCTCGCGGTAGCGGCTGTGCGTCCACTGATCCATGTCCGCCGGCCATGCGGCCGTGAGACGCACGTGATCGCCCTCCTGTTTTGCATCCTGCACGGTCAGCCCCGCCGTGGCGAGCTGCGCCTTGACCTCATCGAGCGTGCCGCCGCCCACCAGGATGGTCCCCCGCGGCACGACGACCCGCAGGCACTCGGCCCATGCCAGCCCGCGCGACTGCGCCTCCTGCACATCGTCGATGATCAGCCTGTTGGCCACCCTGCGGGCATAGGGAAGCGACCGCAGATCCGCACGATGCTCGGCCGATGCCAGGCCGTACACGCCCGCGGTGGTGAAGGCGGCCCGAACCATGGCGGTGGTCCGTGCGTTGGGGCACAGCGACTGCACCACCCACCGCCCGGTCGAAGCCAGGTCGAGCGCGGGTTGCGACGCACCGGCGCAGACGTGGATGGCCACGCCCGCTTTGGCCTCGACCAGCTCCGCGGCGTGGATCGTCGCGGCGGAGAGCAGGACCGCCGCCAGGAATCGGGGGAACACGCGTGTCACCATCGGTGGTCATCCTTCGGAGGAAGCGACGTGAAGATGATGGTCGCCGCGAGTGAAACGTCGTTGCAGCAGAGCAGGATAGAGCACCGTCGCCGGCATCACCAGCGGCCGCCTTCCGCGGGGCGGCTTGGCGGTCCTTCGCCGCCCCGAATGACGCCGTGACGGTGTGCAGGCGGGCCTATCGGCCAGCCTCGACATTGGCCTGGGCGAGCATCGCCTGCCGCGCCGCGACGATGGTCGAGACGAGGGCGTCTTTGACGTCTTCCTGGCTGCCATAGGCGTCGCGAATGGCGTTGAGCCGCCGTCTGGCCGCCTGCACGATCAGGCCCGCGTCGGTGGTGTCGGGGGGCAGTCCGAGCACCTCGTGGGGGGCGGCCAGAGGCTGGGAGCGGCTCGGCTTGGCCTTCCAGGCGGCAGCGAACGTGATCATACGGTCAACTCCAGGGGAGAGATGCCGACGGCCGGACGAGCCGCCTCCTGGAATCAATGGCGAAGAAAAGGGCCCGCAGGGGCAAAACCGGTTACAAGCCGCAGAAAATCCCGTTTTTGCCCCGCCGCCGCCGTGCCCGTCGCCATGCCCATCCGGGGCCGAGCAGGCCGATGGCCAGCAGGCCGCCGGCCGAGGGTTCGGGCACCGCGACGACGTTCACGAAGCGGCTGTCGGGCAGGAAGTCACCGATGTGGTTCTGGCCGCCGAGGGGGGCGTCATAGTCGATCCGCCACTGGTGATCGCCGACGGAAAACAGGGAACCGTCCGTCAAGGCCGCGCCGCCGGAATGGAAAAATCCTCCGTTCCAACTCCCGCTGTAGTTGATCAGCGAGAGGACCGTCCCCTCGGCAACCGTCCCGGCACCGGCCGCCAGATCATCGGCCACGAGCCCGACCGTGCCCGTCAACGTCAGATTTCCCATGATCGTCAGCAGGTCCGCCGCCGGGACCGCGGACCGCAGTTCAGCACGGAATACCGATCCGTCGAGCAGCGAGACGGGGCCGCAGGCCAGGCTGTCGAGGCCATCGCCGGGGGAGAGCGTGCCGCCGGCCAGGACCGCCACGGCACCGCCGATGCTGCCGGATCCACCCAGCGTGGCACCGGCGGCCACCGAGACCACCGTGCTGCCGACCGCACCGTTGACCAGCAGGGTGCCGGCGTTGACCAGCGTGGCGCCGGAATAGCTGCTGGTCGCGGTGAGCCGGAGCGTGCCGGACCCCGCCAGCGTCAGTCCTCCCGCGCCGCTGACGCTCGTGGCCACCGTGCCGGAACCGAGCCGGTTGAAGATCAGCGTGCCATTGTTGACCAGGTCGGTGCCGAGGACGCCCGACGCCGTCGTACCGGTGCCGATCTGCAGCGTGCCCCCGGCGTCGAGGGTGATCGTGCCGGCGGCTCCTTTGGAGAGCGTGCCGCCGACGATCACGAGGCCTCCCGTGCCGCCGCTGCCGGAAATCGTCAGGCTGCCGGTGCCGCTGGTGCCGACGTTGAGGTTGGCGGAGGTGCTCCATGTGCCGCCGCTCACGGTGACCGAGCCGGATGCAGTCGCATTGGAGCCGATGTATGCCGTGGTGCTGGTGACGTTGCCGCCGGTCACTTGGAGGGTGCCGGTGCCACCGGTCCCGCCCACGACGCCGCCCACATAGAACGGGCCGCGGTTGTTCCAGGTGCCGCTGCTGACGGTCGCCGTGCCAACGCTGCCGGCGGCCCAGCCGAGATAGCCGCTCGAGTTGGTGACGAAGCCGCCCGAGACGTCGAGCACGCCGGTGCCGGCATAGCCGACGTAAAGGATCCGCCCCGAACTGCCGGCGGCGTTCGCCCACGTGCCGCTGCTGACGGTCGCCGAGCCCATGCTCCCCGCCGCGAAGCCGAGGAAGCCGGCGCCGTTCCGCACGACACCGCCCGTCACGGCGAGCCTGCCGGTGCCGACGTCGCCCACGACGAGCGGATTGGTGCCCGTCGTGCCGATGGCGAGCACGCCGCTCGATGCCGTGATCGCCAGATCAAACCGGCCCGTGCCGGAGGTCAGGCCCGTCAGGAACCACGTGCCGGTGTTGGTCAGCGACAGGCCGCCGGTTCCGGAGATGGTGGCGCCGGTCGTCAAGGCCGTCGTCTGATTGAACTGCAGCAGGCCGTTGGCTACGACGTTGCCGGTGATGCTCGCGCCGGCGTCGAGGATGACGGTGTCGCCCGCCGCGATCGTGCCCCCCGACCAGGCGGCGGTATAGGTGGTCGTCGCCGCCGGCGCCGCGGTCAGGCAGGGCCAGAAAACAAGGATCAGCAGGCCGGGGGCGAGGCGGCGGATCGTCCGCTGGGAATGCAGGCGACGCATGTGACGACGAACTCCTCGGCGCGATGCCGCACGGTCACCGCTGCTGCCGACGGTCGGGCTTCGAGCGCGGCGGAGGGCCAAAGAGGCGGAACCGTCACAGCCGCATGGGACTGCATGGAAACCTGCCGCGCCAGAAGGTCAGCGTGTCGGGGAGACAGCGGTGACGGGTGCGTGCAGGAGCGGCTTCCGGTCGAAGGCGACGGGCTGAAGAGTGGCGGAGGATAGCCCCGGCCGGGCAGGGTAGTCAAGAATGTGGAGTGCCAGGCACATGGTGGGGTGCCTGGCCTGGGGCCCCCGGGCGGGCGGGCCGCGGGCTTCCCGAGTCGCGAAAGATTCTTATAACCGTGACCGGATTCCGGTTTGCGTGGCCTATGGAGTCGGCAGCCGTGCATGACGCCGCGGACGTTTCCCGATTGTTCGCCGCGCTCACGAACGGCGACCTCGCGGCGCGGGACGAGATCGTCGAGGTATGCAGCACGCGGCTGCGGCACCTGACGCACAAGATCTTGCGGACCTATCCCGGTGTCCGCCGCTACGACGACACCGACGACGTGTTCCAGGGTGCGATCATGCGGCTGCACCGCGCACTGGGCCAGATGGCAGCGGCCGGCGAGTCGCCGCGGTCGTTGATGGCTTTGGGCGCCGTGCAGATCCACCGGGAGCTCGTCGATCTGGCCAGGCGGTACACGCAGCAGTCGGCCTATCAGGCGAATCACGGCACGAACGTCTTCGACGCCGGGGACGGGCCGCGGTATTTCGTGGAGGATGCGGCGCAGACCGAGGAACCGCTCGATCGCTGGGAGCGGTTTCACGCCGCCGTCGAGCAGTTGCCGGCGGAGCCAAAGGAGGTGTTTCGCCTGGTCTGGTATCTCGGCTGCGATCAAAAGACGATCGCCGCCGTGATGGGATGCTCCGAGCGGACCGTGAAGACCTACTGGCGGCAGGCGCGAGAGGCGGTGAAGGCGGCCCTAGATGGCGAGCGGCCGGAGTGAGCGGCATGGGAAGCCCCGACGATGCCATGCAGACATGAAGCAGAAACCGGTGGCGAGGCCGAGCGGGCCGCGGCGGCCGGATTTTCGCTCGTCGAGGTGCTCGTCGTGGTCGCCATCATCGGCGGACTCGCGGGGCTGCTGATGCCCGGCGTGCAGGCGGCGCGCGAAGCGGCCCGCCGCACGCAGTGCGGGAACAATCTGCGGCAGATCGGCATCGGGTTCCATCAGTATCATGCGGCCCGAGACTGCTTTCCGAACAACGTGTCGGTGGGGCCGATCCGCCATCATTGGTGCGCCCAGATCCTGCCCTTCCTCGACGAGCGTCCGCTGGCGGGCCGTTACGACTACGGCGTCCGGTTCGACGATGCCACCAACATGACCGCCGTGCAGACGCCGCTGGCCTTCATGACGTGCCCGTCCACGCCTGGCGGGCCGCGGCAGCACCCGCGGTTCAAGACCACGAGTCCGACCTGGAGTGCGGCGGTGGCCGATTACGCCGCCTCCGACGGCCCGAGTGCGGCCCTGTGGAATGCCCCGGCCGTGGTGTCGTATCCCCGGCCCGACAACTGGGAAGGCTTTCTCAAGGGAGCGACCGTCCCCGGCGGCCGGGGTCGCCGCATGCGCGAGATCACCGACGGCACGTCGAAGAGCATCGCCGTCGTCGAGTCGGCGGGGCGGCCGCAGGTGTGGGCGTTCGGCGCACTGGTGCCCGATTCCGGGCGGTTCGACTCGAGCCCCGTCAGCACCCGGTACGTGCCGCTGTGCGGCTGGGCCGACACCAACCAGTTTGCGGCCCGGGGATTTCGTCGGGACGCGACCCAACCGGATCCGGCGAATCAATACAAGTCGCCGGGGCCGACGATGATCAACGGCAGCAACAACTTCGGGATCTATGCGTTCCATCCCGGCGGGGCCGCGACCCTGTTCGTCGACGGCGCGGTCCGGTTCAGCGATGCGGCCGCCGCCGCGGACGTGGTGGCCGCCCAACTCACCATCCAGGCCGCGGACGACGCCCGCGTCCGCTGACGGCGCGGAGTTCGCCTCCCATGCACCACCTTCCCGGTTTCGCCTGCCCATGCTCCGCCGCCATGCGTTGCGGCATCCTGGCCGTGGCGCGCGGGGCGGCCTGGATCGCGGTCGGCCTGGCCGCCGTAGGGGCCGCCGAACCCGACCCGCGGGCGAAGCGGCCCCCGCGGCCGGAGCGGTCGGCGGCCGCGCGGGCGGAAGCCGTGCGGCAGCTGCGGGAAGCCTATCGCCGCCCGCCGGCACAGTGGCCGGCGCCGCACGTCGATCCAGGGGTCGAGTGGCGGGAGATCGGCCTCGTGCCGGAGGTCGTGCATCCGGAGAGCAATCCCTACACCGCCGCCAAGGCCGAGCTCGGCCGGCTGCTGTTCTTCGACGCCCGCCTTTCAGCCGCCGGCAAGATGGCCTGCGTCTCCTGCCACGAGCCGAATCTCGGCTGGGCCGACGGGCGGGCCGTCAGCCAGCCGCATGGCCGTTCGCCGCAGCGAAACACACCGACGATTCGCAACACGGCGTTTCGAACGCATCTGTTCTGGGACGGGCGGGCCGGCAGCCTGGAGCAGCAGGTCGAGGAGGCGCTCACCGATCCGGCGGAGATGGCGGCCGACCGTGACGCGGTGGTCGGCCTGCTCGCGCGGAGCCCAGGGTACCGGCAGTTGTTTGCCGACGCCTTCGCCGGCCGCTCGCCCTCGTTCGCGGCGGTGGTCGAGGCGGTGGCCTGCTTCGAGCGGACGATTGTGTCGGGCCGCTCGCGGTTCGACCGCTTCCTGCGGGGCGACGCGGCGGCGGTCGCCGATGCGGAGATCCTCGGCCTCGATCTCTTTCGCCGCGACGCACGCTGCATGAACTGCCACCATGGCCCGACGTTCAGCGACGGCCGGTTTCACGACCTGGGCTTGAGCTTCTACGGACGGCGCACCGAGGACCTCGGCCGCCATGCCGTCACCGGCGCCGAGGCCGACCGGGGCCGCTTCCGCACGCCTGGCTTGCGGGACGTGACGCACACGACGCCGCTCATGCACAACGGCATGTTCGAGCTCTCCGGCGTGCTCAACATGTACAACGCGGGCATGGTGACGCTCAAGCGCCAGCCCTACCAGCGCGACGACCCGGCGTTTCCGGTGAAGTCGCCACACCTGAAGCCGCTGGGGCTCAACCGCCAGGACCTCGCCGACCTCGCCGCCTTTCTCGGCGCCCTCGAGGAGCCGCGGCAGCGGGTGCTGCCCCCGCCGCTGCCGGCGATCGAAGGCGAGCCCGTCACCGCGACGCGGCAGCCGCCCGGGCGCTGACGACGGCCGCATTGGACAGCCCATGGATCCGCACGCCGCCCGTGGCTGCCGCGGTCACGAGCAGCGCGCCGTCGGGGCTCAACACGACCGCCCGGGGAAAATCCCGGGGGGCGGGCAGGATGCACAGTTCGTGGCCTGATTCGGCATCCCAGATGCGGGCCGTGCCGTCACGCGAGGCCGTCACGATCCGCCGGCCGTCGGGGCTGAAGAGCACCGTCTCGACCACGCCTTCATGGCCGCTGAAGACCCGGCTGGCGGTCGCGCCCTCGGGGCCGCTGCGGGCGTTCCAGAGGCGGACCGAGCCGTCCGTGGAGCCGGCGGCGAGGCGGCGGCCGTCGGCGCTGAAGGCCAGGGCCCGCACGGCCGCCTTGTGGCCGATGAGGATGGCGATTCTTTTTCCGGTCGCAAAGTCGGCGAGATCGACCGAGCCGATGGCCATGCCGGCTGCCCGCACCAGGCCGTCGGGGCTGGACGCGAGGCAGGTCACGTGCCCTTGGGGCCGCAGGGTTGCCGCCACCGCGCCGGTTGTGGCGTCGAGAAGATGCGGCATACGGTAGGCCACCCGCGTGCCGGCGAGGCCGAAGACCGCGCCGGCGCCGACGAAAGCGCCATGGTAGCCGGAGGCCACCGCCATGAGCTGCCGGCCCGTGCGCGGTTCCCAGACCGCCACCGTGGCATCACCCGACGTCGTCAGCAGACGTGAGCCGTCGGGACTGAAGGCCACCCGCTCCACGCCCCGTCCGATGGCGGCGAGCGTGGCGAGTCGTTCGCCGGTGTCGGCCCTCCAGACCCGGACTTCTCCGGCAGCGTCGCCGTTTTTGAACGCGGCCGCGACGAGCGCGGCGTCCGGACTGTAGACGACCTCCGTCACGAGACCCGGGCCACCCGCCAGCGCATGCAGCCGGTGGATGGTTTGCGGGTTCCACAATTCGACACTCCCGGTGCCCTGCGGCGCCACCGCGAATTGCCGACCGTCCGGGCTGAAGGCGGCGGCGGTCATGCCCGGGTGCTCGGGCAGGGTGGCGAGCGGCTGCGCGGCCGTGCTGGACCAGATCCGCACGGTGCCGTCGTGGGCGCCGGAGGCGAGCGTCTCCCCGGCGGGGTGAAACGCCAGCGTCGTGACCCCGCCGTCGTGCCCCAGCAACTCCCGCTCGACCGCGGACGTGCGGGAATCCCAGAGCCGGATGGCGCCATTGGTGAATCCGCCGGCAACCTGCCGGCCGTCGGGGCTGAAGGCCGCCGCCGTGGCGATTCCCGCCGTGCCGGGCAGGCTGGCGACCCGCGTGCCACTGGCGACGTCCCAGACCTGGAGTTCGTGGTCGTCGAAGTTCCCGGCCAGCCGATCACCGTCCGGGCTGAAGGCGAGCAGGGAATCGATCGGCCCGCGGCCCCGCTGCGTCGTGACGGTGGAGAGGTGACGGCCGGTGCGGGTGTCGTACAGGCAGACCTCCCGCCGGCGATCACGCCGGTCGAAGATGGCCGCGATCCGCCCGCCGTCGGGGCTGAAATGGAAGTCCCCGAAACGTGCGTCCGCGTCACCGAGCATCGCGATCCTCCGGCCGCTGGTCACATCCCACAGGCCGAGACTCCGCGCCGCGCCGAGGATGGCCAGCCGTGTGCCATCCGGGCTGAAGGCCGCGGCGGTCAGCCGGCCACGATGGTGCTCCAGGGTGACGTCTTCCGCGGCGGATGCCGCGGTCACGATGCGGACGCGGCCCTCCGCCGTATGAACCGCGGTGCGGTTCACGGCCGGGCAGACGGCCAGCGGCACGGTGGTGAGATCGTCCACGCTGCGCAGCCCAGTCGCCGCCGTCTGGGCACTCCACAATTTCGACCATGTGTCATGAGGCGACTCCAGCCGTTCATAGACCCGCTGGCCATCGACACCGAAGAACAGAAGATCGCCCTTGCGAGAATGCAAGGAGCTGGCGTGAGCCAGTCGTTTGAGGTCGTCAAGAGACTGCCACTTGTCGCCGGCAATGCACGTCGCGGCAAGAATCCTGCCGTCAGGGCTGTACTCGACGTCCCGCACCGGACCACGGCCCCAGTCGAGCACCGCGACCGCGTCGTCGAGATCGGCGGCCAAGACGTTCATTTCCAGCGGCGCAGGTTCGCCGACGAGGGCGAGGTTTTCGGCATGAAGTTGCCGGCCGAGCCGGAGATTCCTGGTGCCGATGGCGGCCTGCAGCGACCGGAGGTTGGCGACGTAGAGTCGCTGGCGGGAGATGTTCGCCTCCGCGTCGGCCCGGGCCCTCTCCCGCAGGGCCGTGGCCCGTTCCCGCGCGGCCTGCACCGCGAAGATCGACGCGCCGATGCCACCCGCCACGATCGTCGTCATGACGCCGGCCACCGCCAACGCGGCGAGCTTGTGACGCCGCGCCAGCCTGACGAGGGAGGCGCCGAGCCGCGGCGGGCTGGCGATGATCGGCTCGCCGCCGAGATACCGGCCCAGGTCGGCCTCGAGCTCGGCGGCACTCGAATAGCGGCGGGCCCGGTCCTTCTCCAGGCACTTCATGACGATCGTGGCGAGATCCCCGCGGAGCCGCGGGTTCACGGTGCTGATCGGCGTCGGCTCGGCCTCCTGCACCACGCGGGCCACGGCGTAGACCGGCCGCCTGGCGACGTCGTACGGCAGTCTGCCGACGAGGAGTTCGTAGAGCACCACGCCCAGCGCGTAGACATCGGCCCGGACGTCGACCGCATCGGGGTCGCCGCCGAACTGCTCGGGGCACATATACTGCACGGTGCCGACGAGTTGTCCGAGTTCGGTGTGCATGGTGGTCAGCGCCGCGTCGCCATCGGTGGTCCGAGCGATGCCGAAGTCGATGATCTTCGCCTGCCCCGCCGCGTCGACGAGCATGTTGCCCGGCTTCAGGTCACGGTGGATGACGCCCCGTTGATGGCCGTGGGCGACGGCGTGACAGACCTCGCGGAAGAGCTTCAGCCGATCGAGCGTGGAGAGGTCGTGGTCGGCCGCGTAGGCCGTGATCGGCCGCCCGTCTTCGATGTATTCCATGACGAAGTAGGGCGTGTCGCCGCCATGCACCGGCTGCATCCCCAGCGAATAGATGCGGGCGATGCCCGGGTGGGTGAGCCGACCGAGGATGTGCGCCTCGTACTCGAACCGCTTGAGCGACGCCTTCGAGAGCACGCCGGGGCGGATGACCTTCACGGCCACGGTCCGGCAGGGCATGCCCTGCAGCCCTTCGTAGACCCGTCCCATGCCCCCCTCGGCGAGGAAGCGGACGAGCGTCACGTCGCCGAGGCGTGTCCCGGGCCCGAGGTCGGGGCCGGCGGGCACGGCGGGCTGCACGAGGAAGTCGGTCAGGCCACCCGAGAGCGGCAGGGAATCCGCGCCGGCCTCGGTCGGCGGCCCGGCGGCATCCGGTCCGAATGGCTGCATGAGTGACTGTCCACAGGCATGGCATGGCGCCGCGGTTGACGCCGCACCGTGGCGGCGCGGAGTGTAGCACGGTATCGGCCGGGCCGGCGGATCGGCTACCATGTCGCACCATGAAACATCGACAATCCCTCCACACCCTGTTCGTCGTGCTGCTGCTCGCTCCCGCCCTCCGGGCCGACGAGGGCATGTGGCTGTTCAACCAGCCGCCGCGGGAGCGGCTCGAGAAGGACCACGGCTTCCGCCTCGCGCCCGAGTGGCTCCTGCACCTGCAGCAGTCGAGCGTGCGGTTCAGCTCCGGCGGCTCCGGCTCCTTCGTGTCGGCCGACGGCCTGGTGCTCACCAATCACCACGTCGGAGCCGGGGCAATCCAGAAGCTCGGCGACGCGACGCACGACTACTACCGCGACGGCTTCGCCGCCGCGACCCGTGAGCAGGAGCTCCGCTGCCACGACCTCGAGCTCAACGTGCTGGTCTCGATCGAGGATGTGACGGCGCGGGTGCAGGCGGCCGTGAAGCCCGACATGCCCGCCAAGGAAGCGGCTGCGGCCCGGCGGGCGGCGCTGGCCGCGATCGAGAAGGAGTCGCTCGCCGCCACGGGCCTGCGGAGCGACGTGGTCACGCTCCATCAGGGCGGGGCGTATCACCTCTACCGCGCGAAGCGGTACACCGACGTGCGGCTCGTGTTCGCGCCGGAGCATGCGATCGCCTTCTTCGGCGGCGACGCCGACAACTTTGAGTTTCCGCGGTACAACCTCGACATCTGCTTCTTCCGGGCTTACGAGAACGGCCAGCCGGCCCGGGTGCCGCATCATCTCACCTGGGGTCGGCAGCCCGTGTCCGCCGGCGACCTGGTCTTCGTGTCGGGCCACCCCGGCCACACCGACCGGGCCAAGACGGTCGCCGAGGTGGTGGCGATGCGGGACCGACAGGTGCCGTTCGACCTGCAGGTGATTCACCGTCTCGAATCGCTCTACGACGCCTTCTGCGAAGAGGGGCCGGAGGAGCGGCGGCAGGCCATCGGCAGCCTGTTCAGCGTGCAGAATGGCCGCAAGGCGCGGTCCGGCATCCTCGCCGCGCTGCTCGACCCCGACCTGATGGCGCGGAAGCGGGCGGCCGAAACAACGGACCGCGGGCCGATCGAGGCCGGACTCGACAGCCGGCCGTCGCCCTACGTGCGGATCGCGCACGCGCAGGCCGAACTCGACCGCATCGCGGTCCGCCACCGGATGCTCGAAGGGGCGGCCGGCTTCAACAGCAAGTTCTTCGCCACCGCCCGCACGATCCTCCGGGCGGTCGCAGAGCGGGCCAAGCCCGACGGCCAACGGCTCCGCGAGTATCGCGACTCCAACCGCGGCCCGCTGGAGCTGCAGCTCTTCTCGGAGGAGCCGCTGTACGACGGTTTCGAGGTTGCCAAGCTCGCCGATTCACTCACCGCCCTGGCGACGACGCTCGGTGCCGACGATCCGCTCGTGCAGTCGGTGCTCGCCGGCCGGCCGCCCCGGGAGCGGGCGGCCGCGCTCGTCGCTGGCACGGCCCTCGGGCGGCGGCATCAGCCGGAGGGGGCGCAGGCCCCGCCGCCCGACCGACGACGCGAGCTCTACGACGGCGGCGCGGCGGCCGTGGCCGCGTCGCCCGACACCATGCTCGCCCTCGCGCGGCTCGTGGACGAGGAGTCGCGGCGGCTGCGCGGGCTGGCGGAGGCGGCGCAGGAAGTGAAGCAGCAGGCCCATGCGGAGATCACGCGGGCCCGGTTCGCCCGGGCGGGAGAGACGCTCTATCCCGACGCCACGTTCACGCTCCGGCTGGCTTATGGAGTGGTCCGTGGCATCGAGGGCAGCGGCCCGGAGGACTGCCCCGCGATCACCACATATGCCGGTCTCTTCGCGCGGGCCCGCGGCAAGGGCGACGCCTTCCCCTTCGTGCTGCCGCCGCGCTGGCAGGAGCAGCGGCAGGCGCTCGAGGCCGACGCGGCCTTCATGAACACGCCCTTCAACTTCGCCTCGACGGCCGACATCATCGGCGGCAACTCCGGCAGCCCGGTGGTGAACCGGGCCGGCGAGCTCGTGGGCCTGATCTTCGACGGCAACATCCACTCCCTGCGACTCGACCTGTCGTACGACGACCGGCTGTCGCGGGCCGTGTCGGTGGATGCGGCCGGGATCCTCGCAGCGCTGCGGAAGGTGTATGCGGCCGACGCCTTGGTGGCCGAGATCGAAGCTGCACCGTAGCAGGCTGTCGATGAAGTTTTCCCGAGCAGGATGCGATGGCCATCGACCCAGGAAACCCGCGGCGTTTCCTGCGGTCGATCAAGTGGAAAAAGGCCATGGAAGCAATCCCGTTCGGCACGAGGGTTGCCGGAGGTGCTCGCCACGTCTTGCGAGGGTCGGGGCTGCCCGTGCCCCGTCGCCGGACGCTCACTGCGCCCATCCTGGGCTCCGTTCGC
>JAJTED010000035.1 GCA_021300535.1 Planctomycetaceae bacterium | reverse complement strand
CGGCAAGGCCACGGCCGCCGGCACGAGCGGCCTCGTGATCGGCAAGAACGTCAACAGCGTCGTGTTCCTGCCGGTCTCCGGGTCCGTGACGCGAACGATCGCCGACTTCACCGGGGCCGGCATCCAGTTCCTGGGCGGCTCACGCAACTCGCTCGTCACGGGCGTGACGAGCACGCGAAATGGCGTCGGCCTGCAGATCGGCCCCGGCCAGTACGCGGGCACGCAGATCGTCGGCAACATCTTCAGCGAGAACACGGGCCACGGTGTGACGATGACGGCCGCGCAGGGGATCACGCTCGGTGGCGAGGGAGCCAACGGCAACACGATCATCTTCAACGGTGGCTGGGGTCTCGCCGCCAGCGGCACCTCGACCGGCTCGCGGCTCTTGGCCAACCAGATCGCCAACAACTCCAGCGGCAACGTGGCGAACCTCGGCGTCGGCCGCTGGCGGTGGTTTCCGGGCCGGGGCGTCGTCGCCGGCGTGTCGTCCGCGCCTGGCATGGCGGTGAACATGAGTCCGATCGGCCTGGCAGCCCTCTCTGCCACGCAGCTCGGCCGCTACTCCTTCGAGCTCGCGTTCGACGTCAACGGCGTGCAGATCGGCTCGATGGGCGCGCTCGACACGGCCAGGCGGCTCGTCGACATCGATGCGGCCGTGAATACCCAGACCACCGAGTTCCGGCAGATCGCGGGCACGACCTACGTCGATGCCGCCGAACTCGGTGCCACGGGTCTGCCCTGGGTGGCGGTGACGGGCACGTCAAGTGCCGCCACCGCGGTCACGAGCCTCGTCAGCGGCCTCACGCCGCTGGTCACGCTTCGCTCACTCGAGTTCCCGATCTCGTCGCAGTTCGTCGGCACCGACTCGTTCGGGCAGCGATACCAGGCCACGATCGGCACGTCCACGTTCGCGGCGCTTGTGCCGCTGGCCGACTTGACCGCGCTCGCCACGACCCCCGTCTTCGGCAACGCCGCCCTCCCGGTTGACATCTGGATCGACCCGCAGGGCTACGCGAGCCGGTTCGCCGTCGCGGTGACGGGCGTGGGCACGATCACGCTGGCGCTCTCGAATCTCGGGCAGACCGTGCAGGTCACCGCGCCGCTTGCGTCGCAGACCGGCGGCATGAACTCGACCTCGGGCATGCAGCTCTTCTCCGACGGCGCTGCGGGCACGGGCGTCTCACCCAACGGCGGCAACGGCGGCATCATCTATGGCAACGGCGGCGCTGGCGGATTCAGCGGCAATGGCGGCAACGCCGGCTGGATCGGCAACGGCGGTGCTGGTGGCGTGGGGGGCAACGGCGGCAACGGCGGCCTGCTGTACGGCAACGGCGGCGCCGGCGGCTTGGGCGGCATCGGTGCGGCAGGCACGGCGGGAGCCAACGGGACGACTCCCGGCAACGCGGGCGGTGACGGCGGCGCGGGCCAGGCGGGCGGCAACGGCGGCATTGGTGGCGACGGAAGCATGATCTTCGGCCAGGGTGGCAACGGCGGCGTTGGCGGTGTCGGTGGCAGCGGCGGCGCCGGCGGCGCCGGAGCGGCTGGGGCGGCCAGCGTGAATGTGTTCACCGTGGGCGGCAACGGCGGCGCGGGCGGCAACGGTGGCGCGGCGGGTGTCGCAGGCAAGGGCGGTGTTGCCGGAGCTGCGAAGTTCGTGTTCACCACAGCGCCTGGTGTGAATGGTGTCGATGGCGTGGCCGGCAACGGCGGCGCTGGCGGGAATGGAGGTGCCGGCGGCAAGGGCTATGTCGGCAAGGCTGGCACGGGCGAAATCGGCACGGACGGCGGCTTTGGTGGCGCCGGCGGCGCGGGCGGCAGTTCGACCAGCGGCATCGGCGGCAAGGGCGGCAACGGCGGTGCCGGCGCCGCTGGTGGCAACGGCGGCTCGGGCGCGAATGGCAAGGCCGGCGGCAACGCGGGCAATGGCGGGTCGGGCGGTGCCGGTGGCAGTGGCGGCAGCGCCAGCGTGGGCATCAACGGCAACGGCGGGAATGGCGGCAACGCGGGCGCGGCCGGGAACGGCGGCGCCGGCGGCGATGGCGATGATGTTGCGAACAACGGCGGTGACGGTGGCAACGGTGGCAACCCCGGTCTCGCAGGCGTCGGCGGTGCGGCCGGGAGCGGCGTCGGCGCTGTCGGCACCGCCGGCGCCAACGGCATCGCGGTCACCAGCGGCGGCAACGGCGGCGATGGCGGCAGTGGATTCAGCCCGACAAGCCTGCTCGGCGCCTCCGGTGGCGCCGGTGGCGACGGTGGCCGCGGCGGCCTGTACGGCAACGGCGGCAATGGCGGCAATGGCGGCGATGGCTTGCACGCAGCCGATCCGGGCGTGGCGGGCGGCAACGGCGGCGCCGGTGGCGCCGGCGGCAAGGCCGGTGTGATCTCCGGCAACGCCGGCAACGGCGGCGATGGTGGCGACGGCGCCGCCGGCTTCAGTGGCGGCATGGGTGCCTGGAGCGAATGGACCGGCCAGGACGCGACGGATGGCGGCAGCGGTGGCGCGGGCGGTGCGGGTGGCAGTGCGACCAACGGCGTCGGCGGCAGTGGCGGCAACGGCGGGAATGGCGGCGCCGGTGGCGATGGCGGCTACGGGTTCGACGGGATCGCGGGCACCATTTCGGCGGTCGATGGTCTCAGCGGCCAGGCAGGCGGCCATGGCGGCGACGGCGGTAGTGGCGGCGCGGGCGGGGCCCGCGGCACGGGCGCGACGCTCGGCACCGACGGCAATGGCGGCAACGCCGGCGCGGCGGGCAACGGTGGCGCGGGCGGCAACGGCGGCGCCGGCTTCTCGGCGGCGAGTGGCAGTGGGCTCGCTGGCGGCAACGCGGGCAGTGGTGGCGACGGTGGGAAGGGCGGCAACGGCGGTCTTGGTGGTGTGGCCGGTGGCGTGACCGCGACGGCTGGCACCGATACGGCCGGCGGCAATGGCGGCGCCGGTGGCGTGGGTGGCAACGCGGGCAATGGCGGCTCGGGTGCGAGCGGCGCCGCAGGCACGAATGCAAGCATCAACGGCACGAACGGCGTTTCAGGTGGCGATGGCGGCAACGCCGGCAATGGCGGCGCCGGCGGCGCGGCGGGCGTCGGCGGTGGAACTGCGGCCGATGGCATCGCTGGTGACGGCGGCGACGCGGGCCTCGCGGGCAATGCCGGCGCGGGGGGCAACGGCGGCGCCGGGTTCACAGGCGCGGCTGGGAGCGGCAAGTCTGGGTCGAGCGGCGGCAATGGCGGCGCAGGCGGTGTGGGCGGCGCTGGCGGCGCTGGCGGCGCGGCCGGTGGCGTTGGTGCCATCGCCGGCATCGACACCGTGGGCGGCAATGGCGGCGCCGGCGGCGTGGGTGGCGCTGGCGGCAACGGCGGCGCGGGAGCCAACGGCGTCGCGGGCACCGACTCGACGACGGCGGGCGGCGATGGTGGCAACGGCGGCGCGGGCGGCAACGCGGGCTACGGCGGCGCCGGTGGCAACGCCGGTGTTGGCGGCGGTACGGCGGCCGTCGGGCTCGCCGGCAACGGCGGCAACGCGGGGCTGGCAGGTCTCGGCGGCGCCGGAGGCCATGGCGGCGTGGGCTACTCGGGCCCCACGTTCTCCTACACCACCAACGGCAGCAACGGCGGCAACGGCGGCAACGGCGGCGCGGGCGGGGCAGGTGCCGCGGGCGGCGCACGCGGCAGCAATGGCCTGGCACCGAATCTGAACCCGGCCATCGCCGGCATCAGCACGGCGGGCGCCGCCGGCGGGGCCGGTGGCAACGCGGGCAATGGTGGCGATGGCGGCGGTGGGGACTACGACGAAGACGGCGGCGACGGCGGCGCCGGCGGCAATGGCGGCTTCGGTGGCGCCGGCGGCGCATCGCCGCTCGGTCTCGTCGGCGGGGCCGGCGGCGCTGGGGGCAACGCAGGCTTCGGCGGCGCCGGGTTTGCCGGCGCTTCCGCCAACATGTTCTCGATCAACGGCAGCCCGGGCGGTGACGGCGGCAACGCCGGCAATCGCGGGGCAGGCGGGGCGGGCGGCGCGGGAATCGCGACCGGCGCGACCGGCGCGGCCGGAGCGATCGCGAGCGGCGGCCGCGGCGGCGACGGAGGCTACGGCTTCATCGGCGGTTACGGCGGCGCGGGAGGGAATGGTGGTTCGGGCGGCGTCGAGGGCAACGGCGGTGACGGCGGCAACGGAGGCTTGGGCTTCGTCAGCTACAACCTCGCTAACTATGTCGGCGGCCGGGGCGGCAATGGCGGGGCCGGCGGAACTACGTCTGGCAACGGCGGCAACGGTGGCGCCGGTGGCGGCTTCACGACGACCATGAACGCCATGTCTTCCGCGACCGCTCGAGGTGGGAATGGCGGCAACGGCGGAGCGAGCGTGATCGGCAATGGCGGCGACGGCGGCGCCGGTGGCTCGGTGTCTCTGATCGGGGTCACCTCCGGCACGTTAATCGGTGGCAACGGTGGCGCGGGCGGTGCCTCGGCGAACGGGAACGGCGGCGCGGGCGGCGCCGGCGGCTCGGCGCAGGTGCAGAGCGGCAGCGTGACCCTCACCGGCGGCAACGGCGCCGCTGGCGGCGCTGGATCGGGTTCCGGCAACGCCGGCGGCGATGGTGGCGACGGCGGTTCGCCGAACGGTGCGGGCGGCAGCGGCGGGGCGGGACTTAACGGTGCAACTCCCGGCACTCCAGGCAGCGGCGGCGGCGTGGGCGGCAACGGCGGCAGCGTGGGCGGCAACGGCGGCAACGGCGGCTATGGCGGCTATGGCGGCTATGGCGGTAACGGCGGCATTGGCGGTAACGGCGGCTGACGCCCGCGGCACGTACGATCCGGAACCCGGGAAGAGTCCTACACGATCCGCAGGCCGGCAGGGATCCGAGCCGGATCTCGCCAGAAGGCGTCGCGGGCGAACCGGCCGAAGAGATCGGGCGGCAGGAGCGTCTGGCGGGGTTCGGCCTTCACCGTGCCCCGCACGGTGTGTAGGCCCGGAGTGCCCGCGCGGTCGTCGAACTCGGCCACGTCGTAGGTCACGTTGGTGAAGTCGTGGGCGAAGAGCGGCTCGCCCAGAAATTCGTAGATGGTCCGCAGCGTCGCGGCGGGATCGGTCGTGAGGGTCTCGTATTGCACGAGCAGCAACCGGTCGCGCTGCTCGCCGTAGCAGGCCTGCTTGAGCGCGTCGTAGGGGGCGCCCACCATCCCGTCTGGGCCGACCACGGCGTTGGCGCGGGTGTAGACGGTGCCGCCGGGCGTGTAGCCGAAGATCGACGATGGGCTGAAGACGTTTCGCTGCACGAGCCGCTCGATGCTGTCGACGATCCAGGAGACATCACGGACGCAGGCGATCACCTTGGATTGGGGAAACAGCCGCACGACCGCGGGCATCCAGGCGCACCAGCCGCGGCTGGTGTCGAAGATCACTTCGGCCTTGCAGTCGCCGTAGAAGCTGTCGAACAGGCCGCGGAGGATCCGCTCCCGCTTGGCGTCGTCGATGAACACCGAATACTCGTTGCGGGCGCTCATCTGGCCCACGAGCGCGCCGAACAGGCCGGCCAACGGGCCGGACATCCCGGCCTCGAATTGCGGGTTTTGCCGGAGCAGCGCCGCCAGGAGCGTCGAGCCCGATCGTGGCAGACCCGAAATGAAGTGGATCGATTTCATGGTGCCTTCTTTTCATTTCGGTAGACCAGCCACCGCATCTCGATCGGCGACTCGTGCCGCGGCACGTCGAAGACGTCGAGGCCGCTCACCCAGTCGGCATACCAGCTCGTGGGCGGCCAGGCGCCGGCCGGCAGGTGCTGCTGTTCATAGTCGTGGACCGGATCGTCGGCGACAAGCGAAAGCGGCAGGCCCGCGGCGGCCGACGCGACCTCCGGATACGTGAAGATCGACGTGTAGACCTGCAGGCCGAGCTCGCGGGCCGCGGCGTCGGGCGTGTAGCCCACCTGCGGCAGGAACACGTTGAAGAGCAGCCGCCCGCCGGGGGTCAGGCACGCCGCGGCGTGCTCGAACATCCGGCGAAGCTCCGCCGTGGAGCGGAAATCCGAGGCCACCTCCGAGAGCACGACGAGCCCGTAGTCGCGCCGCAGGTCGTCGAGTGAGACGAACACGTCCCGCTCGATCACCCGCACGGGAAGGGACTCCCGGCCGGCCTCCTCCCGAAGGATGGCGGCGAACTTGCCACTCATTTCGACCGCATCGACCGGATGCCCGGTGCGGGCGAGGGCGAGCGCGTTGCGGCCCGTGCCCGCGCCGATGTCGAGCACGGGGCAGGCGGCCGGGGTGGTGGCCTCCGCGGCGAGGGCGGTCACGCGGGCGTCGGCCGTCGTGCCGAAATAGGGGGGCTCGCGGGTGGCCACCCAATGGTCGTAGGTCTCCCCGAGCGATGCCACGCGGGGCGTCACGGTGTAGTTCACGGTGAGCCCCACCGGCGACTCGTAGGCGATCACGATCTCGGCCCGGGGCGAGGCCGCGTAGGCCGCGGCGATCTGGCCTGCGAGCGCGGCTTTGAGGCGGGCCTGCTGCTCGGCGTTGAACGTGACGCCGAGCGCGGCGAACGTCCGCTCGCAGAGAGCCTGGTAGTCGTCGAGGAGCGCAGGCACGGCGGGCAGACGGATCTGGCCGCTCGCGATCGCGCGGCGCAGCAGCCGCCGTGTCATCGCCGGGCGAAGCGACTCGGGCTGGATCATGGCACGAGCCCCAGCACGAGAAAGTCTCGGTTCACGAGCGACTGCACGAGCGTGCGGGCAAGGCTGGCGAGCTGCTCCGACGTCTGCCCTGCGGTCGCCGGATCGCGGGCCGCCTCGGCGACGATCTCACGGAGCCTGCGCCGGCCGTTCACGAGCCGCACGAGGGCGGCCTGCATGGGCTCGAGCGGCAGCCGCCAGTCGTAGCGGAAGACCGTGGCGTTGTCGAAGCCGCAGCGGTGACGGAAGTGGGGCACGGCGTCGAGGACCGCCGGAGACGCAAGGTCAACCCGATATTCCGCCAGCGGCCGGTCGGCCCGGCAGGCCGTGAAGAAGTGGCAGGCGTTGCGGGTGTTGATCCGTTCCATCACCCGCCACCGCTGGTGGTCGGGCAGCGCCGCCACGGCCGCATAGAATCCGCCGCCAGGCGGCGTCGGCGGCTCGTAGGACGACTTCAAGAACCATTCCTGGAAGACGAGGCCCGCCGAGGCGACGAGGTCGAGGCAGTCGTCCACGGTGTAGCTGCGGTCGCGGCCGTGGAGGAAGGTGTCGACGAGCCCCGCATCGAACCGCAGGTCGGGGGCGAACGAGAGATAGCTCCGTACCGGATGGTCCGCGGGCAACAGCGCGATCGCCTCCTTCACCGTGAAGAGCGAGGCCTCGTCCTGCGTGAGCCCGATCTCACGGAAAATCGCCTGCATGATCTCGACGCCGATCCGGCCATAGCGGGCGTAGAGCATGATCGCCGCCACGCCGTGCGGCCGCAGGCAGCGTGCCAACGCCTGCATGCCGGCTTCGGGAGAGGCCATGTGGTGGAGCACCCCCGTCGAGACGACGAGGTCGAAGTCGCGGCCGAGCGATCCCACCTGCTCGATCGGCAGAAGGTGCAGGTCGAGATTCCGCAGGCCGTACTTTTCCTTGAGCACACGGTGGTGATCGAGCGACGGTCCGCTGACGTCGATCGCGACCACGCGGGCCTGGGGATTGGTGTGGGCGAAGACCGCCGCCTGGTTCGTGCCACAGCCGGCGATGAGGATCTCCAGGTCGGGCCGGTACTCCCGATCCGGCCAGTACATCCGGTGGGCATGGCTCGGATCGAACCACTGCCAGTTCCCGGTGAGCCAGCCGGGCAGGTCCACGATCGGCTCGGGATAAACCCACTTCCGGTACTGGCCCGAGACGACGTCGGCGAGTGGATCGGCGGCCATGGCGAACAGGGTTCCTGGCGATCGGTTCGGGCGGATTTCCGTCATGAGGATACCCCGAGACGCAGGGCTGGGAGCGGCTGGGGCGTTGGTCTCTCGCGGGGGCCCGACTGCGCCCGTCGTGACCGCCATCATCGGGTCCTACGGAATGACCGGCTTCCTATCATCCAGAGCCGTCTCGGCATCCCGGGCCGTCCCCGCATCGCGGGCCGCGGTGGCCATGAATCGGAGCCAGCATGCCTTCCAGTCACGGTCCTGCCGCGGACGAGCGGCCAATGCGGCCGCCGCAACGCGAGCTCGCCGTCATGCGTCCGCTCGCGCGGCAGTTTCCGAACATCGACGCGGCCTACGCGGAGATCGCCCGATTGTCGGCGATCCTCTCGCTGCCGATGGGCGCGATCCACATCATCAGCGACGTGCACGGCGAGCACCGCAAGCTGCGGCATGTCATCAACAACGCCTCCGGCACGCTGCGGCAGCTGTTCGAGCTCGTGACTGGCTGCCGCTGGGAGGACGTGCCGTTGGAACTCGGCTGCTCGGGTCGAACGGCTCATCCACCGCTGCCACATTCTGGAGACCAAGGGCGAGAGCTACCGGCTCCCGGACGCCCGCAGGCGACAACGATGGACCTCTGGCCCGTCCTGACACACAGATCCTCGGAGCCACTGGCTACCCCGGAGTAGATTCAACCCATCCCCAGCGCTGTCCTTTTTGACCGCCGCGTGCTGCACTTTTGAACCGGCGTTCACAGAAGATAGGATGCAAGAATACGGTTCGGTGGGTCCGCCGACGATGCGGAGCGGTGGCCACCCACCTGCCGAGTATGGAGCGGATTTTGCGAGCCGGCTCCCGTGAGGCACCTTGCCATGTCCCATGCCGCCGTGGCCGACATGTCCCGGAGACTGTTCCTTGACCGGATGACCACCGGGATGGGGGGCGTCGCCATCGCGTCGCTCCTGGCTCGGGAGGCGGCGGCTGACGCGGCAAGCGTCGCTGGCGGCCCGCCTCCGAAGGCCAAGCAGGTGCTGCAGATTTTCTGCCCCGGTGCGGCGTCGCACATCGACCTCTGGGACGAGAAGCCGGCGCTCGAAAAGTTCGACGGCACGCCGCTGCCCGGCAGTGAGACGGAAGTCACGTTCCAGGGCAAGAACGGCAACCTCATGAAGCCTCCCTGGCCGTTCATGTCGGCGGGACGGTCGGGCAAGCGGATCTCGTCGATGCTGCCCCAGATGGCAACGCATGTCGACGACATCGCATTCCTGCACTCGATGGTTTCGAGGACCAACACCCACGGGCCGGGCTGCATCTTCATGAACTCGTGCTTTACCCGCGAAGGGTTCCCTTCGGCGGGGGCCTGGGTCAGTTACGCGCTCGGCACGCTCAACGACAGCCTGCCGACCTACGTCGCGATCCAGGACGTGCGCGGCGAGCCCCCCAACGGCAAGGCCAACTGGGGCAACGGCTTCCTGCCGGCGAAGTATCAGGGCGTGACGATGGCGATGCAGCAGCCGCTGCGGAACCTGTCGCGGCCCGGGTCGATCTCGGTCGAGGAAGATCGGGAGACACGGCGATTCCTCGCTGAGATGAACCGGCGGCACGCTGCCGACCGGGCCGGCAACGAGGAGTTGCGCGCACGGATCGCGGCCTACGAACTCGCGGCGCGGATGCAGACGGCCGCACCCGAGGTCGGCGATCTGGCGGGTGAGACGGAGCAGACACGGAAGCTCTACGGCACCGACGACCGCAACCCGCTCAAGGCGGCCTACGCGCGGAATTGCCTGCTCGCGCGGCGGATGCTCGAACGGGGCGTGCGCTACGTGAGCCTGTACTGCGCTTCGCGGGCCAGCGCCGTCGACGGCTTGCTCAATTGGGACGCCCACAAGACGCTCAAGTCCGATTACGACCGGCATCTGCCGATCTTCGATCAGCCGACGGCGGGCCTGCTCACCGATCTCAAGCAGCGGGGCATGCTCGACGACGTGCTCGTAATGTGGTGCACCGAGTTCGGGCGGATGCCCACCTGCCAGGAAGGCACCACCGGCCGCGACCACAACCCCGACGCCTTCACCGCCTGGATGATGGGGGCCGGCGTGAAGGGTGGCGTCAGCCACGGGGCCACCGACGAACTGGGCCGCCGCAGCGTCGAGAACGTCGTCACGGTCTACGATTTCTACGCCACGGTCCTGCACCTGCTCGGCATCGACCACGAGAAGCTCACCCACTACCACAACGGCGCCGCCCGTCGGCTGACCGACGTCCACGGCCACGTCGTGCACGACGTGCTGGCCTGAACGATCCGCCCGGGATCCCGCCATGAGAACCACCACCAACGTACTCGGCCTTGCGCTCATCGGCCTCGGCTGCGTCCATGCCGCGGCCGACGATGGCCAACCCGGCATCGCGTTCTTCGAGCAGAAGATCCGCCCGGTGCTCGTCGAGCGATGCTACCGCTGTCACAGCCTGCGAGCCGAGGATCTGGCCGGCAACCTGTTCCTCGACTCGAAGGCCGGCTGGGAGAAGGGGGGCGACGGCGGTGCCGCGGTGATCGTGCCGGGAAAGCCCGAGGAGAGCCTGCTCATCAAGCTGATCCGCCACGAGAAGGAGGGTCGCGAGATGCCGCCGGATGGCGACAAGCTCTCCGCCGCCCAGATCGCCGACTTCGTCACGTGGATCGGGATGGGCGCGCCCGACCCCCGACTCGACGGCAAAGTGGAGGCGAAGCGGGCCGACAAGACCTGGTGGTCACTGCAGCCCCTGGCGCGTGTCGAGCCGTCGGCGCTGGACGGCGCGGCTGGCAGCCCGCCGGCCTGGCAAGCCAATCCGGTGGATCGGTTCCTGCTCGAGGCCATGCGGCGACGCGAGCTCACGCCCAGCCCGCCGGCCGACGCCCGCACGCTCATCCGCCGCATGACCTACGACCTGCACGGCCTGCCGCCGTCGATCGGCGAGGTGCAGGCCTTCGCCGCCGACCATGCCCGCGATCCCGACGCGGCGGTGGGGCGGCTCGTCGACCGGCTCCTCGCGTCGCCCCGCTACGGTGAAAAGTGGGGTCGGCACTGGCTCGACGTGGTCCGCTTCGGCGAGAGCAACGGCTACGAACGCAACCTCATCATCGACGACCTCTGGCCGTTCCGTGACTACGTCATCCGCTCCTTCAACGACGACAAGCCCTTCGACCGGTTCATCGTCGAGCACCTGGCCGGCGACGTCGTCGGCAAGGATGATCCCGACGTCGAGGTCGCCACGGCGTTTCTCGTGGCCGGCCCCTTCGACGACGTCAAGAACCAGGATCCCGTCGCCAAGGCCAACATCCGGGCCGCCACGCTCGACGACGTCGTCACGGCGGCGGGCGGTGCCTTCCTCGGGCTGACGATCAACTGCGCCCGCTGCCACAACCACAAGTTCGACCCGATTCCGACCGAGGATTACTACCGCCTGCGGGCGGCGTTCGAGGGGGTCAGGCACGCCCGCCGGGTCGTGGCGAGCAAGGAGGAGCGGAGGCAGCACGCCGAGCAGACCGCCGACCTGCGGAAGCAGATCGCGGATCTCGAGTCGCAGCGGGCGAAGCTCGACGCCTTGCTCGCAGAGCGGGCGGAGACGGAACTGCCGCGGCTGTCGTTTCCACGGCCGAAGGTGGATCCGCGGCTCACCGAGGAGTCGTTTCCGCCGCAGGAGGCCCGGTTCGTGCGGATGACCGTCCTCGCCGGCACGGGACTCGGCGCCGGCTCGAGCGGGAGGACGTTCGGCCGCCTCACGGAGGTCGAGGTCTGGACGGCGGAGGAGCGGCCCAGAAACGTGGCCCTGGCCTCGGCCGGCGGCCGTGCGGAGGGGCCGCGGGCCGCCCAGGCGGAGGATTTCCCGGATGCCTACGGGCCGCAGTTCGTCATCGACGGGCGCCTGGGCGAACAGTATTTCATCGGCAGGCCGCCGGTGCTCACGATCACGCTTCCGGGCGTGGAGCGGATCGGGAGATTCACGTTCACGAACGGCCTCGCGGGGAGCGACAGGGCCGAGGGCGACTTCCCGTGCGAGTATCGCATCGAGGTGTCGCTCGACGGCGACGTCTGGACGACCGTGGCCGGCAGCGACGACCGGGAGCCTTGGTCACGGCCTCACGGCCTCGAGCGGCTGAAGCGGCAGCTGGCGACCGCTGGAGAACGCGATGAGCTCGACGCGATGGACGGCCAGCTCGCGGCGCTCCGCCGCCGCCTCCAGGCGGTGCCGCCCCTCCGCGAGGTGTGGGCCGGCGTGTTCGAGCAGCCCACGCAGCCGACTCACGTGCACCGTGGGGGCGACCCGATGAAGCCCGTCGATCCGGTCGCCCCCGAGAGCCTGTCGATGCTCGATCGGGTAACGCCGTCCTACAGCCTGCCGCTCGATGCGCCGGAGGGTGAGCGGCGGCGCCGGCTGGCGGAGTGGATCGTGTCGCGTGAAAACCCGCTCACGCCCCGCGTGCTGGCCAACCGCGTGTGGCACTACCACTTCGGCACCGGCATCGTCGACACGCCGAGCGACTTCGGCTACTTGGGCGGGAAGCCGACCCACCCTGAGTTGCTCGATTTCCTGGCCCGTCATCTCATCGGCGACGAGCGTCAGGCGGCCGCGGGCTGGCGGCTCAAGCCGCTCCACCGTCTGATCCTCAACTCGCAGGCTTACCGGCAGTCGTCGGCCTTCCGCCCGGAGGCCGCCAGGATCGACAAGGACGCCCGCTTCCTGTGGCGGTTCCCGCCGCGGCGGGCGACCGGCGAGGAGGTCCGCGACACGATGCTCGAGGTGTCCGGCGTGCTCAAGCTCGAGCCGATGGGCGGGCCCGGATTCCGGCTCTTCAAGCTCACCCAGAACAACGTCTGCACCTACTTCCCGCTCGACACGCACGGGCCGGACACCTACCGCCGCTCGGTCTACCACCAGAGCGCGCGGGCGAGCGTCGTCGACGTGCTCACCGACTTCGACTTCCCCGACATCGCCTTCGCGGCCCCCAAGCGGAGCAACACGACCTCGCCGCTGCAGGCGCTGACGCTCCTGAACCACCGGTTCGTGCTCGACATGGCGCAGGCCTACGCCGCGCGGATCGCCGCGTCGGGCCGTCCGATCGAGGAGGCCTACCGGCTGGCTTATCAGCGGGAGCCGACGCCGGCCGAGGTCGATCACGCCCGGCCCTTCGTGGCGGCCCATGGCCTCGAGGCCTTTTGCCGTGCCATGCTCAATTCGAACGAACTGCTGACCATCGACTGACGATGCCGGTGGCCGCACGGTGGTGGAACGCGAATTCCCTCGCTGGCACTACGGGCTTGTGGGAAACGGGTGCCCGGCATCGCACGTTCCCGGCACCTGGTGGGCGACTGCTCCGTCACTCGCGGCCGGAGAACTGCCCGTCCTTCGGGAGCGTGTCCGAATTGCGAGCCGCCACGACGCATGCCTCGGACATGGCCATCCCGCGGTTGCAAAGTCGCGGCAACGGGCCGGGGAGACCTCGATCCTGTCGCCGGGGCGTTTCGTGCGGCGGGATTGAGTGCCTGCCGGACTGACGAGAGTGGCCTCTGGGTCGCTGTGAACGAGCCGACTCCGTTCTCCGAGCATCTCTGCGTTATGGCCTGATCCCAGGCGGGGCACGGTCAGCCCACCGGCGTTCAGCATCGAGCTGCCTCACGGGGCGAGGATCGTCCACGTGACGGGGTTCGAGGCGACGTCGATCCGCACCCGCTCGTGGCCCGCGGCGTGGAGGGCGAGCAGTTCGACCGACTCGAAGCGGCACCGTACGACGCAGAGGTTCGCGAGGCCGGTGTCGTCGCCTGCGGCCGGGGCCGATGGCGCCGCGGGAAACGACGTCAATGGCTCTCCCGGGGCATGGGCCGCCGTGTAGCAGGCGCGGCTCATCGGCGGTGAGGCCATCCAGGCGTGAAGTGCGATGTCGTCGGCTTGGTGGAGCGAGGCGGTCGCGGGAATCCGGATCTGGAGCTTCACTTCGGGGGCGTACCAGTGGAGGCCGACGCGGGCGTCACGGCGGATCGCCGCCGCCTTGCCGCTGCGGACGTCGGTATGAAACCAGACTTCCCGGTTCGCCTCATCGAAGCCGCGGAGCACGACCGTTCTCGCCTCGGCCGCGCCGGCGGCGTCCACGGTCGCCACCGAGAGCAGGTGGAAAGGGTGCCGCGCCGAGGCGGCAGCGGCGGCGAGCGAGTCGGCGATGCGTCGCCAGGCAGCCGCCGCGTCGAGCGCGGAAAGCTCGATCGCTGTTTGGCCGTCGGCCTGATCGGCTGCAGGTTCACTCCTGCCGGATGGCATAGAGCGCCTCGTAGCTCCGCACGTAGAGCGTGCCGTTGGCGACGACAAGCGAGGCGGTGACGGCTTCGCCGCCGAGATCGACGGAGTCGAGCAGTTCGAACTCGCGGCCGGCCTTGACCACCGAAATCCATCCGTCGTTGGAACCGAAGGAGATCCGCCCTTCGACGAGCAGCGGGCTGGTGCGGTGCTGCCCGGTATGGGTCCGCTGGACGTAGACATCCTTGCCCGTCTCGAGGTCGACGCACTGCAGCTTGCCGTCCTTGTGCAAGAGGTAGACGAGTCCGTCGGCGATGAGCGGGATGCTCACGTCGGGCGTGAGGGGGTTGACCCAGCGGACGACCGCCGGCTTCGTGGAGCAGTCTCCCTGCAGTTCGTCATTCACGCGGATCGCGACCGTCGGGCCTCCTTTGGCCGTGGGGATCACGATCGTGCCCGCGGTGATCGCCGGGGAGGCGACGAATCGGAACGTGTTGTCGTTGGCCTTGGGATTGGTGGCGGTGGGGCCGTTGAGACCCCCGACCCGCCACAGCTCGCGGCCATCGTCGAGCGCGTGGCCGGTCGTGCAGTCGGCCCCGTGCACGACGAGGAACTCGCGGCCGTCATGGCGATAGAGGACGGGAGAGGCGTAGGAGTGCTTGCACTCGAACTGCGCGTCGGTGACGCGATCGACCTCCCAGACGGTCCGGCCGGTCGCCTTGTCGAGCTTGACCACCTTGCCCGTGCGGGTCTGGTCGCCAAGCTTCATCGCGCCGTGGATGAGCTGGAGATAGAGGGCGTCGCCGTCGAGCACCGGAGTCGAGGTCATCCCGAACTGGATGTCGATCCTGCCGAACCGGTCGGCCACGTCGAACTTCCAGACCTCGTCGCCCTCCCGCGAATAGCAGGCCAGCACGCCCGTGCCGAAGAAGACCCAGACGTGCTTGCCGTCGGTGGACGGGGAAGGGGAGGCGGAGTTGCCCTCGCCCGAGCGGGCGTCCCGGTTGCCGCCGGCCACCTTCCTTTTCCAGAGAATCTTCCCGTCGCCCGCCGCCACGCAAAGGAGCACGAGATCGTCCCCCTCGTTGCTCGTCAGGTAGACGCGGTCGTCCCAGATGCAGGGCGTGGCGCCGGCGCGGCCCGGAAGCGGCGTCCGCCAGGCGACGTTCTTCGACTTCGACCACGTGGCCGGCAGGCCCTTCTCGTGCGAGATGCCGTCGCCCCGCGGGCCCCGCCACTGCGGCCAGTTCTCGCCGCTGGCAGGACCGTGCATGATCGCAGCGACGGTGCAGGCGACCACGAGCGATCCAGACCAGCGCTGACGAAAGGCGGCGGGCCACATGGGGGGCGTCTCCGTACCGGGCTGCGGGGGATTCATTCGCCGATCGGCGATGGACCGACAGTGTATCCGGTGGGCGGAGCCGCCGGTGGCCCCAGGCGAAAGGCCCGCACGCATCTCGGCACGCCGCTCGAACCGCCGCGGCGGCCACACGGTCGGCGAGCGTTCTCCGCCCCCCTCGCCTCCCGTTCTCATTTGATTGGGCAACGCTCCACGTCTGGCAGAACCGCTCCGGCTGTCCGTGGGAAAATCTTCCACGCCCTTTTCCCACTTGGCCGACCGGTGGAAAAGCCGAGGTTTTCCCAAGGGATGCCACGCTGGCACGGCGGTCTCCGACCGCCGTGCATGGCCCCCGCAGGCTACTGGGCCGGGCCGAGGTCGAGCTTCGTCCACTTCCGGGCCGTGACCGCGGCGCGGGTGGCCGCGGTGATCGGGCCGTTGTCCTTGAACACGAGCACCTGCAGGCCGGGCAGGCCGGCGAGCTTCGCCAGGCCGGCGTCGGTGACGCTCGTCTCCCGGATCGACAGCTCCTGGAGCGTCGGCAGGCCGGCGATGACGGCGATCGTGGCGTCGGTCATCCGTGGCAGGCTCCAGATGTCGAGCACCGCGAGCTGCTTCGCGGCGGCCAGATGGGCCAGGCCCTCGTCGCCGACCGACGCGAGCTCGTGGAGGGAGAGCCGCTGGAGGCCGGGCAGCTCGGGAAGCACCGCCAGCGCCGCGTCGCCCACGTCGGGCAGATCCCGGAGCGTGAGCCGCTTCAGTGGCAGCCCGGCCAGGCCGCGGACACCGTCGGAGCCGAAGCCCTGGCAGCGAAAGATCTCCAGCGACTCCAGCGCGCGCATCTTTCCGAGGGCCGGCCCGGCGGCGCTGGTGATCGCGAAATCCTGGGCGAGCAGCGACGTCAGCGATCCGCTCGCCGCCAGCCGCTCGATGCCGTCGTCGGTCACGACCGTGCTGCGGTGCTTGAGGGCCCGGAGGTGCGGGAGCTTGCCGAGCACGTCGAGCGTCATGTCGCCGGCCTCCATGTTGCCCCGCAGGTCGAGCACCGCCAGGGCCTTCAGCTTGCCGAGCCGGCGGGTGTAGAGGTCATTGAAGCGATTCTGCAGCAGGCTCAGCCGTTCGAGCTTTTCCAGGCCCGCGATCCACTTCATCGCCGCGCCGGTGATGTTCGTGTTGCTCGACAGGTCGAGGTCCACGAGGTGCGGGAAGGCCGTGGCGATCGTTTCGACGGCGGCGTCGGTGATCGCGGTGTTGGTGAGGGCCAGGGTATCGAGCCGCTGCAGGCCGACGAGCCGTTGCACGGCCGCATCGTCGAGCGCCCGGCAGTTGTAGATCTGAAGTTTCCGCAGCCCGGTCAGTGTGCCGCAGGCGGCGACGTCTTCGGCCGTCACCTGCGACCCGTCCGGGATCACCACGCCCGTGACCCGCCGGCCGCCGTCGGCGCCGAACTCGACCTGCGCGGCCAACAACTCGAGCCGCTGCACGACCGCCGCGTCGTCGCCCATGGCCGGCGGGCAGGCGACCGCACAGACCAGCCATGCCGCCGCGAACAGCGCCCCCGGCGACAGCGTCGCCACACTCGTTCTGTGCATGGATGCCTCCAAAGCCGGATGTCAGGTGTCGAGCGTGTAGCCGGCGGGATACGTGGGCTTGATCAGATCGGCCACGCGGCGCGTCTTGAGCGCGGCGAGGTTCGTGACCTGCAGGTTCTTGGCGTCCCACTCCACCTTCTCGCCCCAGTCGCCCATCGCGCCTCCCTCGCCTCCCCGGGCGGCGGCCCAGACGGCGAGATTGCCCAGCAGGATCGTCTCGGTAAGCGGGCCGGCACGGTCGACGAAGTTCGACCGGGCGATCTTCGGGTCGCCCGCCTGCTTGGCGCGGAACAGTTCGAACATGTTGTTGGCGTCGTTGCCCTTGCCGGTGTCCGCGGCCGGCTCGTAGTCGGCCTTCACCTTCTCCACGCCCTTGAGTTCGTACTTCCCGCAGTAGTCGTCACTAGAATAGAAGGCCCCCTTCTCGCCGACCACGAGCACGCCGCTGTCGGCGACCTTGTCGATGCCCCACTTCGCGAACACCTCGGCCGGCGGCTTGTTGCCCTTGCGGTCGTACCACCAGAACGGGATCGCCGGCCGCTCGGCCGTCGCCGGGAACTCGAACTTGATCACGGAGCTCGCGGGGAAGCTGTCGAAATCGTGGCCCGTCGTGCGGGCGACCACCGACACCGGATCGCGGAGGCCGCAAGCGGCGAAGGGCACGGTGAGCATGTGGCAGGCCATGTCGCCCAGGGCGCCGGTGCCGAAGTCCCACCAGCCGCGGTGCTGGAAGGCGTGGTACAGACCGGGCCAGTATTCGCGGAACGGCGCCACGCCCAGCCAGGCCTTCCAGTCGAGCCGCTCGAGCGCCTTGTCGATATCCTGCCCCTTCTTCTTCACGAGGTCGGCGACGATCGTCGCCACTTCCGCGGCCGACGTGTCTGCGTCCTCCGCGTCCTCGACCTCGGCCATCGCCTGCGCCTGGTACTTGCGGAGATTCATCCGCCGCCCCGGGCCCTGGGCCCAGACGGGCCGGTTCGACCAGGCGTAGACTTCGCGGAGCGTGCCCAGCACGCCCGAGCGGACCTGGGCGATCGCCTCCCGCGAGGATGGCAGGGCCGTGCCCTGGTTGCCCATCTGGGTGCAGACACCCTTGCCGGCCATCTCGGCGGCGACCTGCGCCAGCAGGCGGGACTCGTAGATCGTGCGGGTGAGCGGCTTCTGGGTGTAGCAGCTGATGCCGAGCCGCATGGCGTCGAGTGTGATCGGACCGTGCATGTGGTCAGGGGTGCTGACGACGCAGATGTCGATCTTCTTGCCGTGCTTGGCGAGCAGCTCCCGATAGTCGGTGAACCGTTCGGCCGCCTTGAACTTCTCGCCGTTGCCCTTGCTCTCCAGCGTCTTGCGGTCGACGTCGCAGATCGCGATCACGTCGCCGAACAGCGCGGCATTTTCGGCATCGCTGCCCCCTTTGCCGCCGACGCCGATGCAGGCGACCGTGGGCCGTTCCGCGGCCGCCTGCGACCAGGCCCGGCGGCTGCCGGCGGCCACGAAATAGCCGGCCCCGGCGAGGGTCGACGTGCCCAGGAATCGACGGCGGGAATGACGGGGCACGGGGGCCTCCTTTTGGCGGGTGACGAGATTGCTGCGGGACGTTTGACGGACCCTGTCGGCACCGGTATCAAACCATACTGTATGTATCCGCCGCCAGCCATCCGGCCACCCGGCCCCTTCGCCACGGAGAACCGCCGATGATTCTCGGGAAACTCTGGAAGGCCCTCGCGGCCCAGATGAACAAGATCGCCAACTTCTTCTGGACCGCCGATCCGATCGCCCAGCTCCAGTATGAATACGACAAGGCCGTCGATCAGATGAAGGATGGCCGCGAGGGGCTGGAGCAGTACCGGGCCCTCGTCGAGCGGGTCACCCGCCAGGTGAATGGTGACCGGCAGCACGTCGCCTCGCTCGAGGCCCGCATCAAGGCCTACCTCCAGGCGGGGGAGCGGGAGACCGCGTCGAGGTTCGCCCTCGAGCTGCAGAAGGCGAAGAAGGAGCTCGCCGAAAACGAGGCCCAGCTCAAGATGCATGAGACCGCGTACAACAACAACGTCACCAAGGTCAAGCACGCCACCAAGAAGCTCTCGGAACTCAAGAACAAGATCGCCAAGTACGACGCCGATCTGAAGCTGTCGCGGGCCGAGGCGGAGCTCGCCAAGCTCGCCCAGAGCTTCAACTTCGACATCACCACCGACTTCGGCCAGATCGAGGACGTGATCCAGGACAAGATCGGCCTCAATCGGGCG
>JAJTED010000034.1 GCA_021300535.1 Planctomycetaceae bacterium | reverse complement strand
TCCGCATTCCCTCGGCTTGCACCTCGGGCTTCAACGTGGCGCACACCTCCAGGTGTGCGAATGCGGGTGGTGGAGCGCGGAACCGGATTCGCAAGCCTGGAGGCTTGCGCCACGTGGAGCGGCGGTCTCCGACCGCCGTGCCCGATTGCTGGGAAGCCCGAAGCGTGAGCTGAGTGAATCCGCGTCGCTTCACGCGGGGCCATCCGCATTCCCTCGGCTCGCACCTCGGGTTTCAACGTGGCGCACACCTCCAGGTGTGCCAATGCGGGTGGTGGAGCGCGGAACCGGATTCGCAAGCCTGGAGGCTTGCGCCACGTGGAGCGGCGGTCTCTGACCGCCGTGCCCGATTGCTGGGAAGCCCGAAGCGTGAGCTGAGTGAATCCGCGTCGCTTCACGCGGGGCCATCCGCATTCCCTCGGCTTGCACCTCGGGCTTCAACGTGGCGCACACCTCCAGGTGTGCGAATGCGGGTGGTGGAGCGCGGAACCGCATTCGCAAGCCTGGAGGCTTGCACCACGTGGAGCAGCGGCGGCGGCGTCAGTCGAGGTCGATGCGGCGCAGGCGCAGGGAGTTGGCGATCACCGACAGCGAGCTCACACTCATCGCGGCCGCGGCCAGCATGGGGCTGGTGACGTGTCCGAGCAGGGGGTAGAGCGCCCCGGCGGCGACCGGAATCGCCAGCACGTTGTAGAGGAAGGCGAGGGCGAGGTTTTGCCGCACGGTGCGCATCGTGCGCTGGGCGAGCCGCAGCGCCCGAGGCACGGCCTCGAGGCCCCCCGAGAGCAGCGTCAGGTCGGCCGTCTCGATCGCCGCGTCGGCTGCCGAGCCCATGGCGATGCCCACGTCGGCGGCGGCGAGGGCCGGGGCGTCGTTGATGCCGTCGCCCACGAAGACGACCGTGCGCGGCCGGGCGGCCCGGCCCGCCGCGGCCCGCAGGGCCACCACCCGATCGGCCTTGTCGCGCGGCGTGAGCCCGCCCGCGGCCGTTTCGATGCCGACGCGAGCGGCGACGTGTCGCGCCGCGGCGGACGCGTCGCCGGAGAGCATCTCGAGCGCCAGTCCCTCCGCGGCCAGCGCCGCGAGCACCGGCCGCGCCTCCGAGCGGGGTGGGTCGGCGATCGCAAACGTGCCGATCGCGTGGCCGTCCGCCGCGACGTGCACGACCGTGGCGCCATCCGCGCATGCCGTCATGCCGTCGGCGCTCGGCAGCGGGATGCCGCGTTCCCGCAGGAAGGCGCCGCTCCCCACGAGCACCGCGCGGCCCGCGACCGTGCCGCTCACGCCCCGCCCCACGACGGCCGCGACGGCGGTCGCCGGCTCGAGGGCGATGCCGGCGTCGCGGGCGGCGGCCGTGAACGCGGTAGCGAGGCCGTGCTCGCTCGACGCCTCGACCGCAGCGGCGAGCGCCAGCACCGACCGCAACGGCTCGGTCGCGAACGCGGCGGGCCGCGTGGCATCGAGCGGCTGCCCCACGGCGTCGTCGAGCGCCGCGGCGGTGACGATCCGCGGTCGGCCCTGCGTGAGCGTGCCCGTCTTGTCGAACACGATCGTGCCCGCGCGGGCAAGCTGCTCGACCGCGCCGGCCGAACGCACGAGGATCCCCTCCCGCGCGCCGCGGCCGATCGCCACCGTCATCGCCAGCGGCGTGGCCAGCCCGAGCGCGCAGGGGCAGGCGATCACCAGCACGCTCACGGCCGAGAGCAGGCCGTATGCCAGCCGGGGCTGCGGCCCGAACAGGGCCCAGGCCACGAAGGTCAGCGCCGCCACGGCCAGCACCGCCGGTGTGAACCAAGCCGCGACGCGATCGGCGAGCTGCTCGATCGGCGCCCGCTGCTGGTGCGCCTCGCGGACGAGGCGGGCGATCCGCGCGACCAGCGAATCGGCGGCGGTCGTGGTCGCCGCGACGACGATCGCGCCCGCGCCGTTGATCGCCCCGCCCAGCACCCGATCGCCGCCGCTGCGGCCCACGGGCAAGGGCTCGCCGGTAAGCAGTGCTTCGTCGCAGGTGGTCGTGCCCTCGCGGATGATGCCGTCCACGGGGATGCGGCCCCCCGGCTTGACCCGCAACAGGTCGCCCACGCGGACTTCCGCCAGCGGGATCGTCGTGGCCTCCTCGCCGCCGCCGCCGCAGCAGGCCGGCCGCTCCCTGCCGAGCCGCTCCGCGGTGGGCGGGGCAAGATCCATGAGGGCTCGCAGCGCGGCCGTGGTGCCGCGGCGGGCCCGACTCTCGAGCAACTGGCCGAGGAGCACGAGCACGATGATCGTGCCGGCCGACTCGAAGAACACCTCCACACTCCCATCGGCCCTGCGGAAGGCGTCCGGAAACAGCCCCGGGGCGAGCGTGGCGACGGCGCTCGTGACCCACGCCACGAGCACGCCGAGCGTGATCAGGGAAAACATGGTGGGCCGTCCGCGGCGGAAGCCGGCGAGGCCGCCGGCCAGAATCGGCCAGCCGCCCCAGAAGACGATCGGAGTGGCGAGCGCCAGCTGCAGCCAATTGCCGCGGCCGCCCGTGAGTCCCAGGCTCTCCAACCACGCGGCGACCGCGTGGCCGCCGGTCCACGCGGGGAGCATGTGGCCTGCCATGCCTCCCATCGCGACGATGAGGAGAACCACCGCCAGCAGCATGCACACGGCGAGTCGCCACGTCTCCCGGCGCCGGGCGGCGATCTCATTCGCCCCCTGGCCGATCGGCTCGAGCGCCATCCCGCAGATCGGGCAGCTGCCGGCTGCGGAGGCCGTGACCTCCGGGTGCATCGGACACTGCCACCCGAACTCGCCCACGTCGGCACGGGCGCAGCACGGCCGCGGCCCGGTTGTCGGTGCCTCGTTCGGGACCGGGGCTGGCTGAATGACCTGCAGTTCGAGCATGTGCCGATTCTACGGCGCCGCCCCGCCCGCGGTGGCGCGGGGGCCTGCATCCCGCCGCGAACAGGCCACGAGCCGCGCGAGGGTCTCCGCGGCGGTACCGCTGTCGATGGCACGTTCCGCGCGCTGCCGCGCGGCCGGCAGGTCTGGCGCCCGGCCGGCCGCCCAGAGCGTCGCCGCGGCGTTGAGCACGACGACGTCGCGGCGTGGGCCGGCCGCGCCGGCGAGCACGCTACGGATCGCCGCCGCGCTCTCGACCGCATCCGCGACCTCGAGGTCCGCGGCCCGGGTGGCGGGCAGCGTGGCCAGGCCGAAGGCTTCGGGAGTCCAGGCATGCCGCCGTATGTCCGCAGGCGAGACGTCGATCACGTCGGTCGGTCCGAACAGGCTCACCTCGTCGAACGCCCGGCATTCGTCGCCGACATGGCCTGAGACGACGAGCGTCCGCGTCGCGCCCAGAAGTCGGGCGGCGTCGGCCACCGCCTCCCGCACGCCCGGTCGGCCGACGCCGATGACCTGCACCGCGGCGGCCGCCGGGTTGCAGAGTGGTCCGACGAGATTGAAGACGGTCGGGCGGCCGAGCGACCGCCGCAGCGGTCCCACCCTGGCCATCGCCGGATGATGGGCCGGCGCGAGGCAGAAGCAGATGCCGGCCTCGCGCAGGCAGCGGGCGACGGCCTCGGGACCGGCGTCGATCGTCACGCCGAGCGCCTCGAGCACGTCGGCCGATCCCGTGCGGCTGGAGACGGCCCGGTTGCCGTGCTTGGCGACCGGCTGGCCCGCGGCGGCGACCACGATCGCGGCGGCCGTCGAGATGTTGAACGATCCCGATCCGTCGCCGCCGGTGCCGCACGTGTCGGCGACGAGCGTGGTGCCGTCACGCGGCACGGGCAGCATCCGCGCCCGCAACGCCCCGGCGACGCCCGCGATTTCGGCGGCTGTTTCGCCGGCATCGGCCAGCGCCACCAGCCAGCGGCCGAAGGCGTCGAGATCGACCGTTCCCGAGAGCACCGCATCGACGAGCATGTGGATCTCGGCGGCCGTCGCGCGGTGGCCGGCGCGGAGGGCGGCGGCCAAGGTGTCGGGATCGGGGGTGGTGCCGGTCATGCGTGGCCGGGCCGCAGGTGCCTGCGGCCGCCGGTTTCGGATAGGATTTCGCAGCCGAGACGGCCGCAGCCCGGAACGGCGCCGCGGTGAATCGAGTCAGGGAGGCGCAGGGATCGGCGTGAGGATGCGGAGCGTGGCGGACGTTCGCCAGCGACGCAACTCATGCCGTCCCCGAGCCGGTGCCGAACCGTTTCGCCGGCCGGTTCGGACCCTTGCAGTGTACACGCCTTCCACAGAGAGCCCGCAGTGCCCCCGTCGCCCGCGCCCCGCAAGGTGATCATCGACGTCGATCCGGGCATCGACGACGCCGTGGCGCTCGCCCTGGCCTTGTTCGACCCGCGGCTGGAGGTGGTGGCCGTGACGGCCGTCGGCGGTAACGTGCCGCCCGCCCAGGCGACCGAAAACCTCCAGGCCCTCGTCGGCTTTCTCGATCCGCCGCGGCTGCCCCGGCTGGGCGTCGCGGCCGGCGACGTCGTCCTCCCGGCCCGGCCGTTCAGCATGCATGGCACCGACGGCCTCGGGGGTGCGGAGGTGCCACGCGTGCCGCTGCACGGCGGGCATCTGTCCGAGAAGGTGATCTGGGAGTGCCTCAAGGCCCATCCGCGCGAGATCACGATCATCGCGCTCGGGCCGCTGACCAACGTCTCGCGGGTGCTGGCCCGTGATCCGTCGATCGTGGAGCTGATCGGCGAACTCGTGATCTGCGGAGGGACCGTCCACGGCGCCGGCAGCGCGACGCCGGTGGCTGACTTCAACTTCTACTGCGATCCCGCCGCCGCGCGGCACGTCCTCCGGGAGCCGGTCACCAAGACGCTGGTGCCGCTGGAGACGACGTCGCAGGTGGTCCTCGGGTTCAGCCTGCTCGACGAGCTTCCCGACGACTTCTCCCGAGCCGGCCGGATCCTCCGGAGGATGCTCGGCCACGCCTTTCGGGCCCACCGCCAGATCCTGGGCAGCGAGGGGATCTGCCTGCACGACGTCGTGGCGCTCGTCGCGGCGACGAACCCCGAGCTCTTCGAGCGGGTGACGGTGGCGGCCGACGTGGAGACGGCGGGCGAGCTGACGGCCGGCATGCTGGTGGTCGATCGTCGGCAGACGCGGCAGTGGCGGCCGAACGTCGACCTGCTCGTCGGCTGCGACGCGACGGCCGTGCAGGACTGCATCCTGCGTGGGTTCGCCGCCGCGGCCGACGCCACCTGACGCGGCCCCCGAGCCGGCGTGAAGCCACGGCCCGATGTGGTCGTTTTGATGGTGCGCCGAGTGGCTCGACAGAGCGTCGCCGCTGCGGGCATTTGGTGGCGAACGTTGTTTTGCAGATCCTGTGAATTGGGTGTCGGTTTCGTCACCCGTCCAAGAAGCCCCGGGCGGGAGCCCGGGGACTCCGGGTGTGAAAACCACCCAGTCATCCATGCTGCACGACGAAGGGTAATGTCCTGGTTCAGCTCACATCGCATGGCACCCGGGACGAGATGCCACCCGGAGTCCCCGGGCTCCCGCCCGGGGCTTTTTGAGGGAGCGTCAGGCCCGGAGGGCCGGGTTGTCTGCAAGCGGGCGGCGGCCCGCCAAGCGAACTGCGGCAGGATGCCGCAGGTTCGCGTGCACCAATCTCCCCGGGCTCCCGCCCGGGGCTTTTTGAGGGAGCGTCAGGCCCGGAGGGCCGGGTTGTCTGGAAGCGGGCGGCGGCCCGCCAAGCGAACTGCGGCAGGATGCCGCAGGTTCGCGTGCACCAATCTCCCCGGGCTCCCGCCCGGGGCTTTTTGTGCCGTTCGCGCGTGTCAAGCCGAGAGCAAGACTGGAGGACGCGCAACATCAAAATCCGGTCGCGCTACTCGAACGAGCTGCGGCTGGCGACGGGGATCCGCAGCGGCACCCGCTGTCGGTTCCGAAACAGCACCACGTCGACCGTGCGGTCGGCCGGCGTCATGCTCACGAGGCTCATGAGGTGGTCGTCATCCTCGACCGGCGTGCCGTCGTACTCCAGGATCACGTCGTCGCCACGGATGCCGGCCGTGTCGGCCGGGGCTCCGGGGGTGACCGCCACCACCCGCGCGCCCACGGGCCGCACCATGCCCAGCTGCCCTGCTGCCCGGGGCGAGAACTCCTTGTCGAGCGTGACGCCCAGGTAGCCCCGCGACACCGAGCCGTTCTCCACGAGCTGCCGGGCGACGAACAGCACCATCGGCATCGGGATCGCGAAGCCGATCCCCTCGTTTCCGCCCGAGTTGCTGGCGATGCAGGTATTGATGCCGACCACCTCGCCGCGCAGGTTCACCAGCGGCCCGCCGCTGTTCCCGGGGTTGATCGCGGCATCGGTCTGGATGAAGTCCTGGAACTTCACCGTCCCCTGGCCGAGCTCCAGGTCGCGGCGGCCCTTGGCCGACACGATGCCGAGCGTCACGGAGTGGGCGAGGCCGAACGGGCTGCCGATGGCGAGCACGGTGTCGCCGATTTCAAGCCTGTCGCCCTCGGCCAGGCGGGCCGTCTGCAGGTCGTCGCCGGCGAGTTCGAGCACGGCGATGTCGGTGCCGGCGTCGGACCACAGCCGCCGCGGCTTGACTTCGCGGCCGTCGTCGAGCCGCACCGCGATGGCATCGAGTTCGGCCCGGTTGACGACGTGGCGGTTGGTGAGCACGACCGTCCGCCCCGCCACCTTCGCGATCACACCCGAGCCCGTTTCGTCCTCGGTGGCCTTGCCGTTGCGCGGCCGCTGCAGCGGCTTCGTGGCATCGATGTGGACGACCGTGGGGCGGATCAGTTGCATCAGCCGCCGCAACTGGCGGCCCTGCTGCTCGAGGTGTTCGGCATCGCGGGCCGCCTGCTCGTAGAGCCGCTCCCGTTCGGAAGCGGACAGGCGGGCCGGTCGCATGGGATCGACACGGTCGTCGCGGCCCGCCACGGCGGGGATCGGCGCCAGCCGCACCACCGGCTCCTCCGCCGGCAGCGGAACCGTGGCGAGCAGGCAGCCGAGCAGGGCCAGGCAGCGGAGGCGATGGGGCCGAACAACGGGGCGCAGGTTAGACATGGGGTCCTCGAACCGCTGGCCGGGATCCCCGTCGATGATAGCAGCCAGCCCGCGCCGCATGGAACGCTTACAGTTCCAGTTCGCCGCCGACCGCCTCTTCGCTCGCCTCCTCCGCCTCACGCCGGGCGCCGTAACCGCCGCCACTGCGCTCCAGCTCCCGCTGGCACTCGATGCACATCGTGGCGTAGGGCAGGGCATTGAGCCGGGCCATCGGGATCTTGCCGTTGCAAACCTCGCACAGCCCATACTTGCCCGCCTTCATCCGCTCCAGGGCGTTCTCGATGTTGGCCAATTCCCGACTCTCGACCTCGGCCAACTGCGAACTGATCTCGTCCTGCGTGGAATCATAGGCCGCATCCACGACGTCGCCCGGCGACTCGCTCCGCAACTCCTTGAGCAGGGAGAGGTCGCCGGCGAGGGCGCTCCGCAAGGCGTCACGCCGCCGGACGAGGATCGCCCGCAGGTTCAACAGTGCTTCATGGCGTGCCATGGTTGCCGCTCCGTGGTGTCGGAGCCCGCCTGGCCGGCCCTCAACTGGCCGCGCCGGTGCGAGCCGCAGCCAATAGTACGGGGCTTGGGGTAGGATGGTTCACGCCAGTAAAATCGGCAGGAGTTGTGCCGGAAATACAGCGAAAACCGGTGGCGACACATCGCGGGGGCCGGGGGGACTTTGCCGGCTCCTGTGCTGGGGGCTGCCCGTGCCCCAGGAGCCGGCGTAGGCGGCCAGCGAAGGTATCGACCAATCCGCCTGCGGCGGATCGGTGCCCGCCGGAGCGCAGACGCCTCCGAGGGAGCGGAGCCCAGGATGGCCGCAGCGAACGTCCGGCGATGGGGCACGGGCAGCCCCCGGGCTGGGACTCACTTGGTCACGGAACGCTCGCGGCGATGGTCTGCCAGGCGGCCATGACGTGGCGGCGTTCTGTGATGGCGCCGCCGATCGCCAGGCGGATGGCGTAGCGGCCGGCGACGCGGGCGTGGGTGAGGAAGACCGTGCCGCCGGCATTGACCCGCTCCAGCAGGGCGGCCGTCGCCTCGTCGCCGGCCCGGAGGGCGAAGCAGACGAGCGACAGCGACGGCTCACGGAGGAGTTCGAACCGCGGGTCGGCCGTCGCGCAGGCGGCGAACTCCCGGGCCCAGGCCACGTGGTCGCGGACGTGCCGTCGCAGGGCCTCGGCCCCGAGCATCCGCAGCGTGAGCCACAGCTTCAGGGCGCGGAATCGGCGGCCAAGCGGCACCTGCCAGTCGGCGTAGTCGATGACCGCGCCGCCTTCCGTGGCGGCATTCCGCAGGTATTCGGGCTTCATCGACAGGGCCCGTGTCAGCGGGCCGCGGTCGGCCACCCAGAGCACGTGGCAGTCGAAGTTCACGAGCATCCACTTGTGCGGATTGAAGCCCCAGCTGTCGGCGCGGTCGGCCCCGGCCACGATCGGCCCGCGCAGTTCCGGGCAGATGGCGGCCGTGCCGGCCCAGGCCGCATCGACGTGCAGCCAGGCGGCATGGCGGCCGGCCGCTGCCGCGATCGCGGACACCGGGTCGAACGCCCCGCAGGCGGTCGTGCCGACCGTGGCTGCCACGAAGAAGGGCCGCAGGCCCGCCGCGGCGTCAGTTTCCAGGGCGGCCGACAGCGCCGTGGCGTCCATCGCGCCGCCGGCGTCGAGAGGGATCCTGCGCAGGCCGGCGGCCTCGATGCCGGCGATCCGCAGTCCCTTCTCGACACTCGAATGGGCATCGATGCTGCAATAGGCGACGAGCGGGCGGCCGGCGTGTGCCGCCAGCGCCCGATCGCGGGCGGCGATGATCGCGCACAGCGTGCCGCTCGATGCGGAGTCTTGAATCACGCCGCCACCCGGGCCCGGCGCCGCGAACCGCTCCGGCAGGCCGAGCAGATTCCGCAGCCACTCGACGCAGTGGGTCTCGAGTTCGGTGCAGGCCGGCGCCGTCGCCCACAGCATGCCCTGCACGCCGAGCCCGGCCGCGAGCAGCTCGCCGAGGATCGACGGCCCGCAGGTGCTCGCCGGGAAGTAGCCGAAGAACGACGGATGCTGCCAGTGCACGAGTCCCGGCAGGATGACCCGGTCGAGGTCGGCGAGCACCGCGGCGAGGGGCTCGGGCTGCTCGGGGGCGGCGGCCGGCAGGGCGGCCCGGATGCCGCCCGGCTCGACCCGGGGCGTGACGGCCCGGGATTCGAGCGTCGCCCAATAGTCGGCGATCCAGTCCACGACGGCGCGGGCCTCGCGGCGAAATCGCTCCGGCTCGAAGGCGGCCGCCGGGTCCATCAGGGGGTCTCGCCGTGGGCGGTGAGCACGAGCGACCGCGGTCCGCCCCGGTCGCGATGCTCGCACAGGTAAATTCCCTGCCAGGTGCCCAGCAGCAGCCGGCCGTTCCCGATCGGCACGGTGACGGACGACCCGAGCAGCGACGCCTTGACGTGGGCCGGCATGTCGTCGGGGCCCTCGATGGTGTGGGCGTAGGGGAAGCTTTCCGGGGCGATCGCGTTCATCGCCGCCTCCAGGTCGCCGGGCACGTCGGGGTCGGCGTTCTCGTTGATCGACAGGCTGGCCGACGTGTGCCGGATGAACACGTGCAGCAGGCCGACCGAGAAGCGGGGCATGCCGCGCAGGGCGGCCTCGACCTCGGCGGTGACGAGGTGAAATCCGCGCCGGCGCGGCGCGAGCCGCACTTCGGTCTGGAACCAGGCCATGGCTTCCGGTGCAGGGGAATGCCGGAAGAGGATATCATCCTTTTGCCGCGACGCGGGCCATCGCGGTCAGCCATCCTGATCACGGTGCCGCCATGTCCCCACGATTCGAGCAGCTCCGATCCGCCTGGTGGCTCGCGGTCGCCGCCGCGTTCCTGTGGGTCCTGTGGCTCCTCGGACCGATCCTCACGCCGTTCCTCGCCGGCGCGGTGCTGGCCTACATTCTCAACCCCGCGGTCGACTGGCTGGCCCGCCACCGCGTGTCGCGGGCCACGGCCGCGGCGCTGGTGCTGCTGCTGGGCTTCGTGGCGCTGCTGGCGATGTTTCTCATTGTGGCGCCGTTGATCCGCAAGGAGTCGGCCGAACTCGCCGCCCGCGTGCCGGCCCTGCTTGCGCGGCTCGACGCCTGGCTGGCCCCGACGCTGGAGTCGTGGCTCGGTCGCGAGGTGCACGTCGATTTCGAATCCCTCAAGGCGCTCGTCACCGAGAAGGTGCAGGGCAGCGACGGGCTCTTCGGGAAGCTCCTCGCCTCGGCCCGCATCGGGGGCCTGGCTGTGGCGGGCTGGATCGGCACGCTGGTGCTCATTCCGGTGGTGCTCTTCTACCTGCTCGTGGATTGGCACGACATCGTGAGCCGCGTCGATCACCTCGTGCCCCGGCGAGTACACGGGCAGGTGCGGACCATCGTCGGTGAGGTCAACGCCGTGCTCGCGGAGTTTCTTCGCGGCCAGCTGGCGGTGATGGGCCTGCTCGCCGCCTACTACGCGGGCGGCCTGTGGCTGGGGGGCGTCGAGTTCGCACTGCCGATCGCGCTGGTGGCCGGCGGCCTGGCGTTCGTGCCCTATCTGGGTTTCGGCACGGGGCTGGCGCTGGCGCTGATGGTGGCGGCGCTGCAGCCCGATGCGATGCGGAATCTCGTCGTGGTGGCGGTCGTGTTCGGCGTCGGCCAGTTGCTGGAGAGCTTCGTGCTCACGCCGCGGATCGTCGGCCAGCGGATCGGCCTCCATCCGCTGGCGGTGGTGTTCGCGCTCCTGGCGTTCGGGCAGGTGTTCGGGTTCTTCGGCGTGCTCCTCGCCCTGCCGGCCTCGGCCGTGCTGCTCGTCGGCCTGCGGCACCTCAAGGACGCCTATGTCGCGAGCCCGTTCTACGGTGCGGGCTGACGGTCACTCCGCCTTCCGGCAGCGGACGAGCGTGCGGACGGCGAAGGCGGTGCCGTACTGCATGTGGTAGTCGTAGAACGGATAGTCCCACCAGCAGCCGTTGGGCTCCTGAAGCGGCAGGAGGAGCCGTGCGAGCTGGTCCTGCAGCGGCGGCCGCACCGCGGCGGGCAGCGACTCGATGCACTCGGCCGCGTAGAAGTGGCCGTAGAAGAAGAAGTAGCCAGCGACGGCGAACCACGATTCGTGCGGGATCGGCTTCTTGCGGCCCAGGTCGAGCCAGCCGTTGCGGGCGAAGAGCCGCTCCAGCCAGGTGACCGTCGCGGCGTCGGTGACGTCCTTGTCGCCGAGCCGGCGGAGCAGGGCGTTGCAGGCCTGTGAGCGGCCGAGGCTGCCGCCGGGGAGGTTCACGGGATGCTGCGGCCGATACTTGTGGTGCTCGCCGTAGAGGTAGCTGCGGTCGGGCTTCATCTGCCGCCGGATCGTGGCCAAGCCCCGGTCGAAGAGCTTCTGCGGCACGTCGATGCCGAGGTCGCGGGCATCGGCCAGCGCGAGCAGCACCGTCGCGGTCGTGAAGCTGTTGGGGTGGCCGGCTGGCTTCTTCGCGCCGACGTCGAAGTCGTAGTAGCCCCAGCCGCCGTCGACCGTTTCGTAGCGGTCGAGGAGTTCCACCTGGCCCTTGATGCAGTCCACGATGCGGGCCTGCGCTGCGGCGTCGCCAGCCTGGCGGCGGTGGAGCAGGGCCAGCGCCTCGATGCCGTAGGCATGACCCCATACGTTGTACAGCGCGTCGGGCGTCGCCCGGCGCAGCTTCGGCAGCCGTTCCAGTAGCCAGGCCGCGCCGCGATCGATGGCTCGGGCTGCGGCCTCGTCGTCGCGGCCCGATTCGATCAGCGCGGAGACGCACAGCGCCGTCACGCCGGCGCGGAAGGCGTGATGGCCGCCCGGCGGTGGAGCGTAGATGTCGATGCCCCCCTTCGAGTTGTCGGCCGAGCCCCACGAGCCGTCTTCGCGCTGGCTGTCGAGGAGGAACTTCACGCCGCGTTCGAGCGCCGCCTCGAGGTCCGCCGCGGGGAGCGGCTCGACCGCCGCTGGCTTCGGTCCGACCTCGGCCTGCGTCGGTGCCGCCGGCTCGGCCACGGCGACACACGTCACGAGCGTACCGGCCGCGATCGCGGCGGCGACGGTAAAGACGCGGCGGTGCAGACAGGTGGCGGCGGTCACTTGCTCGAAGCGGCCGGGGTGGCGGCGGGCGTGTTGGCGGCGGCGGGGACCTTGTCGGCCTCCGGCTTGGCTACCGGATCGGCCTTCGCGGCGGCCGGCTCCTTGCGGGCCGGCGCCGGCTTCTCCAGCAGAATCTCCTCGCCTACGGCGAGGCCGGCCGTGATCTCGGTGAGCTCGTCATTCGCGCGGCCCACGGCCACGGTCCGCTTCACCGCGTCCTTGCCTGGCTCGGGCACTACGAGGACGTACCGCTTTGCGTCGTCGAGCTCCTCGACGAACACCGCCTTGCGCGGCACGGCGAGCACCTCCGGTCGGAAGTCGGCGACCACGCGGACGTCGGCCTCCATGCCCGCGACCAGGTGCGGCCGCTCGTCGGTCAGGTCGATGACGGCCTCGAACCGGCCGGGGCCGATCGGCACGGACGAGACGCTCCGCACCCGGCCCACGAGCGGCGGCTCGGGGAACGCCCGCGGCGCCACCTTGGCAACGGCGTTGACCGGCATGCGGCCCAGATCCTTCTCCGCCACCACCGAGCGGAGGTGAAGCTTTCCCCCGCCGACGATCGTGATCACCGGCTCCCGCGGGTCGAGCGGAGCACCCGGGCGCAGCCGTTGGGCGGCCGCCTCGCCGTCGATCCATTTGCCCTGCCGCCAGCGGCCGTAATACACCACGCCGTCGGTTGGCGCCGTGAGCGGCAGCCGCTGCCGGTCGGTCTTCAGGTCGGCGAGTTGGGCGGCGGCCTTGCGCCGCTCGTTGGTCGATTTCTCCAGCTCGAGCCGTAGCTTGTCGAGGGCCAGCGGCAGGGTCGCTGCGGCATGCTCCTGGTCGAGGATGGCGGCCTCCGCGGTCTTGCGGATCGAGTCCAGCCGCCGCGGCAGGCCGAGCGTGGTCGAACGCTCGTGGTTGTCGCGGGCGAACGTCTCGTACAGCCGGGCCACCTCGGCCTGGAACCGGGCCCGCTTGAGCACGATCGCCTCCGTCTCCTCGGTGAGGTCGTCCTGCTCGTACATCTTCTCGAGCTGCGCGAGCTCCTCCTCGGCATTCTCGCGGCTGAACGTGGACATCTTCAGGTTGGCGTCGTTCGCCGCCGTGGCCAGCGCCTGCTCCTTCTCCTCGTACCGCTTCAGGTCTTCCTCCGCGATCCGGCGGGCGCGGCTGGCGAACTCCAGCTGGCGGGGCGTGGCCTTCTCCAGGGCCGCGAGCTCCCGCTCCATGAGGGAGTGGGTCAGGTCGGCGAGTCGGATGCCGATCTCCAAGTCGCGGATCGAATCATCGAGCTTATCGGTCTCCACGGTGACGACGACGTCCCCCTTCCCGACCCGGGTGCCGTGCGGCACCGCTTCCGTGACGACCAGCTGCGTCAATCGCCTGGGGTCGAGGCGGAGCTCGACCATGTTCGGCGACTCGAACACACCTTCGAGCCGGGCCTCGATCCGCAAGGGCACGAGCCCGACGCGGTGGGTGGCAGAGGCCGACTTCGCCGCCGGATCGGTGGCAGGGACCGACTTCGCTGCCGGGTCGGCGGCAGGGGACTGGAGCGACGGGGCTGCGGCGCCGAGCAGGCAGGCGAGGAGGGCAACGGTGCGGCGGAGCATGATGCTGTTCCGGGGTGAATCGTGGGCGGCAGCGGACGCACCGCGAGCCGAAACTACGCTACCCACGCGGCCGGCGCGGGTCAAACAGTCGTGCCCACCCGTCCGTCCTCATGGCGCCGTCGCGAAGCACCACACGGTGCCGTCGTCGGACGCAATGACGACGCGGCCCGCGGCAACCGCGGGGCCGGCGCCGAAGCCCCCGCCCGCGTCGAACTCCCACCGCGGGTCCCCCGTCGTGGCATCGAGGACCATGATCTTTCCGGCGGCGTCGGCGACGATCGCCGCGGGCCGTGGATCGGCGGCGCCACGGCGCGAGTCGGTGATGCCGACGACGACGGGAGATGCGTCGACGCGGCCGCGCATCGGCCGGCGCCACGACCGCGCGCCGTCCGCCGTGGCGAAGGCTTCGACCGCGCGGCGGCGGGACCCGACGATCACCAGGTCGTCGGTCAGCGCCGCGCTCGAGCGGTAGGCCTGGCCCGCGGCGGCCGGCGCCGCCCGCCAGGCGGTCGCGGCTTTGACGAAGTCGATGGCGAAAAAGGCGCCGCCTTCGGTGCCGAAGAACACGCGGTCGCCCAGCACGGCCGGCGTGGTGCCCGTCGGCCCGTCGATCGGCACGGCCACCTGCTCCTCGCCGGTGGCGGCGTCGATGACGTGCAGTTTCCCGTCGCAGCCGGCGATGAACACGCGGTCGCCCGCGGCGGTTCGGGCCACGACCGGCGCACAGCGGATCTGGTCGGCGATCGAGTGCTTCCAGACGAGCTTTCCGTCCGCGAGATTCAGGCAGGAGAGCGACGCATCCTGCGAGCCGACGAGGACGCGGTTCCCGGCGGCGGTCGGCAGGATCGTTGGGCCGCCGGAGATTTCGCCGTCGGTCTCGTACTCCCAGACCACCTTGCCGGTGCCGCGGTCGAACGCCCTGACGACGCCGGTGTCGTCGCCAACGATCACCAGCCCCGGTCCGGGGGCCGGCGACACGGCGGCCGCCGACGGAAAGCCTGCAGCGTCCGCCTTGAACGACCACTGCGTCGCCCCGTCGGCCAACGCCAGCGCGTGGAACGTGCCGTCGAGGTCGCCGAGGTAGATCGTGCCGTCCGCGATTACCGGCACCGCGCCGAAGGCCGTCTTCTCGAACGTGCGGTGCCACGCCTCGGCCAGCGGCAGGGCGAGCACGGCGGCGGAGCGGCCGGTGCCGGCGAGTGATCCGCGGGCCAGCGGCCAGGCGTCGGCGGGCGCCGCGTCGAACGTGGGTTCCTGCGCCGCCGCGCCGACGGCGACGAGGGCCAGTGTCAGCACGCAGGGCAGGAGACGGAGGGTCATCGGGCCGATCCGCGATTGTGAAGCGCGCGTGGTCCAAGAAGCCCCGGGCGGGAGCCCGGGGACACCGGGCACGAAAACCACCCCGCCGTCCACGCCGCACGACGGCACGTGGTTCCCCGGTTCGAGCCCGCACCGCATGGCACGCGGGAAGGCATGCAACCCGGAGTCCCCCGGCTTCCGCCGGGGGCTTTTTGTGTGAGCGGCGCGCGTGGTCCAAGAAGCCCCGGGCGGGAGCCCGCGGACACCGGGCACGAAAACCACCCCGCCGTCCACGCCGCACGAACCGAGGCGCGAGCCAAGGGAATGAGGTCCGCTGCCGGTATCGCGACGCGGATTCCCTCAGTTCGCGCTGCGGGCTTCCCGGCACTCATCGCACGGCCTCGTACAGCGCGGCGCATTCGGCGACGGCGACCGGCCGCGGATTGAAGCCCCCCGTCCACTGGGTCGACGCGGCCGCCGCCAAGGCGGGCACGTCGGGCGCCGCGATCCCGAGCGCGGCGAGGGATGCCCGCAGGCGGGAGGCTCCCAGCAGGTTTGCGAGCCAGGCGGCGAGCCGGTCGCCGGCGGCGTCGGGCCGGGCCTCGATGCCCACGTCGGCGAGCAGGTCGGCATACAGCGGGCCGCATGTCGGGCCGTTGAACCTCACCACGTGCGGCAGCATCAGCCCCACCGCCTGGCCGTGGGCCACGCCGTGCGCTGCGGTGAGCGGATTGGCGAGGGCGTGGGCCGCGCCAAGCATGGCGTTCTCGATCGCCAGTCCGGCCCAGGCCGCGCCCAGTTGCACGGCCGCCCGGTCGGGGATCGTGCCGCCGTCGGCGAGCACCGCGGGCAGATGGCGGGCGAGCAGCCGCCAGGCCTCGCGGGAGAAGATCCGCGACGCAGGCGTGGCGGCCCGGCTGACGTGGCTCTCCACCGCATGCGATACGGCGTCGATGCCGGTGAGCGCGGCGAGGGCCGGCGGCTGCGTGAGCGTGAGGGTGACGTCGAGGATCGCCACGCGGAACGCGGCCCGCGGGTCGCCGCAGGCCATCTTCATGCCGGTCTCGACGTCGGTCACCAGGGCGAACGACTGCGTCTCGCTGCCGGTACCGGCGGTCGTGGGCACGCCAATCGACGGCAGCATCGGCCCCCGCGCGGTGCGGCGGCCCTTGTAGTCCTGCATCCGGCCGCCGCAGGAGAGGAGAAAGTTGATTCCCTTCGCGCAGTCCATCGAACTGCCGCCGCCGAGGCCGACGAGCAGGTCGGGGCGGAAGTCGCGGGCCACCGCCGTGCCGGCCTCGATCTGCGTGCTCGTGGGGTTCTCACCGAAGCCGGTGAACAGGAAGGTGGTGATGCCCGCCTGCTCCAGCGACGCGATGCCCGCCGCCGTATGCCCCGCATCCACGATGCCCGGATCGCTGGTCACCAGCGCCCGGGTCGCACCCAGTTCGTTGGCCAGTTCACCAAGGCGGCCGAGCCCGCCCGGCCCGACGACGAGCCGTGGCCCCCCCCGAAACTCGAACTCCGCCAGCGGTTGCCGGGCTGATGCCGCCACGAGGCCCTCGCTCAGCGTGCCGCACCGGCGGCCGGCGTTGGTTGGGTCGCGGCCCCTGCCGCAGCCACCTGCAGCGCCCGCGACCGGTACAGGAAGTCGATGATGTTGCCCTCGTGCGGCTGCAGCCAGTCGAGCTTCGTCGTGGGGATCGGCCCGAGGTTGAGCCGGTCGATATGCGTGCAGTCGACGAGCCGGCGCCGGAAGTCCGCGTCGGCGGTGATCGCCGTGCAGACCAGCGTGGGGCCGATCGCCTCCAGCATTTTCTGCTCCGGGCACTCGACCACGCTCACGAAGGGGAACATGTATTCCGCCCGCGCGATCTCCGGCTCCGGGCTCGCGCAGTGAACGACCGTGGGCCGCAGCCAGCCGCACCGCTCGCCTTCCACGAAGCGATCGCCGTAGGCGGCCGTCGCGTGCGTCACGCCGGCCGCCTTGAGCAGCCCCTCGATCTGCCCCCAAATCGCCTTGGCGGCGCCGGGGATCGTGAAGGCGGCGAGCTTCGCCTCCGGGTCATCGGGTGGCTTGACCTCGACCGGACCGAGCCGCTCGGCGAGCGCTGCCGCGATGGCCTGCGTATGGCGGCTGGCGTAGATGGCCGACGCATTGATGCATCCGCGGCCGCTGTTGATCGCGACGCTCTCGGCCATCACGTCGATGAACCGCTCCCACTCGTCCACGCAGTCGTCGCCGAGGATGATTTTCGAAAAGCCGGGGCCATGCACCTGCACGCCGGGGTTGCCGCGGTACTGCTCCACCGTCTTCGCGCTGCCGAAGATCATGCTCCGGCGGCAGCCGGCGAGGATGCCCGCCCCCACGTCGGTGGCTCCCGGATAGAGGCCGATGGCCTCGGCGGGGATGCCCGCTTCCACCATGCACGCCGCCATGCGGTAGGGCGTCCACGGCTCCTGGCTGCCTGGCTTCATCACGAGACCGACGCCGAGGGCGATGACCGGCAGCCAGAGCGTGTGCACTCCCGGCGAGTTCGACGGCAGCACGAGCCCGAGCACCGGCGACTGGGCCTGGTAGCTGACCGTCACGCCGCGATGCTCGACGCCGTGGCCCGTCCAGAGAATCTTTGTGTCGAGGCCGCGCGACAGGGCGTCGAGGATTCGGTCCATGTTCGAGAGCACGAACATGTTCTTCTGCATGTTGGCCCGGCAGAGGCTTTCCGGCAGCCCCGTCGTGGCCGACTGCTGCTTCACGAAGTCGTGGGGCGACTGCTGCGTGTCGCCGACCGTCACCGTGCCGTTGGCGTAGAGATTGCCGGCCGTCTGCAGCCGCTCGACGATCTCCTCGGGGTCGATGGCCAGCAGCGCAGCCCGGGCCTGGGCAGCCTTCTGCAGGTCGCGGCCCACGATCGCGCCGCCGACCTGGCTCACCTCGGCGACGGGCTCACCGGTGAGAAAGTGAACGAGCGTCTCGCGCTCAAGTGACTCATAGGGCTTGCCGAACCGCCAGGCGGGCAGGTGCATGGGTGTGCTCCTCGGGGGATGGATCAGTGTAGTCGAACGATGGAGTCTGGAGTCCAAGCCGGCGCAGCGAGGGCATGGAACGCGCGAACGGCACAAAAAGCCCCCGGCGGAAGCCGGGGGGAATGGTGTACGCGAACCCGCGGCATCGTGCCGCGGTTCGCTTGGCGGGCCTCCGCCCGATGGTTTCAACCCGGCCCTCCAGGCCTGGCGCTCACACAAAAAGCCCCCGGCGGAAGCCGGGGGGAATGGTGTACGCGAACCCGCGGCGTCGTGCCGCGGTTCGCTTGGCGGGCCTCCGCCCGATGGTTTCAACCCGGCCCTCCAGGCCTGGCGCTCACACAAAAAGCCCCCGGCGGAAGCCGGGGGACTCCGGGTTGCATGCCTTCCTGCGTGCCATGCGGTGCGGGCTTGAACCGGGGAACCAGGTGCCGTCGTGCAACATGGACGGTGGGGTGGTTTTCGTGCCCGGTGTCCCCGGGCTCCCGCCCGGGGCTTTTTGGAACGGTGACGGGGCCGATTCCCTGTTTGCGCGGTCTTCAAAACACGGTTCGCATCTGGATTCCTGCAGCGGCTCCGGCCGCCGCTCCGCGGCGGCCTTGCGAGCCCGGAGGTGCGAGCAGCCCGCGAGGCGAGGGACACCTCGGCTGCCCTCCGCCGAGCCAAGGCTTCGCGGGCCATGAATGGCCGCGAAGCCTTGAATTCAGTACACGCCCACGGTCGTCGTGGCGGCCAACTCGCGGAATGGGCGGACGCCGCTGATGCCGTCCCACGGATACTTCGCGTAGGGCAGTTCGCGCTCACCCTCGTCCCGCTCCAAGAAGCCGGGGATGAAGGTCTCCTTCGTGAGCGTCGTGAGGCGGACGCGGCCGGTGCCACCGTAGGGCACGAGGCGGTCCCGGTCGTCGAAGTCGACCACCTCGATCACGGCTCGTGGCTGCGGGGCGTAGTAGGCGATCGTGTAGCCGTCGGCCGGCACGACCGGCCGGCTCGCCGCCAGACCCATCAGCGTGTTGCCGTAGGTGGGAGTCATGTAGGCGCCGTCGAGCAACTCCTCGACGGCGAAGCGGGTCCACTGCGGCGTGAACGAGGATCGTGATCGCCTGGTCGATGCAGTGCTGCTTGTAGGCCTCGAGGTGCTCCATCCAGCCCTTCTGGATGAGCTTGATCACCCAGCGCGGGTCGAGGTCGACGCAGAAGCAAATGCCGCCGCGATGCTGGGCAAGGTGCTCGATCGAGAGCCGCAGCCGCCGCGGGCCCGAGGGGCCGAGCATCAGCCAGTTGGCTCCCTTGGGGAAGAACTCCTCGGGGAGCGTGTCGCTGAACATCTCGTAGTCGGTGCGGAAATCCCGCGAGTTGTACCGCGACTTCGGAATGCCCGTCGTGCCGCCGGTCTCGAACACGTAGGCCGGCTGGTCGGCCAGGCCCTTCGGCACCCAGCGGCGCACCGGACCGCCGCGGAGCCATTCGTCCTCGAAGGGCGGAAACTTCTTCAGGTCGTCGTAGCACTTCACGTCGGTGAGCGGGCTGAAGTTGAGCGACTTCGCGTACTCCAACCAGAACGGGCAGCCGGTGGACTCGTGGAAGTGCCAGGCCATGATCTCGACCGTGTGGGCGTCGAGGGCGGCACGGGCGGCAGCGACCTGCTCCGGCGTGGCGACGGCGAAGACGGGGGGCTTGGCGGCGGGGGCGGTTGACATGCGGAGACTTTCGGAAGGGAATGGGAACGGCGGGAGGATCACGAACGGCGATCAGCCGTCCGCGGGAGCCTCGGCCTGTGGCAACGGTGCACCGAGCTGCGCGAAGAGTTGCAGCACGCCGTTGAAGTGGGCGAGACGCGGCCCGTAGCGGTCGATGAACTCCCCGAGAGCGTATTCGCTGTCGGAGAAATCGTCGGCGTTGTCGGCCGCTTCCTGGGCGATGCTGGAGAGAAACTCGGTGTGTACCTTCGTGAGCGCCTCGGCGGCCTGGCGGCACGACTGTGCGAGGTGCGGGTTCGCCTCCTTCCAGGCCTTGAGCTCCGCGGCCCGCTGCCGCTGCTGCAAGGAGACCTGGTTGACCAGCTCCGCGAGCAACTCGCAGGAGCGGTGCTGGAGAACGACGAGATCGCGGAGCAGCTTCGAGGTGTCGGAGCCGTCGAGGGCGGGAGCCGCGGCGGTCGATCCGGCCACCGTCCCGGACGAGATGTCGAGCTGCGTGAAGATCGGAGGAACGTCGTGCATGAGTTTCCTCGGGGCGAGAGGTGGGCGCGGTCGCCCCACTCAAATGTCATCATCTTAGGCAGCAGGGGCACGGTTTTCCACGGCCGACGGTTCGCCCTGCGCCATCCGCAGGGTTTCTCCAGGGTGCCGACGCGCCGGGCCCCACGTCCCGGGCAGGATATGCCCAGGCGGGCCGCTCAAGTGGCTGGTGGGCCGGGCCCGATGGATGCAATCGCCGGGCAGGCTCCGCAGGGAAGCGGGGGTCCAAACGGCACAGGGAGCGGCGGCTGGGCATGCAGCACCGGGAAACAGCGCGGCCCGACGGGCTGACGTTCGGATTTCTGACCGTCGTGGACTCGCCGACGCACGGCGTGTTCGGCGGGTATCTGGTGGTGGACGAACTGGGGCGGCCCGTGGAGTTCCACTGCACCACGCCGGTCAAGGTGTCGCGGGCCCAGCAGATCCTCTACGGCCCCACGCTCCATGGGCATCTGCACGGCCGTCAGATCGGCGCCACGCTGCTCGCCGAGGGAACGACGCAGCCGGAGATTGTGCTCACCGACGTGGAGTCGATGCTCCAGGTGCGTCCCCATACTTCCCTGCCTGTGGCCCTGGTGCAGCGGGCCGATGCGGATGGAGCCGCGGCTGGATTCGTGATCGGCGCCGCCCGTGTGCGGCCCCACGATGCCGACGCATCCGGCGAGGCGGCCGTTCGCGACCGGCTCGCGGCGCTGGGGGCGGCCGTGGACCTGTGCGAGCCGTTCGAGCGGATTCGCGCGGCGATCGACGAGGCGCAGCGGCACTGATGGCCGCCGGAGGCTCCATGGGCGACGAGCAACTTGGCGGGCGGGCGGTCGTGCGATCCGTGCGGCGGCCCGACCTGGCGCTGCCGGGCGTGGCCGTCATGCCACCCGTCGTGGCGCGGCTGCCGCAGCCGGTCGCAGTGCGGCTGCCGCTGGCGGACGTCGTCGTGCGGCCGACGCGGCTGCCGCTGCTCGACGTCATGCCCCGGGTGACGAGCTGCCGCTTTCCGCGGGCCGCGGCCACCGCAGCAGCGCCGCCTCCGTCGGCCGTTACCACGGCTCCGCGCCCGGGGCGGCCACCCAGCGCTCTCGACGGTGACGCGCCGCCGGCTGCCGGCCCGCGGACACGGATCGCGCCCCCGAAGGACGTCGTCAAACTCGCGGAGCGATTCTTCTACCTGCTGCAGCCCGACCTGGAGACGATGCTGCAGGCCGGACGGCTGGAGTTTCCCCGGCAGCCGTTCCCGTTTCAGCTCGACGGCATGGCGTTTCTGATGCCGCGGCACGGCGCGGTGCTCGCCGACGAGATGGGCCTCGGCAAGTCGATGCAGGCGATCTCGTCGATCCGGCTGCTGGTGCGGTCGGGCGAGGCACGGCGGGTGCTCGTGGTCTGCCCGAAGGGGCTGGTGAGCAACTGGACGCGGGAGCTCGCCGACTGGGCGCCGGAACTGGTCGTGGCCGTCGTGGAAGGAGATCCGCAGCGGCGGCGCTGGCAGTGGTCGCTGCCGGACGTGCCGGTGAAGGTCGCCAATTACGAGGTGCTGGTCCGCGACCGCGACCTCGTGGCGGAACTCGGCCTGGCGTTCGACCTCGTGGTGCTCGACGAGGCCCAGCGGATCAAGAACCGCTCCAGCCAGACGAGCCAGGCGGTGCGGGGGGTGACGCGGGGTCGTAGTTGGGCGCTGACCGGCACGCCGATCGAAAACAGCGCCGACGACCTCGTCGGGATCTTCGAGTTCGTGGCGCCGGGCCACCTGAACGACCGCATGACGCCGAAGGCGATGGGCACGGCGGTGGCCGACCACGTGCTCCGCCGCACGAAGGACAAGGTGCTCAAGGACATGCCGCCGCGGCTCAATCGTGACGAGCGGATCGAGCTCGGTGCCGAGCAGCGGGAGACCTACCGGCGGGCCGAGGAGGAGGGGGTGCTGCGGCTGGCGGGCATGGGGGAGGAGGCCACGATCAGGCACGTCTTCGAGCTCGTGCTGCGGCTGAAGCAGATCTGCAACTTCGACACCGCCACCGGGGAAAGCGCGAAGCTCGACCGCCTGAAGGCCGAGCTGGAAGAGGTGCAGGCCAGCGGCCGCAAGGCGCTCGTCTTCAGCCAGTGGGTGGAGACGCTCGGCCGGCTGCGGGAAGACCTCGGCCGCTTCGGCGCCCTGGAGTATCACGGGGGGATGTCGACCACGGCCCGCGACGAGGCGATTCGCCGGTTCAGGCACGACAAGCAGCACTCGGTGCTCCTGCTTTCCTACGGCGCCGGGGCCGTGGGGCTCAACCTGCAGTTTTCGCAGTATGTGTTCCTCTTCGACCGCTGGTGGAATCCCGCGGTCGAGGACCAGGCGATCAACCGAGCCCACCGCATCGGGGCGGCGGGGGCCGTGACCGTGACGCGGTTTCTCTCCGTGGACACGATCGAGGAGCGGATCGACGAGGTGCTGCGGCGGAAGCGGAACCTGTCGGACACCATCCTTTCGCAGGCCGAGGCACCGGCCGCCAGCGGCATGACCGCCGAGGATCTCTTCGCCCTCTTCCGTCTCGTGCCACCGGCGCGGCTGGCGGCACGGCCCGACGCGGCGGCGGCCTGACGCCACGCCGCGCAGGTGTCGCCTGACCGGCCGCGAGGCGCGCAAGTCGTTGCTGCGTGGACGCTCCGGCACGGCACGGGGAATGAATTGCGGCGTGCGTTTGCCGCGGCCGCGCGGCGTTGCGTATGAATCCGACGACGACGCAGCCGCGGCCACGAGTTCGCGGCGGCCGAGTCGCACAAAAAACGATCGTCGGAAAACGAGTTGAGGGAGCACCTGGCTTCGGCCGGGGGTTCTGCCACGCGTGGGCCGGCGCGAGTGAACGCCACGGGGCGTCCGTTCGCGCCGGCCTTTTTCGTTTCGCACACCGAGTCACCAGATACGAGGAGCCACCCATGAGCCTGTTCACCGCCCCGTTCGCTCGTCGCGTCCGCAGCCGTAGCGAGGGGGGCGTCAGGCGTCCCGTGGCTTCCCGCCGCCGGCCGCGGTCATTCGGCGAGGCCGAGCGGCTCGAGCGGCGTGATCTCATGGCCGTGGACATCGTCAAGTTGACGCCCGACACGTTCTTCATCAACACCGACAATCGCACGATCACCAGCGAATACGAGGCGATTCAGATCACGAACAACACCGGCGCCGCGATTGCCGACCTGTGGGTGCGGGCGACCGATTTCACCGGCGGCGTCGTGGGACTGGGCACGAACGAGGACGGCTACTACCAGATCGGCGGGCTGGCCAACGGCCAAACCGACATCGCCTACTTTTACCTGCGGGCCTCGGGGGCGACGGCGATCGACCAGACGCATACGATCCGGCTGTTCAGCGGCGATCCGCGGGAGGGCGGCACACCGCTCGAGGATCCGATCGGTACGCCGGTCACCGCGACATCCACGTTCTTTGATGTCCTGCAGACGATCGAGGCGAGTTCCAACAAGATCTTCACCGTCGCCTACGACTCGCCCGACCCCGTCCTGGGCAGCACCCTGACGATGACGGTGACCGGTGATCTGGGGCAGGCGAACAACGACAGCGTGCTGTTTACGCCTGCATCGTTCGATGACTGGCTGCCCGACGTGTACGTGCTGGAGTCCTCGACGATCAACATCACGGGGCCGAACGCCCGGACGCTCACGAACGATCTCTATGACACGGGATACGGATCGTCTTCGAGCAATCTCTACACGGCCGTGTACACCTTCCGCCTCGCCGGAGTCTCCACAGGCACGACGGCGTCACCGACGCAGTTCGTGGGGCGAAACGATCAGTGGAAGCACCACAAGCCGGGCGATGTCGTCCTGCCGCCGGTTTCGCCGGTCGCGAACTCGACCACCGTGCAGAAGCTCGTGGCACTCCCGGGCGACCCGGGCCAGCCGTCGATCACGATTCTGGAGACGGGAGCGAGCACGATCGTGGAGTTCTCGCTGCGGTTCACGAACACGAGCACTCGCACCGTGACGCTGAACTCGATTCTTGACACGCTGCCGTCGCTGCCGGCGAACGCCACGTATGTGCTCGGCACCTCGACGTACGACAACAATGGCACGGCCCTGCCCATCGGTGATCCGTCGGTGACGAGTCAGGATCTGAAGTGGCTGGGACCATTCACGATCCTCGGCAATTCGACGGCGGTGCTGAAGTTCCGGGCTACGATCCCGGCGCCGACGGGAACGTATGTGAACAGTGCGACCGGCAGGATCGGCACGACGGTGATCGACACGACGCTTGACACCACCGACAACATACCGGCGACGGCGTTCGTGATTTGCACGAAAGACGTGGATCTGGAGCTCGACAAGGTGACGGTCGGTTCGGTGGTGGCTGGCCAGACCGTGACGTACACGATCACGATCACGAACTCCGGGAAGAGTGACGTGACCGGTGCGGCGG
>JAJTED010000161.1:622-11331 GCA_021300535.1 Planctomycetaceae bacterium | reverse complement strand
CCCTTCGGGCCTGCTTCGGCTTACGCGAGGCTCGCCGGGAAGGCGAGCCATCGCAGGTCGAGGCACACCTTGGCTGTGCCTCCGACCTGCCAAGGCTGTCGGGGCCATGGATGGCCCGACAGCCGTGAAGTCAGATGTAATACATCGCGTCGGCGGCCGGCCGGCAGCGGTCGAGGAGGTCGGCGAGCGTCACCCCGCGGAGGGCGTCGGACTCGGCCCGGCTCGCCTCGTCCCACGCCGCAGCCAGCGCCGCGGCGGCCCGGGAGCGGGCGGCCAGTTCCGCCGTCAACGGCGCGGCGGTGTCGGTGTCGCCTTCGACCGCGCCGCGGATGTCGGCCAGTGTGATCTCCTCCGGCGGCCGGGCGAGTCGGTAGCCGCCGGCCGCCCCCCGGGTGCTCGTCACGATCCCGGCCGCCTTTAACTGGAGGAGGATCTGCACCAGGAATTGCTCGGGCACGCGCTGGCCCTGCGAGATCGACCGAAGCCGCACCGGATCGGCGGCCGCGCGGCAGCGGGCGAGTTCCAGGGCCGCGATCGCGGCGTACTCGGTCTTGGCGGAGAGACGCATCGCTCGGCCCGACGGAGTCAGGCGTCGTGCAGGGGGCGCAGCCGATGCTCACGTAGCCGCGATCGTGGAGCGGGTTGTAGGGCACCTTCTCCCGCACGATGGTGTCCCACACCTTCGCCTTGGTCCAGTTGGCCAGCGGCGACACCTTGACCACGCCGAACTTGTGGTCCCAGCCCACGATCGGCGCCGTGGCCCGGTCGGGGCTCTGGTCGCGACGGATCGCGGTCATCCAGGCGTCGAAGCGGGCGAGCACCCGTTTCACGACCGCCAGTTTCCGGTCGCTGCAGCAGCGATCCGGGTCGCTGCGATACAGCGGGCCGCCGTGGTCGCGCTCGTAGTCAGCCACGCTCTGCTCGGGCCGCTCGAACACCACCTCGATGCCGTAGCGGCGGGCGAGGCGGTCGCGAAGGTCGAGCGTCTCCGCGAACTGGTATCCGGTGTCGAGGTTGAACACATACGTCGCCGGCGCGATCGCGGCCAGCCAGTGGATGATCAGGCAGCCCTCGGGGCCGAAGGCGGTGGCCATGGTCAGTTTGGGGCCGAAGCGGTCCACGGCCCAGCGGACGATGGTGGCGGGATCGGCGGCCTCGAGGCAGCGGCTTTCGCGGGCGAGTTCTTCGCGCAGCGCCGCGGATGGCTCACGGGCCACTGCGCCGGGCGGCGGGGCCGGGGCTGTTCCAGAGGCCGTCATTTCCAATCCCTACAAGGTTGGTCAACTATCCCAAGAATAGCCTGGCGTGGCAGGGGTATCGACCGCCGGCCGGCGCCGGGCCGAAATCGGGCGCCCGGACCGGCAGACTCGCCGCCTTTTGCCCGCGAGTCCGCACCGGGCCAGCCTCGCCAGGTGGTACAAAACTTCCCGCGCCGCACGCCGCGGCACGGTCCCGCGAGGAGGCTTGGAAATGGCACGCACGGTGGCGTTGGCGGTGGATCTGGGCGCCTCGGGCGGCCGTGTCGTGTCCGGGGCCTTCGACGGCCGCCTGCTCGAACTGGAGGAGATCCACCGCTTCGAGAACGGTCCGGTCGCCATGGGCGGCCAGTTGATCTGGGATCTGCCCCGCCTGTGGCAGGAGGTGGTCGCCGGCCTGCGGGCGGCGGTGGTGCGGCATGGCGGCGGCGTGGCGAGCGTGGGCGTCGACACCTGGGGCGTCGACTTCTCGTTCCTCGCCGCCGACGACACGCTGCTGGCCAATCCCGTCTGCTATCGCGACCCGCGGACCCGCGGCATGCTCGCCGCGGCCGAGCGGATCGTGCCGCGGGCGGAGATCTTCGCGGCCACCGGGCTGCAGTTCATGGAGATCAATTCGCTCTACCAGCTGCTCGCCCTGCGCGACCGCCGCGCGCCGGTGCTCGAGGCCGCCGACCGGCTGCTCATGATCCCGGATGTGGTTCATTGGCTGCTCTCCGGCCAGCGGTCCAACGAGCGGACCAACGCCAGCACCTCGCAGTGCTTCGATCCCCGCGCGGGCGACTGGGCCTTCGCGATGCTCGAGCGGTTCGGGCTGCCGCGACGGATCTTCGGGCCGGTGATCGAGCCGGGTGCAGACCTGGGAACGCTGCGGCCGGACGTCGCCGCCGAGACGGGCCTCGGGGCGGCCCGGGTGATCGTGCCCGGCACGCACGACACCGCCAGCGCCGTGGTCGCCGTCCCCGCCGCCGAGCCGCCGAGCAGCCGGCCCGACTGGTGCTATGTCAGCCTCGGCACCTGGGCCCTGGTCGGCGTGGAACTCGACCGGCCGCTCGTCACGCCCGAGTGCCTGGCGCTCAACTTCACCAACGAAGGCGGTGTCGGCGGCACGACCCGGCTCCTGAAGAACGTGTGCGGCCTGTGGCTGGTGCAGCAGTGCCGGGCCGCCTGGAGGCGGCAGGGCAAGGAGTGGACCTGGGACCAGCTCACCGCCCTGGCCGCCGAGGCGCCGCCGCTGCTGACGCTCGTCGACCCCGACGATCCGGCCCTCGTCGCGCCGGCCGACATGCCGGAAGCGATCCGCGGGCTGGCGCGGGCCGCGGGCGAGCCGGTGCCCGAGTCCACCGCCGCCGTCGTGCGGACGGCGCTGGAGAGCGTGGCGGCGGCGATTCGCCGGCGGATCGCGGAGCTCGACTCCCTGCTGGGCCGGCGGATCAGTCGCGTGCACGTGGTCGGCGGCGGGGTGAAGAACCGGCTCCTGTGCCAGATGATCGCCGACGCGACCGGCCGTCCGGTCGTGGCCGGTCCGGTGGAGGCCACGGCGATCGGCAATCTCCTGGTGCAGCTCGGCAGCCGGGCCGGGGTCGTCGATCTGCGGGCCATGCGGCAGATCGTCCGCGACAGTTTCGAGCCGGAGACATTCGAACCCCGGGCCGCCGCCGCCTGGGACTCCCGGCTGGGACGGTGAAACCGCGATCTTTTCCGGGCAAAACCCGCCCTTGAGCGGCAGCGGGCCTGTCTCTACCTTCCCGCCGCCGGGAAGGCTGTCCTTCCCGTCCCGCCGCAAGGCCGTCGAAAGACCCGGTTCATGCACTATTTCCTCCGTGCCCTCCGCGAGGCGGCCAAGAGCTGGCCTTTGCTCGCCGCCGCTCTGGTCTGCTCCGCCGGCGTGGCGGCCCTGTGGGGGGCGAACATCGCCGCGCTGTTCCCGATCATCGAGGTCACGCTCAAGGGGGAGTCGCTGCAATCGTGGAACACGCGGCGGATCGAGGATGCCCGGGCCCGGATCGCGGCCGGTGAGCACGAACGGACCGACCTCGAGGCCGCACTCGCCGCCGGCGGCCTCGACGCCGCCGCCGCCCGCAAGGCCCGCAGCCGCATCGACACGCTCTCCCTGACGGTCCGCGGCGACGAGGCGATCGTGGCCTCGGCCGTGCAGCTCGGCCCGTGGCTCGAGCGGTGCCTGCCGGGCGATCCGTTTCACACGGTGCTCGTGGTCGTCGCCTTCGTCGTCGTGAGCACGTTCGTCAAGCACGTGCTCTTGCTCACGGGCACGCTGCTGGTGGCCTGGGTGGCGATGAACATCAGCCGCAACATCCGCCTCAAGGTGTTCGACAAGGCCCTGGAGCTCGATCGGGCCCAGTTCATGCGCTGGGGATCGGCGGGCTTCATGGCCCAGGTGACGAGCACCTCCGACATGCTGGCCAGCGGCATCACGAGCGTCTACGGCGGCGCCGTCACCGAGCCGCTCAAGATCCTGGCCTGCCTGGGAGGAGCGTTCTGCATCTCCTGGCGGCTGACGCTGGCCTGCCTGATGCTCGCGCCGCTGGTCGGGTTCCTGATGGTGTGGCTCAATCGCCGCATCCGCGGGATCTCCAAGAACATCCTCGCCCGCTCCCGCGGCTTCCACCATGTGCTGCTCGAGGCGCTCAACAACGTGCTCACGGTGCAGGCCTACACGATGGAGGATTTCGAGCGGCAGCGGTTCCGCACCTGCACCAGCGACATGATGCGGACCGGGATGTGGCACACCTTCTACTTCGCCCTCGCCAATCCGATCACCGAGATCCTCGGGATCGGCATGGTGGCGACCTCGATCGCCGTCGGCGCCTGGCTGGTCATCAACCAGGAGACGCGGATCTTCGGGATCACGATGACCGACCAGCCGATGACGGTGCCGGGGATCATGATCTTCTTCGGCTTCCTGATCGGGGCCAGCGATCCCGTCCGCAAGCTGTCCGGCGTGATCACCGGCCTGAACGTGGGCATCGTGGGGGCCCAGGGGCTCTATCCGCTGCTCGACACGCCGTCGAAGCTCAAGGAGGCCGCCCGGCCGGTCGCGCTGCCGTCGCCCCACCGTGAGATCCGCCTCGACAAGGTGAGCTTCAGCTACGACGGCGTCGATACGGTGCTCAATGACGTGGACGTGTCGATCGCCTTCGGCGAACGGGTGGCGATCGTGGGCCCCAACGGCGGCGGCAAGAGCACGCTCGTCAACCTCATCTGCCGGTTCTACGACCCCACGAAGGGCCGCGTGCTCCTCGACGGCACGCCGCTCACCGACATCGCCCTCCACGACCTGCGCCGGCGGATCGCGCTGGTCACCCAGCAGACGGAGCTGTTCAACGAATCGATTCTCTACAACATCCGCTACGGCCGCTGGGACGCCACCGACGAGGAGATCGAGGCGGCCGCCCGCAAGGCCCATGCCCACGAGTTCATCTCCGAGTTTCCCGAGGGCTACCGGACCATGGTCGGCCCCAACGGCTTCCGGCTCTCCGGCGGCCAGCGGCAGCGGATCTCGCTGGCCCGCGCCTTCCTCCGCGATGCCGAAATCCTGGTCCTCGACGAGGCCACCAGCCAGATCGACGTGGAGAGCGAGCGGCTGATCCACGAGGCTCTGGCCCGCTACGTGGAGAACCGCACCGTGATCATGATCACCCACCGGGCGAGCACCTTGGCCCTGGCAGACGCCATCATCGAAGTCGAGCACGGCACCGTGCGGAAGCGGCCGGCACGGCAGCACCAGGCCGCCTGACGGTCGCGGGGCCGCGGCCCGGCGTGCTACAATTCTTCGTATGTCCGACACGATCAAGTGTATCTGCGGGTATCGCGGTCCGAGCGTTCCCGAGGGGGAGTTCGAGGTCTGCCCGATCTGCCGCGGACGCGTTCGCGGCGGCGCCTGGCCGGTGGCCGATGCCGGTTCCACCGCGCCGGCCGTCGATTTCGATGACGACGCCCTGCGGCCGCCCGAGCCGACGATCTACCGCATCCCGTGTCCCAACGGGCACGTGCTCAAGGCCCGCGAGGAGATGCTCGGCGAGCAGGTGTGCTGTCCGGAGTGCAACGCGTTTTTCGTGCTCCGCGCTTCCGACAGCGTGGAGTTTCGCCGCCAGCAGGCGCAGCTGCGGGCCGAGGCGGAGGAGCGGGCGGCCCAGGCGTGGCTGAAGCGGGCGATCTGGGCCGCCGTGATCATCGGCGTGTCGTTCGTCATCATGCTGGTAATCGGCCTCAATCCCGGCCTGATCCGCCGCTGAACGGTACCGTTGCTTGGACCACGAGCCTCCTGCCGAGCCCAACAAGCCCCGGGTGGTAACCCGGTGACGTTTCGTGCCGTGTTGTGCGTGCGCCCAAGAAGCCCCGGGTGGCAACCCGGGGACTCCGGGCATGAAGGCCTCCCCGCCATCCGATTCGCCGGTTCGGGCACGCGTGGCATGGCATGCGGGCTCGTGTTCGACCCGGAGTCCCCCGGCTTCCGCCGGGGGCTTTTTGTGGACAGGGCGACAAGGTGTCCCGTGTGGGCGTGACGCGTGTGCCAAGAAGCCCCGGGTGGTAACCCGGGACGGTTTGTGCCGTGTTGTGTGTGCGCCCAAGAAGCCCCGGGTGGTAACCCGGGGACTCCGGGCATGAAGGCCTCCCCGCCATCCATGCCGCTGGGGCTGCGGGTCGGATGGCACGCTGGAACGCCCGCTAGCGTCGGCCGAGGCGGAGTTCGGCGGCGAGCACGGTGTTGCACAGCAGCACCGCGACCGTCAGCGGGCCGACGCCGCCGGGGACGGGCGAGATCCAGCCGGCGACCGTGCGGACGGCCTCGAAATCGACGTCGCCCACGAGTTTTCCAGCGACGCGGTTGATGCCCACGTCGATGACGGTCGCGCCCGGCTTCACCATGTCGGCCGTGATCAGCCTCGGCCTTCCCACGGCCGCCACAAGGCGCCAGCGGCTTGCCGACGATGTCGCTGCGGCCGACGATCACGGCGTGCCGGCCCGCCGTCTCGATGCCGGCGTCGATCAGCATCCGCTGCACGCCGGCGGCGGTGCAGGGGATGAACCGTGGCCGTCCCTGCGAGAGCAGACCGGCGTTCTCCGGATGGAAGCCGTCCACGTCGCGGTCCGGCGGCACGGCGTCGAGCACGGCCACGGTGTCCACATGGGGTGGCAGCGGCAGTTGCACGAGGATGCCGTCGGCGGGGCCATGCTCGTCGCGGGCGATTGCCTGCACGAGGGCCACGAGCTCGGACGTGTCGGCGGTCACCGGCACGGGGATCACCTCCGCATCGATGCCCACGCGGGCCGCGGCCGCAGCCTTGCTCTTCACGTAGGAGGCGCTGGCCGCCAGGTCGCCGACGAGCACCACCACCAGCCGCGGCCGCCGCTGGAACATCTCGGCGAAGGTTTGCACCTCATCGCGGAGCGTGGCCTCGATCCGCTGGGCGAGGCCGCGGCCGTCGAGCAGCTGGGCCGTCATGGACGCTCCACTTTCGTGGCGTCGGCCCAGCGTTGCCAGCGGGCTTCGATGCCGGCCGTCTCCGCGTCGCCTTCGTGGAGCACGACGAGGTACCGGAAGGTCCGCGACTCGCCGGCCGGGAGCGTGTAGTCGCCGCTGCCCTTCGGGCTGCCGGTGAAGTCGTGGAGGCCGAACGGATTGGCCGCGACCAGACCGTAGTCGCGGGCGTGCCAGCGGCTGGGATGGCGGAGGTTGGCCGGATGGTCGCCGATCGCGACGCCCACCGTTCGGCCGTCCACGGGGCCCGAGTAGGCGATCCACCGGGCGGCCTTGCCCCAGGCATCGGCATCGCGCTGGCCCGCGGCGTTGACGATCTGGCCGGCGGCGCCGCGGGAGCCGTGCGCGTTCTTCGTCTGCAGCGTCGCGGGCACCCGCAGGCCGAAGGTGCCCTCCTTGGTGTCGCCAAAGACCACGGGGCCGTGGTCGGCATGCATGGTCACGGCGTAGTCGATCGTGCGGACGTCGGCAGCGGCGGTGAACTGCACCGTCCGCGAGTCGGTGCACACGACCGTGCCGTCGGCCTTCACCCACCGATTCCGCGTCTCGATCCGGGCCACGGGCCCGCCCGCGCAGGCGACGAGTTCCACATGCTCGATGCGGTTGTCGGCCCGGTGCTGCGGGCCTTGGCCCCGGGGGTGGGAGGCCCAGAAGTCGATGCCGTTGACCGCCCCGTGCGTGAACCAGATCGATTCGTGGTGCGGGTGGTCCTGGGGCTCGCCGGCGACGCCCTCGACCAACGGCCAAGACCGCGTCATCGCCGCGCCGCCCGGCCCGATCACCGGAAACAGGATCGGCTTACGATGGCCGGCGAACACGTAGGCGGTGAACGGCCTGCCGTCCACGGTCACGACGACGCGATCGGCGGCCCGCTCGACCTGCACGTCGGCGGCGGCCGCAAGCCCGCCGAGCACGACCATGGCGACACCAGAAAGGAGGGCCCGCATCATCTGCCGGCCTCGACATACATGCTTCGCACCTGGTGCTGGATCTCCTCCAGCAGCCGGCGCTCGTCGGTCGTGAGGTTGCCCTGCGTCTTGGCCTCGAGCATCGCGAGCGTGTCGATGAAGTGGCGGGCCGTGGGCAGGTTCTTCAGCGACTGCTTCGTGATCGGGTTGGGGATCCGGCCCAGGGCCATGAGGGCCTGCGTGAACAGCGTGTGGATCAGGAACTCGAACGTGGCCGGTGGTGTCGGCGGGCCGCCGGCGGCGTCGGCGGCGGTGATCTCGTCGGTCATGCGTCTGCTCCAGGGGGGCGGCGCCGCGGTCAGGACTCGGCGACCCAGGCGCTGCCGGCGTGCCGCTCCACCGCCGCGGCCACGAGGCCGGCGAACAGCGGATGGGCCGCGGTCGGCTTGCTCTTGAACTCGGGGTGGAACTGCACCGCCACGAACCACGGGTGATCGGCGAGCTCGACGATCTCCACGAGCGTGCCGGCGGGGTTGGTGCCGGCGATCACCAGGCCGGCCTCCTCGAGGGCGGCGCGATACTTCGAGTTGAACTCGTAGCGGTGGCGGTGCCGCTCGGAGATCCGCGTCGAGCCATAGGCGGCGGCCGCCTTCGTGCCCTCGGCGAGCACCGCCGGCTGGGCGCCGAGCCGCATCGTGCCCCCCTTGTCGACCACGGAGTGCTGCTCGTCCATCAGGCAGATCACGGGGTGGGGCGTGTTGCGGGCGAACTCGGTCGAGTGGGCTGCCTCGAGGCCGGCCACGTTGCGGGCGAAGTCGATCACCGCGCACTGCATGCCCAGGCAGATGCCGAGGAAGGGCAGCCGCCGCTCGCGGGCGAAGCGGATCGCCTCCACCTTCCCTTCGATCCCGCGCTCGCCGAACCCGCCCGGCACGAGCAGGCCGTCGAAGCCGGCCAGGAGCCGCTCGGCCCCCTCGCGCTCGATATCCTCACTCTTGATCGGCTGCACGCGGACCTGCGTCCGGCAGGCGATGCCGCCGTGGTCGAGGGCCTCGTAGATGCTCTTGTAGGCGTCGCGATGCTCGGCGTACTTGCCCACCAGGGCGATCGAAACCTCGTGCTCGGGGTTCCGCAGGCGATGGAGAATGTCGTGCCACTCGTCGAGTGCGGCGGGGGGGGCCTGGAGGCCGAAGCGGCGGAGGATGATCTCGTCGATGCGGTTCGACTGCAGCGACAGCGGCACCTCGTAGATCGAGAAGTCCTTGTCGCGCTCCTCGATCACCGACTCCAGCGGCACGTTGCAGAACAGCGCGATCTTCTCCCGGTCGGAGACGTCGAGGCCGCGCTCGGTGCGGCAGACGAGGATGTCGGGCTGGATGCCGATCTGCCGCAGCAGGCCCACGGAATGCTGGGTGGGCTTCGTCTTCAGCTCCCCGGCGGCCTTGAGATAGGGCACCAGCGTGAGGTGGATGAAGATGCAGTTCTCGCGGCCCACCTCCAGCGGGATCTGCCGGATCGCCTCCAGGAAGGGAAGGCTCTCGATGTCGCCGACCGTGCCGCCGATCTCCGTGATCACCACGTCGGTGTCGGCGTTGGCCAGCTGGGTGACGACGTCCTTGATCTCGTTGGTGATGTGGGGGATCACCTGCACAGTCTTGCCGAGAAACTCGCCGCGCCGCTCCTTGTTGATCACCGACAGGTAGATCTGGCCGGTGGTGTAGTTGCACTGCCGTGTGAGGTGGGTGGCGGTGAACCGCTCGTAGTGGCCGAGGTCGAGGTCGGTCTCGCTGCCGTCGTCGAGCACGTACACTTCGCCGTGCTGGTACGGGCTCATGGTGCCCGGGTCGACGTTGATGTAGGGATCGAGCTTCTGCATCCGCACCCGCAGGCCGCGGGCCTCGAGGAGCATGCCGATCGAGGCGGAGGTGAGCCCCTTGCCGAGCGAGCTGACCACGCCGCCGGTCACGAACACATGCTTGGTCACGGTGCGAGCTCCTTCCCGTCCGCCGCGGCTTCCAACCGTCGCTTGCGGCCGCCGCGGGTGGCGGCCAAAACCGGATTGAAGCAGCGTTTTCGGGGGCGGTCAAACCCCGGCCGTCCGCGGCGGCGTTCCGTGGTGTAGAGTTTCGTCATGCATCCCACCGCCGCGCCGTCGGCCTCCGCGCCGGGCACCGCCAACCTCCGCATCCGCAGCCTCGAGCCGCTCGTGCCCCCGGCCCGGCTGTGTGCGCTTTTGCCCATCGACGACGCCGCGCGGCGCACGATCGTGGAGGGGCGGCGGGCGGTGGAGCGGGTGCTCGCCGGCGAGGATTCCCGCCTCATGGCCGTCGTCGGCCCGTGCTCGATCCACGATCTCGACGCCGCCCGCGAGTATGCCGGCCGCCTCCGCACCCTGGCCGACCGCCTCGCCGACCGCCTGCTGGTGATCATGCGGGTGTACTTCGAGAAGCCGCGGACCACCGTCGGCTGGAAGGGGCTGATCAACGATCCGCACATCGACGGCACGTTCGACGTCGCCACCGGCCTGCGGCTGGCCCGCGGGCTGCTCATCGAGATCGCCGGCCTCGGCCTGCCGACGGCGACGGAGTTTCTCGAGCCGATCACGCCGCAGTACATCGCCGACACGATCGTGCTCGGGGCGATCGGCGCCCGCACCACCGAAAGCCCCACCCACCGGCAGATGGCCAGCGGCCTCTCGATGCCCGTGGGCTTCAAGAACTCGACCGACGGCTCGCTCCAGGCGGCCATCGACGCCATGCAGGCGGCCCGCACGCCCCACAGTTTCCTCGGCATCGACAACGATGGCGGCACGTGCGTCGTCTCGACCACGGGCAACCCGTGGGGCGTGCTCATGCTCCGCGGCGGCCGCAGCGGCTCGAACTATTCCCCCGAGGTGCTGCACGAGGCCCGGCGGCTCCTCGAGGCGGCCGGCCTGCCGGCCCGCGTGGTCGTCGATTGCAGCCATGCCAATTCGGGCAAGGACCATCGCCGGCAGTCGGTGGTGTGGCGCGACGTGCTCGAGCAGCGGATCGCCGGCGACCG
>JAJTED010000161.1:0-582 GCA_021300535.1 Planctomycetaceae bacterium | reverse complement strand
TGGCCTACGGCGTGTCGATCCCCGACGGGTGCATCGGGTGGGACGAGACGGAGGCCCTGCTCGTCGAGGCGCACGGCCGGCTCGGCGGCTGACGGTCCGGCGTCCGATCGTGGGTCGGAGCCGGACATAGTCATGACGGCACTTGCCCTTGAAGCCCGAGGCGTGAGCCGAGGGAATGCGGATGGCCGCGGGTGAAGCGGCGCGTATTCCCTCAGCTTGCGCTTCGGGCTTCCCGGCAACCGGGCACGACGGTCGGAGGCCGCCGCGGCAGGGATCCAGTTGCGAACCGTGGTCTGGCGACCCGTTGAATCGTGAATCGGTCTCGGCACGGTTCCAAGAAGCCCCGGGTGGAACCCCGGGAACACCGGGTGCGAAAACCATCCCGCCGTCCATGCCGGACGACGGCACGTTCGACGTCGCCACCGGCCTGCGGCTGGCCCGCGGGCTGCTCATCGAGATCGCCGGCCTCGGCCTGCCGGCCCGCGTGGTCGTCGATTGCAGCCATGCCAATTCGGGCAAGGACCATCGCCGGCAGTCGGTGGTGTGGCGCGACGTGCTCGAGCAGCGGATCGCCGGCGACCG
>JAJTED010000160.1 GCA_021300535.1 Planctomycetaceae bacterium | reverse complement strand
CGATCTCCTCGGGACGGTGCTTCTTCCGTCGTCTCGTCGTCATCGAAAGTCTCCTTGCCCAATGGGCAGTAGACCTTCATATCGCCTGGATCAGGATTTCCAAGGCAGGCCAGAGGGACAGCCTGCCCTTGAACTCCGCGAGCGTTTTGGCGGAGGCGGCTTCGAGCGTGGTCAGGCCAGTGAGGGAGAGTTCGCGGCCCTTGAACTCGGCGAGTGCCTTGGCAATAGCGAGGTCGATGGCGGGAACGCGGGACAAGTCGCCTCTCGTAACCACTGCCCATGCCACTGTGCTCTCGGGCGATAGCGGATGCGTCGCAAGAAACCTCTTTTGCACTTTCTCGCTCACGACAACATCTCCGTCATACGCCGCAAACGAGGTGGCTGTGTCCACGCCCAGACTGCTCAACCCCGTTAGCAGGATCGCATTTCCTTTAAACCGCGCAAGTTCCTCGGCGGTCTTGGGATTGAGCGTGGTTAGGCCTTGCAACGGAAGGCCGTCTGACCACCACCACCCGATTTCTTCATCGGTTTCAAACTCCACCTCCACCCCCGGAAACTCCTCCGCCAGTTTCCGTGCCTGCTCCGGCGTCAGGCTTTCGATCTTGTTCGTGTCCTGGGGCAACTCGTCGGCATGCGCGGGAGTGAAGCCGAATGGAAAGCCGGACACGAGGAGGGCGACCAGAAGCAGCGAAAAACGGGCGAGCTGGGTCATGGCGGGCCTCGATGCGATAGGCGCAGGCAGGCAGGCAGGCAGGCAGGGTGAGGGGTGCTAGTAGCCGCCCCGAAGTCTACCCCTGCCCCCCATGCCCGGTGAACGCCGCCTACCAGCGCCCGGAACGCTCAATTCACCCCCGGCTCCCGCACGACTCTCCGCACCCGACCGCTACTCACCCCTTCCGTCCGAGAATACAAACCCGCACGGTCAGCCGAAAAACATCTTCCCGAGGCCCACTGGCATAACACCTCGATCTTGTCGCCCGCAGTGACAGCCACGGGTACGAAGTTCTGCGCGGCCTGAACGAGCGGCACGTCCAAGAGCGACGCACGTGGGTCGGCATGGGTGCGGAGGTTGGACGGCAGGGCATCAAGAGGGCTGCCGACGGAATCACATCGAGGCTGGTCGGCATCTATTCGGCCGCTTGGACGCCGCTCTTCTGCTTCTGCCGATCTTCCAGCCACTCCGGGATCACGAAGTCCTCGGTAGCGCTGCCATCGGGTTCGGGAATGATATCGAGCGTCTCGATGAGCGGAATCTCGACGTCTCTCTTTCCTATCAGCGCCGTGAGCGTCTTGGGGGAGATTTTCTTGAGGCTGGGGAGTGAGAGCGGGCCTTTGCGAGTGGCGAGGGCTTGGGCGACAGCGACGGAGTCGGCGGTGTCGAGGCCGGTAAGATTTGGGAGGCGGCCGTCCCATTTTGCGGCAGTAGTCAACGCCCTTGCCGTGTCGGCAGAGAGCATGGCCAGTTGCGGAAGACGGCCATTCCACGCTTTCGATCCCGCGAGAGCCTTGGCCGCGTCGGCAGAGAGCGCGGTCAGGCCCACGAGGGATAGATTGTGTCCCTTGTGTTGGGATAACGACTTGATCGACTCGTCAGAGAGGGTCGTCAGGCCGCCGAGGGATAGATCGCCCTTGTGCTGCGCCAACGCTTGGGCCGATTCGGTCGTTAGCGTGGTGAGGCCGTTGAGGGACAGCGAGCGGCCCAAGTGCTGCGCTAGCGCCTTGGCTGTATCGACAGGCAGCGTCGTCAGGCCATCGAGTTCCAGATTCTCGCCATGATGCTGCGACAACAACTGTGCTATTTCGTCGGAGAGCGTCGTCAGGCCGTTGAGGTGCACATTGTGCCCTTGGTACGCCAACTTGGTTGCCAGCTCTCCACTCGTGAGCGCGGTCAGGCCGTTAAGGTCCAGATAGCCCCGATACTGCGATAACGCCATCGCCGCATTGTCGGAGAGCGACGTCACGCCACGGAGGGGCAGGTATTGTCCACGGTGCTGGGCTAGCGCCTTGGCCGCCTCATCGGAGATCGTGGTCAGGCCGCCGAGTCGCGGGTAGCGTTCGTCGTACACCAACCTTGAAGCTAGTTCCGCACTCGTGAGCGCGGTTAGGGCGTCGAGAAATAGATCACCCTTGTGCTTCGCCAATGCCCTGGCTGCGTCTTCGGAAATAGTGGTCAGCTTGGGCAGGCAAAGCGGGCCATTCTGCTGCGCTAACTTGGTCGCCAAATCGACGTGCGTGAGTATGGTCAGGCCGTTGAGCGACACGCGGCCATTGTGCTCCGCAAGCGCCTTAGCGGCCCCGTCAGAAAGCGTAGACACACTATTTAGGCTCAGGCAGAAGCCCCTGTGCTTCGCTAGTGCCCTGGCCGCTTCGTCAGACACGGTGGTGAGCCCATCCAACACCAGATAATAGCCCTTGTGCTGTGAAAGCACCTTGGCCACGTCGTCAGAGAGCGTTGTAAGACTGCCTAGGAATAGATCGTCCTGGCGCTGCGACAGAATCTTGGCTTGATTGACTGTCAGGCTCTTGGTCGTGCTCGTGTCATGGGGCAACTGATCGGCACAGCCTGCAACGATGCACAGCACCGCCGCACTAAGTACCGTCGCGTTTCGCATTCTGTCTGCCACTCCGTTGGGGAATTTGATCCTACCACCAGCGCCTGCCGTCCTCTGCCAGCCACCCGCCCGCTCCCGGCTGCTCAATTCACCCCCCGGCTCCCGCACGACTCTCCGCACCCGACTGCCAGTCGCTCCCTCCGCCCGCGAATACGCCCCCGCCCGATCCGCCGACAGGCGCCGACCGGAAGCCCTCTGGCATAACCCCTCGATCTTGTCGCCCGCAGTGACAGCCACGGGTACGAAGTTCTGCGCGGCCTGAACAAGCGGCACGTCCAAGAGCGACGCACGTGGGTCGGCATGGGTGCGGAGGTTGGGGACGGCCGCCACTGAGGGAGGACAGGAAGCTCCTCGGCACCGCCAGGTGAGGGTCGCATCCAGCCTGACCAGTCCCGGCTGTCGCTCCTCATGATCCGCCCCGCTCGGCCGCCGCTTGCCGATGTGCCGCTGGCCAACCTATCTTTTCAGATTGCGATTTACCTTATTTTGGTGCGGTTTTACTTGGAGGGCCTGTTGATGAACGTCTTTGGCAAAAAAGGCCGCGAGATCGTCCTCCTTGCTGTCCTATCAAGCCATGCACCGCTCGTCGCTCAAGAAGCAGGATCAGGCCCGACGGCACCAATAACCCAGGCGAAGGGCACTGCTTCCGCACAGGTTCCTTCCTCTGCGGGCGAGGCAGGTTCGACGGAGGAAGAAGACTGGTTCGCATTCGCAAAAACGCGGCCGATTGTCGAGCGACCAAACAACATGGTGGGCGAGGCGATGCTCTTTGACGTCAAGGGTGGCACCTTATTGAGATCGTTGCGTCGATATGGGGACAACCTCCGGCATGTGCGATTCTCACCGGACGGAAAGTTCGCGTTGCTGAGCTTCCACGACACGTGCATCCTGTGGAATCTGGGCAGCGGCGATGTTGCCCGGGAATTCGATCAGGGAGGCATCGCGCAGTTCTCGCCAGACGGATCGACAATCCTGATCTACGGTGAGCGACAGGCGACCCGTCATGAAGTCGCCACCGGAAAAGCAATCGAGACAATCCAGTTGCCCGGAGGCCGAGGTTTCAAGAGCCATTTCACAAAACTCAACGCGCATCTCGCCAACGAGATGCAGCACGATGCATCCGGGACACTTATCTGCAACGCCAATGAATCCAACTACCAGCCGATTGTCGACGCCGCGACGGGCCAGGAGGTTGGACTATGCCCGAGCAGCACACGAGGGTGCCTGGTTTCTGGGGCCACAAAGAAGGTCTTTCAGGGCGGCCCGTTGCACCCCCTCAATGTCGTGCGGGTCTTCGATTTCACCCGGGAGGAAGTCGCACGGTTCGAGATGCCGATTGGCGTGCTCCCAGGCCTTGGTGGCGAACTGAAGGCAGTGACTCGCGATGGAAAACAGTTTCTCTATGCGCGTCCAGCCGAAGCAGGTGGTGAAAATCCAGGACCGAAAGCTCAATATCGCACGAGGCATTATTCAGTTCACGACGCGGCGACGGGAAAAGAACTGAGGGCGTTGGGCGACTTCGATACAAACTATGCTGCGTATTTTTCGCCCGACGCACGCCGTGTCGTCCTGTTGCCGACGTTCGGTCACCACGACGACGACATGCGAGACCCCGAGATTCTTGTGGTCGACGCCATGACCGGGGCCGTGGATCGCCGCATGTATTCAGGGCCTTGGGCGTTGCCGTCGTTGGATTTCGATGCCGACGGCAGCCGTATGCTCGTGGCCGGGGCGATGAATCTCGACTTCTGGCGAAAGTTTGGTGGTTGGCGGCAGTCCGAACAGCAAAACCCCATGCCGCGGAAGGTGGTCGATACGCTGAAGATCCTCAAGGAAGGACAGGCGAAGAATGCCGCTGCTCCGGAAACAGCGCCGACGAGCACTGGACAGTGATACGAATGGGGCGTTGGTGGCGCAAGTGATTCGGGGCAGGCGTGGCCATGGGCGACGGCAACGCCACTGGAGGCTGACGCGATTGCGATGACAAGTCACGTGTCCCAAGACGGCTCGCAGAGTGCCTTGTTCTTGAAGCGAGGCGGTGGGCCGCTCGAATACCTCGCCTGCGGGGGCGACCTCTGGCTAATCGCATTGATCACCCCACGTGAGTCGATCGGGCGAATCTTCACGCTGCTGGCCCGCTCAATTCACCCCCGGCTCCCGCACCAGCCTCCTGACTCGACCGCCACTGCCACCTTCCGACCGCGAGTACACCCCCGCTCGATCAGCCGACAGGCACCGACCGGAAGCCCACTGGCGTAACCCTTCGATCTTGTCGCCCGCGGTCACAGCCACGGGTACGACGTTCTGCACGGCCTGAACGAGTGGCACGTCCAAGAGCGACGCACGTGGGTCGGCATTGGTGCGGAGGTTGGTGCCGCCCCCGAGCGTGGATAGGACGCTCCTCGGCACCTCCACGATCGGGCCGCATCCAGCCTGACCAGTCCCGGCTGTCGCTCCTCGCTTGCCGAAGTGCCATTGGCCGACCTATCCTTCGCCTGGCCGCGATTCTCGCCCTGGGCTTCGCGATCGCGGCGGGCACCGACTCGTGGAACGACGCCGCTCTCACCAGCCGAGTACCACAGGCTTAGCTCAAGATGGACCACTCCCCATTGGCTGACCTATCGGTCGGTCGTCTTGCTCCTTGAAAGGGACCCACAATGTTCGCTCTCCCGCGACACAACAGGTTCAGTGTGTCGTCTGTCGTCTCACTTGCCGTGAGCATTTCCGCGGCAGGTGCGGTAGCCATTTCCGTCGCCGATGAACCGAAGCCGGATGCTGCAACGCTGCAGGCCACGGAGAAGGAGGCGCTGCGTGGCGTGCTCACGCGGGAGCAGCAAGCCGCATACACGCCCCAGAAGGTGCTCGACAAACTGCTGGCGGGGAATCGTCGCTTCCTGGCGGACGACCTCACGCAGCGAAACCATTCGCAGCGGATCCGAGAGGCCTACGAAGGGCAGTTTCCCAAGGCGGTGATTCTTTCCTGCCTCGACAGTCGCATTCCCGTGGAGGACGTCTTCGATCTTGGCATCGGCGACATCTTCGTGGCCCGCGTCGCCGGGAACTTCGTCAACGAAGAC
>JAJTED010000033.1 GCA_021300535.1 Planctomycetaceae bacterium | reverse complement strand
CCGCCCCGCGACAGCGACACCAGGCACAGCCGGTCCTCGGGCTCGAGCACCGTGGCCCCGTGCCAGACCCAGTTTTCTCCCTCGGCCTTGGCGAGGGCGTCGATGTCGAGCACCGTCTCCCAGGCCGGCTCAGGCCGGCGATACTCGTCGAGCGTGGTCCGCCGCCAGACACCCTTGGGGTTCTTGGCATCGCGCCAGAAGTTGTAGAAGCGGTCGCCGATCTTGGTGACGAAGGGAATCTTTTCCTTGGAGTCGAGGATCGAGAGGATCCGGGACTCCAGCTTCTTGAAGTCGTCGCCGCCCGCGAGCGCGGCCACGCACTTGGCGTTGCGTTCCCGCACCCACTCCAGCGGCTTCTCCCCCGCCACCTCCTCGAGCCAGAGATGCGGATCGGCGGGGTCGGTCGGTTCGGCGGAAGAGGCGGGGGTGGGCATGATGAGCAATCCGGTCACGAGGATGGTCACGAAGGGTCGACGAGGTGGGAGTGGTTTCATGGGTCTTGAGTCCTGGTTGTCATCCGCCTTGGAGTCATGGGTATGGGGTTGCCCACACCCCAGCGCCGGACGTTGGCTTCGGCCTTCCTGGCCTGCGCTCTCTCGAGGCTGTCTGCGCTTCGGCATCCATGCCTGCGCTGGTCAGACACGCCGGCTCCCGGGGCATGGGCAACCCCGCCCGTGCCCTCGTTCAGCAGAAGCGGTTCTTGCGCCGGCATCAAGTATGATCCACATGGGAAGCGTCACGACCGCACCTGGCCGCTGCCCGTGACGACATATTTGTAGGTCGTGAGCTCCTTGGTGCCGCAGGGGCCGCGGGCGTGGAGCTTGTCGGTGGAGATGCCGATTTCCGCGCCGAGGCCCAGTTCGCCGCCGTCGTTGAATCGCGTGCTGGCGTTGACCATCACCACCGCCGTGTCCACCCGGGCGGCGAACCGCTCCGCGGCGGCCGGGTCGGCCGTGATGATCGCGTCGGTGTGCCGCGAGCCGTGGCGGTTGACGTGGTCGATGGCGGCATCGAGCGAATCGACGACGGCCACAGAGATCTTCGGGCCGAGATACTCCGTCGCCCAGTCGGCCGCGGTGGCCGCCCCGGCCGTGGGGACGAGGCGGCGGGTCGCCTCGTCGCCGACGATCTCCACGCCATGCTGGGCGAGGGCCGTCGCGATCGGCGGCAGGAACTTCCCGGCCACGGCCCGGTGCACGAGCAGCGACTCGGCGGCGTTGCACACCCCCATCCGCTGGCACTTGGCATTGACGGTCACCTGCTCGGCCATCGCCAGGTCGGCCGCCTGGTCGACGTACACGTGGCAGTTGCCCGAAAAATGCTTCATGACCGGCATCCGCGCCTCGGCGCAGACGCGGCGGATGAGAGCCTCGCCGCCGCGGGGGATGGCGATGTCGATCAGGTCGTCCATCCGCAGAAACTCCCCCACGGCCTCGCGGTCGGCCGTGTCGACGAGCTGCACACAGTCGGCCGGCAGGCCCTGCTCCGCGATCGCGGCCCGCATGCTCTCCACGATCCGGCGGCTCGAGTGCGCCGCCTCCTTGCCGCCGCGAAGGATGATCGCGTTGCCGGCGGCGAGCGCGACCGCGGCGGCATCGGCGGTGACGTTGGGCCGCGACTCGTAGACGAAGAACACCACCCCGAGCGGCACGCGGACCTTCTTCACGACCAGCCCGTTGGGCCGGGCCGACTCCTCGATCACCTCGCCCACGGGGTCGGGCAGCGTGGCCACGGCCTCGACGCCGGCCGCGATGCCTTCGACCCGCTTGGGGTCGAGCAGGAGCCGGTCGATCGCCGCCGCCGAGAGGCCGTAGCCGGGCGCGGCGGCGACGTCGAGCCGGTTGGCGGCCAGGATCTCCTCCACGTCGGCCCGGATTCGGGCGGCCGCCGCCCGCAGGCAGGCCGCCTTACGGTCGCCAGAGATGCCCGCCAGGTCGATGGCGGCGTGGCGGGCCCGCTCCGCGATCCCGCGGCAGTGGGCATGAAGGTCGGTGTTGGCGGGGGCGGTGGCGGTGGTCATGACGGGTTCCGTGCGGGGGGCGCGTTCGCCCGGTATCCTACCAGCGTTTTGTCTCGCTTCCCTGCCCGGAGAATCGTTCATGACCAGCCGTCGCATCGGCCGCCGCTCGTTCCTCGCCATGGCCGCCGCATCCTGCGCCGCCGTCGCCGGCAGCCGGCGGGCCTGTGCCGCCGCGGCCCCCCGGCCGACGATCGGCATCCAGACGTACTCGCTGCGCGGCTATCCGGTGGCGGAGGCCCTGCGGCACGCCAAGGACCTGGGGTTCACGCACGTCGAGGTCTATCCGGGGATGTTCCCCATCACCGACGACGTGGCGGCGATCGCCGCGCAGCGGAAGCTGGCCGATGACCTGGGGCTCGTGCTTTCGGCCCACTCGGTGAACCGCTTCACGAAAGACGCGGACGCCAACAGAAAGGTGTTTGCCTATGCCAAGGCCCTCGGCGTGCCGACCCTCGGCGCTGATCCCGACCCCGACTCGTTCGCCAGTCTCGACGACCTCGTCAAGGAGTTCGACATCAAGATCGCGATCCACAATCACGGCCCGAGGCATCGCTACAACAAGGTCGTGGACGTGCTCCGGGCAATCGAGGGGCGCGACCTGCGGATCGGCGCCTTGGCCGACCTCGGCCACTTCATCCGCTCGGGCGAGCAGCCGGTAGACGTGATCCGGGCCTTGAAGGGCCGCCTGTACGGCATCCACCTCAAGGACTTCGCCGAGATGCAGGACAAGACGAAGGGGGTGATCCTCGGCCAGGGGCACATCGACGTGCCCGCGGTGTTCGCGGCGCTCGCCCAGGTGGGCTTCCCCGCCGATGCCGCCCTGTCGATCGAGTACGAGGAGAACGAGAAGAACCCGCTCGCCGACATCCGCGAGTGCCTCCGCATCGCCCGCGAGTCCGCCGCGAAGGCCTGACGCTCAGTGCCGGAAGGAAAACTGAAACGAAGACAGCAGCCGATTTCGTGACACAGGGCTGTCAACGTGCCAATCGGCACCGCGTCGATCGCAGCTTGACCCCCAGCCTAAGACAATCGGCCCCCGTCCCGACGTCCCCAGCAACGCGGTGGGAGGAGGAGATGACGGCCCCCCGGCAGGCCAGGGAGTGCGGTGCGTCGTGTCCGGCAGTTGCGTACAATCGATGCCATGACCGGACGGCAATTTTACGACTGGCAGACGGCGGGTGGCGCCGGCGACGTCATGCGGATGGTGGATGCGCTGGAGCGGGCCGAACTGCACTGGTGCGCCATCGGCGGCATCGCCGTCAACCACTGGGCTGCCGAGCCGATGGTGACGCGGGACGTCGCTTTTGTCGTCGCGGTTGATGAGATCGACCGGGCAATTGCCGCGCTCGAAGCCGTCGGATTCACGGCGCAGCGGCACGCCTGGTCGGTGAACTTTCGCGGACAATCCCAGGTGAGTCTGCAGTTGAGCACGCAGGATTTGTACCGCGACTTTCCCTCGCGGGCGGTCGCCGCCGACGTGCATGGGATTCTGCTGCGCGTGGCCGCTCTCGAAGACACGCTGGCGGGGAAGATCACGGCCTGGCGGGCTCACGATCGTCGACCCAGCAAGACTCTCAAGGATCTGGGCGACATCGCCCGTCTTGTCGAATCGCATCCGCGGCTGGAGGCCACTTTACCGGACGATGTCAAGGCCGCGATTCACGCCACGTGACTCACGAGCGTGACCCGACCGGTGCAGCCTGGCCGTGCACGGAGCTCAGTGCACTCGTCGCTTGTCCGGGAGCATCGTGCTTCTGAGTGGGGGGCTCCCAGCCCGGAGGCTTCACCGTATCAGGCCGCCCGCAATCCGGGGTCCACCTCAGTCGAGCAATCCGACGAAGATGCCTCTCGGCGAATCGGGCGGGCGGTTCAGGGCGACGGAGCATCGGCCGCCGCACGAGTTCGCTTCCGGATCAGAAACAGGCGATTGCCGAACTCGTCGAAGACCAGCAGTTCGCCGCCGACGCGCCAGATGCTGCTGCCCTGACAGCCCGTGCCCGGCCGCCATGCATGCTCGGTGCCGGATGCGTCGCGGGCACGGCCGCTGCGGGCGTTGAAGAGCAGGCCGTCGCAGAACGCATGTTCGGCGCCCCGTTGCGATGCGTACGCCAGGCCGCCACGGGAGTGACCGGCCAAGGGCGTGATGGCCGACGAGGCGAGGTCGAGTCGATGGAGCACGTCTCCCCGCTTGTACAGCAGGTGGTCTCCGCCGTTCACGAGCTGCTCGACGCCGCCGGGCTCAAGGCGGGCCCAGGTGCGATCAGCCGGCGTGAAGCTCCAGAGGCCTTCCGGCGTCTGGCTGGCGGCGGGGTCTCCTGCCGCGTACCTGCCGACCCGATTGAAGTCGGCCTGCACCAGGACCACGAGCCGTCCGCGCGGAGGATCGGCGACGAGGCCGGTGATCGCGTAGTTCGCGGTTCCGTCGAGCGGGTTCCGAGACTCGAGCGAGCGGGCCGAAGCGATCGACAGGCAGCGTTTGGTGACGGGATCGACGGCGGCCAGCCCGGCGGGAACGGCGACGTAGAGCCGGTCGTCGAGCCAGGCCATCGGACCCACGTGGTCGGATGGCAGCCCGTCGCGGGTGGTGATCATCGTCGTGCCATCGGCGGAGACCACGGCCAGTCCGTGCTGTTCGCTGCCGAAGAACACGCGGCCCCCGCCGGTGGCCATGTCGAGAATGACGCGGAGCGGCAGGCGGCAGCGGGCTGCGACGATCATCTCCCGACCATCGGCGCCGGCCCGGCCGATGAGGTAGTCGAACTCGGGCGGGTCGCTCGGGGAGGGCGTGCGCGGAAAGCCATGATGCTTCGCGCACACGAGAACCAGCGGCCGTCGTTGGTCGCCGCCGGCGGAGCGGTCGACATGGATCATCGCCAGGATGCCGAAGTCGCGATCGACCCCGGTGGTCCGCACCGGCACGGTCTCATAGGCGTCGAGCGGGCCCCCCTCCGGCGGCGCGACACGCGTGGGCCGGTTCTCGTGCGCGTTGAGGAGCGCGGCCCGCTGTCGGTAGAACTCGGCGGCTGGTTGCACGGCGGCGGCGTAGGCCTTGGCCGCGATCAGGGCATCGACTCGTGCGGCAAACGCGGCCGCGTGTTCCCGGTCGCCGCGGATCAGCGAGAGGAGCGCGTGGGGCCAGCCCACCAGGCCCGTCAGGTCGCGTTCGGACTCCGCCTTGGCAACCATCCGCTCGACGAAAGCGGTCAGCCGGCCGGCCTTCGCCAGCCGCCTGGTCGCCGCGACGGCCGATTTCTCGAAGAGCGATTCCTGGTCGAGTTGCCGGGGACCGCGGAGCACGACGCCGGAGAACAGCGCGTCGAGGAGCCGTTCGGCCGCGGACGCTCCGGCGTCGTCCGGCAGTTCGAGAAGGCGGCTCCAGCCGATGATGCGAAAGGCGGCGGTCTCGCTCTCGGCCAACGCGTCGAGGACCGGGCGGATCTCGGCGAGCGGGGGTGCCGGGTGCACGTATTCGTTCACCGCCCGCCAGACGAGGTCGTGGTAACGCGCCTCGAAGCGGTCGCGGTCGGGCGGCAGCCGGCCGGCCTCGCGTTCGCGCGCGAGCTCCTGCCGGGCCGCGCTCAGGAACTCCGCCACGCCCTCGGCCATGCCCTTTCCCTGCCCCGCGAGCAGGCGCTGGCCCGCCTCCAGTCGCTGCAGGATCAAAGCCGTCGCCGTCGGGCTGCCCGCGGCACGGGCATCGGCGAGCATTCGGGCGTAGGTCGCATCCTCGACCCGGGTGAGTTCGGCTGCCAGACGCCGTTCCGCGTCGCCCTCGATCGGGTAACGGAGATAAAAAAGGAGCCTACTGATGTCGAACTGCAGATCGGCGAGGTACTTTGGGTCGCCGACGGACCGATCGTGGTGGTCACGCACCAGATCGGCGGCCCGGATCGCGAGTTCCAGCCGGGCGATCCGCGCGGCCTCCGCCGTGGGATAGACGTCGCGGCTGAACCAGTGTCGCGACCAATCCGACCTGTATTTCAGCATCGCGATCCCGCTGGAGAGCAACGACTGCGCCTCGAGGTACGCCCAGTGGGCCTGCTGGAATCGTTCGTTGGACGGCGCGAGCCCGTAGGCGGCCTCGGCGAGACGGAGGGCCGCCGTGTGCTCACGAAATCCCTGGAGCCGCTTGGCCCGCGCGGCGAGCAGTGCCGACTCCGTGGCCGGATCCTCCGCGGCCGGCAGGCGGTCCGGCTCCGCGCCGCGGAGGGTGGCCAGCGCCTCCGCCGCCGCGCGACGGAGGGCGGGGATCTGCCGTGTGGACTCGACCGTGGCCTTCGGCCCCGCCCCGCCCGTGAGCGGCACGAACTGCAGCGTGAGGACGAGCCGATCGCCCTCGCGGCGGAGACCGCCTTCCACGAGCCGTGTGGACGTCTTCAGGCCGCGCTCGATGCCGGTGAGGTCGTGCTCCGAGGTCAGCCGCCGCAGCTGCTGCCGCTCCAGGATCACGACGTCGGGCAGGGCCTGGAGATCCTGCTCGACGAGCACCGTGAGGGATCGTGCGAGTGCCGCAAGATCGCCGCTGGCTGCCTCCGGGAGGATGCCGATCATGCCAACGAGCTGCCGAGCCCCCGGCGGCACGCCGACCTTCGCGAGCGCCAGACGAAGCCCGCCGAGGACATCTGCCATGTCGCCTGCCGCGAGCCCGGCCGCCGGCACCGGCCAGTCACCCAGCCTGATGCCTGTCTTGGTTTCGACGATCCGCAACCGCGTTCGTGGTGGCTCGGCAGTGGGCTCCGGCTCGACGAGCAGCAGAGCGTCGGCCGCGAGCAGCTGGCCGAGCTTCAGCGTGGTGTCCGCGTCCGCGGCGACCTGCGACACCCGCAGTTCGTCGAGCACATTCCCGATCGCTTGCCGCTCGACGAGCGCGAGCCCGGGCTCCTTCGCCAGTTCCGCCGTGAGGAGGTCGACGAGGCCGGCATCGGCCGCCGCGGTCGCCACGATCGCGAGCCGCGATCCCGTCGCCGGGGGCTCCTCAGCGGCCCGGGCCGCGACCATGCAGCAGACGGCGACGGCGGCCTGCACCGCGAATGCGGTGCGGATCCCGCGGGCGGGCCGTCGGGCTGGCATCGAGAGATCTCCAGTGAGTCTGGCCTCGGTTCGACTTTGTGACTGGTATGATATCCAACGCCCGGCCCGCATCCGGCGATGTGCGTCGAGCGGGATCGGGTGGACCGCCCGCCTGCCAAGCCCGATCAGTTCGATCGCCTGAGTGTTGGAATGGTGGGCGGCGGCCGAGCAGGAGACGGCGACCGGCCCCCGAGGGGGCCGCGAAGGCCCGACGCTCACCCGTCCAGGGCGAGCGCCGCCCGCACGAGCCCGACGGCGTGCACCCGCACGATCTGGATGCCGGCCGCGGCGAGGCGGCAGGCGGCGGCGGCCGTGCCCGCGTCGCGCTCCGCCACGGTGGCCGGGCGGCCGAGCTGCCGCTCGATCGCCTTGCCGATGAAGCCCTTGCGGGAGTGGCCCACGAGGATCGACGTGCCCAGGTCGAGGAACCGGCCGGCCGCGGCGAGCAGCGCCAGGTTGTGCTCGTGGGTCTTGCCGAACCCGATGCCGGGGTCGAGACAGATCCGCTCGAGCGGGATGCCGGCCGCCACGAGCGCGTCGCGGCGGCGAAGAAGATAGCCGTGGATCTCGGCGACGACATCGTCGTAGCGGGGAGCGACCTGCATCGTCTGCGGCGTGCCCTGCATGTGCATGGCGCAGACGGCGGCGCCCGATTCGACGGCGACGCGGACCATGTTCGGATCTCCGTCCAGCCCGGTCACGTCGTTGATGATCTCGGCGCCCGCCGCGATGGCCTGGGCCGCCACCACGGCCTTCGAGGTGTCGATCGAAACCGGCACGCCGGCCTCGCGGGCGAGGCGGTGGACGACCTCGCCCACGCGGCGCCATTCCTCCTCCGCGTCCACGGGCGTGGAGTAGGGCCGCGTGCTTTCGCCGCCGACGTCGAGGAGATCGGCCCCGTCGGCGACGAGCGCCAGGCCGTGGGCGACGGCCGCTTCGACGTCGGCGTGGCGGCCGCCGTCGGAGAAGCTGTCGGGCGTGACGTTGACGATCCCCATCACGAGCGGCCGGCGAATGTTCGCCCCCGGCCGCGGCAGTTCGAGCACCTGCGTCCGCAGTCGCCAGATCGCCGGCAGGTTTACGGCTTCCATCCCGACATTCTACCACCGACGAGACTGGCCAGCGGCGTCGGACCGAGCGCGGAATCTCGGGCCGCATTCGCACGCCCGGAGGCGTACGCCACGACTGGTCGCAGTACCCCGCTCCCTGACCCTGGAGTGACCCGGGGCGGACGGCATCCTGTCGAACGAGGAGGTGAGGGGATCGGCGTGAGGATGCGGAGCGTGGCGGACCTTCGCCAGCGACGCAACTCATGCCGTCCCCTCGCCGGACCTAGCCGAGCAACGCCGCCCCGGGGAGCGGCGCGCCCGCCTACCAGGGCTCCTCCATGAGCCCCACGATCTGCTGGGCCAGCTTCACGATCGCCTCCTGCTGCGTGCTGGCGACCGAGCGGCCGTACTCCGGCACCAGCGCCGCCGCCTGGCCTACGTCCACCGTCGCCGCCGGGAGCGGCACCTCGCCGGAGGCGATCACGGCGCCGCCGCGGTCGGCCCAGGTGATCAGGGCCTGATAGTTCATCTCCACCATCCGCGACTGGTCGGTCGGGCTCTCGACGACCATCCGCTTCGTGTCGGCGACCACGCGGCCGGTGAGCACGCTGTCGGCCCCGGCCGAATCGCCCACGACCTTGAAGGGCGTCCGCTTTTCGATCTCCTTGCAGACGGCCTCCGTGAGCCGCTCTCCGATGTCGATGGCGGGCGTGGTGCGGAAGCTGTCGCACTGGAAGATGGGCACGTAGATCGTGCGGACGTTCGCCGCGTAGAGCGTGTTGTTGCCGAACCGGTAGCCGGCGCAGCCCGTGCAGGCGACGCAGGCGGCGGCGAGCAGCAGCCAGCAGCGGTTCCAGCGGGAGAGCGCGGCCATCCGTGGGGCCTCGGGGGGCGGGGGCGTCAGCGGATTTGCGGCGCGATGCCGGAGGGATCCTCGCGGGCGATCTGGGCGTCGGCCTCGGCCATGGCGTCGAGTTCCGCCTCCTTGAGCGCGTCGGGATTGAGGACCCGCGTGAGCATCGGGAACGGGTCGTCGGAAACGTCGGGCCGATCCTTGATGGCCTCGAACTTCTGCCGGGCCTGCTGGGCGAGCATGGTCTTCGGATAGTCGCGGGCGATGAGGGCGTAGTAGATTCGCGCCGAGGTGTAGTGCTTGCCCTTGGCGTAGAACTCGGCCCGGTTCCAATGCCGCAACGCCTGCTGGGCGGCGATCTCCGCCCGGGCCTTCTCCACCCGATCCTGGTCGTCAGGCTTGAGCTGGTCGGGAAACTGCACCAGCAGCTGGTCGGCGAGGATTTCCGCCTCGCCGAGGATGCCCCCCTCGTACCCCGGCCCCTGGTAGGCCCGGAGTTTCGCCTGCAGCCCGAGCATGTGGGCCTGGAGCAGGAAGTCGCTGTCGGGATACTCGCTGCGCAGCAGGCCGTAGAAGTAGTCGGCGTCGAGCCATTGCCGGTCGAGAAAGTGGGCGTTGGCCTGGGCCATGACGCTGTCGTCGGCGAGCGGGCCGCGCGGATCGTTGATCCGCACGTGGTCGTAGGCCTTCAAGGCCCGGCCGCGGGTGTCGAAGATCGGCCGACTGCGGTCGAACAGGTTGGGGGCGATCGTCAGGTAGTGGTGCTTCTCGTCGAGGGCGATCCAGTACTGGGCGATGACGAACTGCCGCTGCGCGATGCGGTCGAGGTAGCGGGTGTTGGCATACTTCTTCACCAGCTCGTCGTACTGATCCTCGGCCTTCGGATATTGGTCGGTGAAGAACCAGCACTCGGCGAGCTGCCACATGGCGTCTTCCTCGATCGCCGAGTCGGGCCAGCGGTCGATCGCCTGCTTGTACTTGGGGATGGCCTCACGATACTTGCCTTCCCGGTACAGGGCGTCGGCCGCGGCGAGCGCCTTGCGGGCGATCGGCTCGTTGGGGCCCCGTCCGACCATTTTCTTCCAGCGGCGCTTGACGTTGTCGCCCTTGAAGTAGTCCCAGCCGGCGTCGCGAACCGACGGCGAGACCTCGGACGAGATCACCTCGGAGTCGGCGTCGCCGCCGAGCTGGCCGTCGCCGCCGGCGGCCGACTCGGCCGGCTTGGACCATGGCCACGTGGGGGTCTTGATGGTCGCGCAGCCGGCCGTGGCCAGCCCGCAGGCGGCCAGGAGGGGCAGCCAGTGGCGGGCCGTCCGCGGGAGCGGGGCGTGGCGGGTGAGCGTCATTCGGTGCGGGCCTGGCGGGGCGCCATCCGGGGCTGAAGGAGCCGGGCGACCCGCGGGGGGCGGCCGAGCAGGTGCGACAGGTAGGTTGTCATGATCGCCCTCAATTCCCCTGCCACGGCCGCGGGCAGCGCGACGTCGCGCCACGCGTCGGGCTGCACGGCGAGGAGGCGGAGGACCGCCAGTCCGTCGACGGAGATGGAGACCACGGCCCGCTTTCCGGCCCGGCACCGGCCGCAGAGGCAGCCGCCGTCGAGCATGCCGAAGGGCGTGCGGCTATGGCTCGTGAGCGGCACGCGACACTCGGCGCAGACGGCGAGGGCGGGAGCGTGCCCGGTGAGCCGCAGGAAGGCGAGCTCCGCGGAGACGAGCAGGGCGGGAATGCGGTCGGCAGGCTCATCGAGTCCCGATAGCTCCCGCAGGGTGGCGTGGGCGCGGTCGAACAATTCCGGCTGGGGATCGGCGTCGGCCGTCAGCGCCTCGAGCAGTTCGGCGACATGCATGCCGCCGAGAAACGCCCTGTAGCTGCCTCCGACCCGAAACCGGTTCTCCAGGAAAGCCTCGGTGAGCAGATCCAGTCCGCCCGAGGTTTTGCGGAGGACGAGTACCTGACAGGTCGAAAGCAGGTCAAGGCCGCCGTCGAAGCTGCTTTTCGGCCGCCACGCGCCCTTTGCCAAAGCCCGCACCTTGCCGAACTCCCGGCAAAACAGGCTGACCACGCTGCTGGTTTCGCCGAACGGCACCGTCCGGATGACGATCGCGCGGGACTTTTCAGCGATCATGGCGCGGCGGTTTCCCGACCCGTTCGATCCGCACCAGGTCGATGCGGCGGCGCGTGGCGGCGAGGACTTCCAGCCGCGCGTCGTGCGCCTCGAGCGCCGCGCCCACCTCCGGGATGCGGCCCAACTGGTGGAACACGAAGCCGCCGATGGTGTCGAAATCCGCCTCGTCCGGCAGGTGCAGGCCGAGCCGCTCGTTGACGGTTGCGATCCGCACCGCCGCCACCACCTCGCAGGCGTCTGCTGACAGCATGCGAATGCCGTCGGCGAACGCCTCGTCGTGCTCGTCGGCGATCTCGCCGACGATCTCCTCGAGCGCGTCCTCGATCGTGACCAGGCCGCTGACGCCGCCGAACTCGTCGGTGACGACGGCGAGATGGGTCTTGCCCCGCTGGAACTCGCGGAGCAGCTTCTGCACGCTCATCGACTCCGGAACGAACCACGGCGGTCGCAGCAGGGGGCGGATGCCAGGCGCGGCCGCGGCGGTGTCGCCGGCCGTCAGGCGGGAGAGGACGTCGCGGATGTGCAGCACGCCGACGACGTCGTCCGGGGAGCGATCCCAGACGGGGAGCCGCGTGTGGCCGCTCTCCGCCGCGATGCGGATCGCCTCTTCCCAGGGCGTCGCGGCCGCGATCAACACCATCTTCGTCCGCGGCGTCATGATCGCCGCGACGCGGACGGCGTCGAGGCCGATGACGCCGCGGATCATGTCGCGGGCGGCGCCGGCCAGGCTGCCTTCGCGATGGGCCTGGTCCACCACCAGCTTCAACTCCTCGTGCGGCTGCTCGGCGGCGACGGTCGGATGCGGCTGCCCGGCGGCCCGGCCGAGCACGGCGGCGGCCTGGCCGAGCTGATGCACGACGGGGCCGATGAGGCCGACGATCGGCCGCCAGAGCGTCCATGTCGCGACCACGATCCACGGTCCCGCGAACCGCGCCAGCAGCGCGGGCACGACGACCAGCAGCAGCCAGGCCAGGCCGATCCAGCCCGCCACTGCCGACGCTTCGACGGCGGGTGAGCGGCCGGCCGCCACGAGACCACCGCAGGCGAGGAGCGTGGCTCCCACGGCCGCGCAGACGACCACCGTGGCGGCGATGAAGGCGATGGTCTCGCTCGCCGCGACGATCTCCTCGTAGCGTTCGGGCCGGCCGCGGCGGCGGCAGAGCTCTTGGATGAGCTGCCGGCGGGCGCCGCGCACCGCGCGGGCCTGGATGGCCGCCAGACTGGCCACCACGAGCAGCACCAGCGCCGCCTCCCGGCCGAGCGTGGCAGGCATCAGCGGCGGCCCCGAGGACGTGACGGCGGGGCGGGCAGGCCGGCGGCCTGCATCAGCACCCGCTCGCGGGCCCGCATCGCCCGCCGGTCCGCCGGGTCATGGTCGTCGTAGCCGGCGAGGTGCAGGATCCCGTGGACGACGTAATAGGCGAGCTCGTGCCGGGGCTGCCAGCCGAGCTCGCGGGCCACGCGGCGGGCCGTCTCGGCGCTGACGGCGATGTCGCCGTGCAGCACGCCGGGCCGCGCCGCATCTGAAAGGTCGAAGGTGATCACGTCGGTCGGGCCGGGAATGTCCAGCCACCGCTGGTGGATCCTGGCGATGCCCCGGTCGTCGACCATGAGCACGCAGATTTCGGCGGCCTCGATTCCCTGACGCTCGAGCGCCCGCCGGGCGACCGTGCCCAGCCAGCGGTGTCCGATCCGCAGCACGCGCTGCCGGTCGACGACGTCGATCGTCAGGCCCGGCGGCGACGCGCGGGGCCGCGTCGCGACGGAGGAGCGGGGCGGCGGCATCACGCCGTCCTCTGGTCGGGATATTTGACGCGGCCGTGATAGACGGCCGTCAGGCTCTTGACGAGGCTCTGCTCGACGATGTCGAGCTCCTCCAGCGTCAGGCCGCACTCGTCGAACTGACCGTCGAGGAGCCGCTTCATCGCCAGGTCGTGGACCAGGCTGGCGATCCGGGCCGGCGTCGGTTCGGTGAGCGTGCGGCTGGCGCTTTCCACCGCGTCGGTGAGCATGAGCACGGCCGATTCCCTGGTGCTCGGCTTCGGGCCGGGATAGCGGTAGGTCTGCTCGTCCACCTCTGCGCCGTGCGGATCGGCCTGCGACCGCTCCGTGGCCCGCCGATAGAAATACTCGACGAGCGTCGTGCCGTGGTGCTCCGCGATGAGGTCGATGATCGGCTGCGGCAGGCCGTACTGCCTGGCGAGTTCCACGCCCTCCTTGACGTGGGCCACGATGATCAGCGTGCTCATCGCGGGCACGAGCGACTCGTGCCGGTTCTCCTGACCTTGGTTCTCCACGAAATACGACGGCTTGAGCATCTTGCCCACGTCGTGAAAGTAGGCGCCGACCCGCACCAGCAGGCCGCGGGCGCCGATCGCGTCGGCGGCCGCCTCGCCCAGGCTGGCCACGTTGATCGAGTGGTTGTAGGTGCCCGGCGCCCGCCGCACGAGCTCCTGCAGCAGCGGGTGGGCCACGTCGCCCACCTCCAGCAGGCTCAGGTCGGTGAGCACGCCGAACCAACGCTCGATGAAGGGCAGCAGGCCGGTCATGAGGAAGCCCGCCAGCAACGTCCACGCTCCGGTGCGGCCGGCCTCGGAGAGGAGCTGCATGTCGAGCGTGCCGCCGTCGAGCACGAGCGAGCGGCCGGCGAGCAGGTTCGCGCCCAGGCTGGTGAGGATCGCCACGCCGCCGGCCCACAAGCCCACGTAGATCAGCTTGCTGCGGCTGCGGAGCCGACCCATCCAGAACACCGTCGCGGCGGTGGATGCCGCGAGCGTGACGTAGTCGGCCAGCCCCTGGCCCAGACCGATGATCACCACCAAAGCCACCTCCGCCGCCAGTAGCAGCGCGAGCTCCTCGTCGTAGGCGATGGCGACGGTCATCGCGAACAGCAGCAGCGGCACCACCTCGGTCTGCCAGGCCTCGCCGGCGACGAGCATGCACAGCGTCACGGTGCCCGCGGCGAGGGCCAACAGGGTGGCCACGTGACCGAAGTCGGCGAGCACGTCGCGGTGGTGCAGGTGGAGGTAGAAGCCGGTGAGGGCAAACATGGCGAGGAACAGGCCCAGCATCGCCACCGCCCGGGCCGCGGACTGGCGGACATCCTGGAGCCGCAGAAACTCGTCGTGCTCGCGGCGCAGGAGCCGCAGGTTGTCGGTCGTGAGCGGCCGGCCGGCCTCGGCCAGCAGGTCGTCGGCCGCATAGCGGACGAACTGCTGCGGCGTTTTCTCCACGGCCTCGCGCTTCGCCCGGTCGGTCGCCTCGCGGTCGATCTCGAGCGAGCCGGCGAGCCGCGTCTCGATCCAGGCAAAGAGGCGGTCGGCGAGCGGACCCGCGCCGAGCTCCTCCTCGATCCGGTCCTTGAGGCGGAGCTTGGCCTCGCGGAGCTGCACGTCGAACACCTGCACCCGGGCCATGTCGGTCGGATTGCCCAGCGGATGAACGTCGATTTCGGTCTGGCTGCCCTCGTCGAGCCCGTGCTGGATCTTCTCGAGCACGCCCTTCCGCTCCACCTCGGTGAAGGCGTGGTCGATCGCCTTCTCGACCTCGGTCAGCTTCTCCTTCGTGTCGATGCGGGCGCGGAACCTTTGGAATGCCTGCTCGGCCTCCGCGATCACTTTGCGGCGGGCGGTGGCCGCGGGGTCTTCCCGACGCTCGGCCGGCTCCGGGGCGGGCGTGGCCGCCTGCTCGTCGGGCGGCTCGGGGGCCACAGGAGCCGCGGCGGGATCCGGCGCCGCGGCGGCGGGGGCCGGCAGGGCGTCGAGGGCCGCGGCGGCATCGGGGGCGAACTCCAGCCAGGCCTTCCGCGACACGGCGGCGAGCGTGTCGGCGGCGGCGATCTCCGCCACCCGCGTCTTCAGGCCGTCGCGGAGCCGCACGAGCGGGGCCTTGTCCTGCGCGTAGACGACGGGCACGAGGGCCGCGGCCCGGTCCTGCGCGGTCCGGGTGCGTTCCGGGTCGGGCTTCTCGAACGGCACGCGGGCGACGATGCCGCGGGGCGGCACCATGCCCGGCCGGAAGGGAAACGGCTCCGCCCAGCCGCGCACGACCACCAGCAGCACGAGCGCCGCGGCCAGGCAGACGCCGAGGCGGACGAGCACGTCGGCCCGCGACACCCGCTCCCAGAGCAGGCCCCAGAAGCCGTGCGGGGCTTCGAGCGGTGAGGCCCGCCGGCCGCGGCGTCGATGGATGGGAGCGGAGGCGGGCATGGGTTCAGCGGTCGTAGGCCTCGACGATCCGTTGCACCAGCGCGTGCCGCACGATGTCGGCGCCGCCGAGGGTCACGTGACCGCAGCCCGGCACGGCCCGAAGCCGCCGCATGGCGTCGAGGAGGCCGCTGGTCCGGTCCGCGGGCAGGTCGATCTGCGTGGTGTCGCCCGAGATCACCATCTTCGAGCCGTGCCCCAGTCGGGTGAGGAACATCTTCATCTGGGAGACGGTCGTGTTCTGGGCCTCGTCGAGGATGATGAACGCGTTGTTGAGCGTGCGGCCGCGCATGTAGGCCAGGGGAATCATCTCCACGATGTCCTGCTCGGTGAGCCGCTTGAGGAGCTCGTAGTCCATCATCTCCCGCATCGCGTCCATCAGCGGCCGCAGGTAGGGATTGATCTTGGCCTGCAGGTCACCGGGCAGGTAGCCGAGGCTCTCGCCCGCTTCGACCGCAGGCCGCACGAGGACGATCTTCCGCACCTGCTCGGCCCGCAGCGCCGCCACGGCCATCGCCACGGCGAGAAACGTCTTGCCGCTGCCCGCGGGGCCGGTGCAGAGGACGACGTCGTGGTCGCGGATCGCCTGCACGTAGGCCGCCTGACCCGCCGACTTGGGCGTGAACTGTTTTCCTGGCCGGTGGACCTCGATCGGCTCGTGGCGGACGGGCGGCTGCTCGCCGGTGGCCACGGCCAGGAGCCGCGACACGTGGTCGGGATCCACCGCCCCCTCGTCGCGGGCGATCCGGTCGAGTTCCTCGAAGATCTCGGCCGCCCGGAGGACGGCCGGCTCCGCGCCCTCGATCTGGATCGAGTCGTCGCGGGCCGAGACCCCGACGCCGAGGGCCGAGCGGATGCGGCGCAGGTGCTGGTCGCGCGGGCCGAAGATGGCGACAAGCCGCTTCGAATCGACGACCGCGATGGAGGTGCGGGACATCAAAGCCCGTCGGCCGCTGGTGCTGCCGCCGGTCTCGGGGGAACGAAACCTCTGTCCAACAATATACAACACCCGCCCCGGTCCCCGGAAAACGGCGAAAAAACAACGCAAACGGCCGGCTTTTACCCCGCGGGAGGCCATGAGGATCGGCGTGAGGATGGCGAGCGTGGCGGTCTTCCGCCAGCGAGACAACTCATGCCGTCCTCGCGGCCGGCGCTGCGCCGAAGCAGGCGAGGCTACCCCGCCACCCACAGCAGCCAGGCGACGGGCGCGGCGAGGAGCAGGGCATCGACGAGGTCGAGCACGCCGCCGAGTCCACCGAGGGATTGGCCCGAGTCCTTGGCGCCGAGGTCGCGCTTGACGAGCGACTCGGCGAGGTCGCCGAGCATCCCGGCACCACCGACGAGGAGGCCGTAGGCGAGCCAGCCGCCCCAAGGCCGTGCTGCCGTTGGCCACACAAGCCGCTCGAGCACGATCCACGCCACGGCCACCGCGGCGGCGAGCGACGCCGCGGCGCCCTCCCAGGTCTTGCCCGGGCTCAAGAGCGGCGCCATGCGGTGTCGGCCGACCAGCGAGCCGACGACGTAGGCGGCGATGTCGCCCGCCTTCACGACGGCCACGAGGCTCACGAGCGGGAGCAGCCCGAGCGGCTCCGCGGTGCCGTCCACGGCGCGGCGGTCGAGGAGCCGGAGGCCGACGAGAAACGCCAGCGGCAGGCCGAGGCCGACGGCCGCGATCGCACCGGCCGCGGCCCGAGCCAGCACGCCGGCGCCGGGCCGGTAGCGGGCGATGCCCTCGATGAAGCAGGCTGCGACCGCCGCCATGCAGGCCGCGGCGACCCAGCCGAGCGTCGCCGGCGACGCGGCCGCCGTGCCGCCGCCGGCCGCGGCCGCCATGACGATGCCGAGCGTGCCGGCCACGACGAGCGGTTCGGCGACCGGCCGGCCTGAGGCCGCGAGCAGGGCCACGAGCTCCCGGGCCCCGATCGCCGCCAGCAGGAAGGCCACCGGCAGCAGCCACCAGGCGGGGCGGGCACCACACAGCGCCGTCGCATCGGCCCAGGCCAGCGCCGCGAAGGCCGCCACCACGACCACTGCGACGGCCGCGCGGGAACCGAATGCGCGGCGGGCCGCCCGACGGGCCGTTGCGTGCCCATCACCGCCTTCCCGTGGCGTGGAGCCGTTCACGAGCATGACAGACCCCCGAACCGCCGATCGCGGCCGGCGAAGGCGGCGATCGCCTCGTCGAGGTCGGCCTCCGTGAACTCCGGCCAGGCGACGTCGGTGACCCACAGTTCTGCGTAGCTGATCTGCCAGAGCAGAAAGTTGCTGATCCGCATCTCGCCGGCGGTGCGCACGAGCAGGTCCGGGTCGGGCATGCCTGCGGTGTCGAGCCGGGCGGCGAACGTCTCCTCGGCGATGGTCGCCGGGTCGATGCGGCCGGCCCGCGCGTCTTCCGCGAGCCGCCGGGCGGCATCTGCGATCTCGCCGCGGGCGCCGTAGTTGATCGCCAGGCAGAGCCGCATGCCGTCGTTGGCGGCGCACATCGCCACCGTGCGGTCGAGCTCGGCGAGCGTCGTGGCGGGGAGGCCCTCCCGGCGGCCGATCATCGCCAGCCGGATCCGCTCGCGCATCAGCAGCCCGCGCTCCTCGATCACGTATTGCTCGAGGAGGTGCATCAGGAACCGCAGCTCGGCCTCGGGCCGCCGCCAGTTCTCGCTCGACAGGCAGTAGAGCGTGAGCTGCTCGATGCCGCGGCGGGCGCAGTGTTCCGTGATCCGCCGCACGGTGGCCACGCCGCGGCGGTGCCCCTCGATGCGGGGCAGGCCCTGCTGCTGCGCCCAGCGGCCGTTGCCGTCCATGATGATGGCGATGTGTCGGGGCAGGCCGGCGGTGCTGGCCTGCGCGGTCACGTCGTGGCCGGCGTGCGGGACTTGGGCTTGGCGCATGGGGCGGAGCCGGTGCGGTCGATGAAGATCGTCTGATCTCGGTCGGGGCCGACGGACACGATCGACACGGGCCGGCCGAGCAATTCGCCGATCCGGTCGAGATAGCGGCGGGCGTTGGCCGGCAGCGCGGCGTAGTCGCGGACGGTCGTCAGCTCGTCGGGCCAGCCGGGCAGCGTCTCGTAGACCGGCACGGCCCGCTTCAGGTCGTCGACGTGGCTGGGGAACTGCGTCACCCGGCGGCCGTCGATCTCGTAGGCGGTGCAGATGTTGATCGCGTCGAAGCCCCCGAGGACGTCGAGGAGCATCACGGCGAGTTCGTCCACGCCCGACAGCCGGGCGGTGTAGCGGGTGGCGACGGCGTCGAACCAGCCGCAGCGCCGGGGCCGGCGGGTGACGGTGCCGTATTCGTTGCCCCGGTCCCGCAGCCGCTGGCCCGTGGCGTTGTCCTGCTCGGTGGGCAGCGGGCCGCCGCCGACGCGGGTGGAGTAGGCCTTCACGACGCCGATCACGCGGTTGACCCACCGGCCCGGCACGCCGGAGCCGCTCGACACGCCGAGGCCCGACGAGTTGCTGCTCGTGACGTAGGGGAAGGTGCCGTGGTCGATATCGAGCATCGCCCCCTGGGCGCCCTCGAAGAGCAGCTTGCTGCCGGCCTCGACGGCGTCGAGCAGGAAGGCGGTCGTGTCGGTGACAAAGGGCCGCAGCCGCTCCGCATGCGCCGCGTAGCGGGCGTGGATGTCGGCGGCGTCGAGCGGCTCGGGACCGCCGTCGGCCGTCTGCCAGGCCGCGAGCATCCGGTTCTTGATGCCCACGATGTGCTCCACCTTCGACCGGAAGTCGGCGCGGTACAGGTCGCCGAGGCGGATCGCCAGGGCGCGGCCGACCTTGTCGCGGTAGCAGGGGCCGATGCCCCGGCCCGTGGTGCCGATCGCCTCGCCGCCGGCCACGCTCGCATTCAGGAGGCGGTCCTCGGCGACGTGCCAGGGGAAGACGACGTGAGCCCGGTCACTGATCCGCAGCTTGCCGGCCACGGTGACGCCCCGCGACTCCAGCCCGTCGATCTCGCCGATCACACTGGCCGGGTCGAGCACCACGCCGCCGGTGACCACGCAGGCCACGCCGTCGCGGAGGATGCCGCTGGGGATGAGGGACAACTTCCAGGTCTGGCCGCCGGAGACGACCGTGTGCCCCGCGTTGGAACCGCCCGCGTAGCGGACGACGATCTCGTGGTTTTCCGTCAGGATGTCGACGAGCTTGCCCTTGGCCTCGTCGCCCCACTGCAGACCGATGACGCATGTGCCGGGCACGGGGGAGATCCTCACGGAGCCTGTGAAATCGCGGAGGCTGCAAACGTGAGACCTCCCCACAGAGTCTAAAACCGCGAAAAACCCGGTCAAGCCATGGATTTCAGCGCCGCGGCAGGCGACCATGGGGGCCCTCCGATGAAACGCCACGACGGCACCGTCCATCATGTCGCCGCCGCGGACCGCGGGCAGACGCTCGCGGCGTTCCTCCGCGCCCACACTCCCGGCGCGAGCTGGTCCCGGGTGCAGAAGCTGATTCGTTCCCGGCACGTGCTCGTCCACGGCAACGTGTGCACCGACGCGGCCCGCCGGCTCAAGGAGGGGGGGAGGTGGTGAAGGTGCTGGAGGTGGCGGCCGCGCCGCTGCCCCGGGCCGACGACGTGAAGGTGGTGTACGTCGACGACGACGTGGTCGTGGTGGACAAGCCGACCGGACTGACGACGACGCGGCATCACGAGGAGCTCTCCTGGCCCGCGAAGCGACGGCAGATGCAGCCGACGCTGGAGGAACTGGTGCCCGAGGCGATCTCCCGGCACCTCGCGGCCCGCGGCGCCGGCCGCCCCCGACCGGGAACCAAGCCCGCGCCGCGGCGCCGCGTGCCGCCGGTCCGTGCGGTGCATCGCATCGATCGCGAGACGAGCGGGCTGGTGGTCTTCGCCCGCAACGTGCCCGCCGGCCGGATTCTCGCCGAGCAGTTCCGGCTGCACACCACGCACCGCCGCTACCTCGCGCTGGTGGTGGGCCGTATGGGCCGAGGCACGATCCGCTCGCACCTGCTTCGCGACCGCGGCGACGGCCGCCGCGGCTCGGTGGAAGGGGAAGAGGGCAAGCTCGCGGTCACGCACGTGGCGCCGGTCGAGCACTTCGGTAGCGCCTACACGCTGATGGAGTGCCGCCTGGAGACGGGCCGCACGCACCAGATCCGCATCCACATGGCCGAGAGCGGCCATCCGCTATGCGGCGAGCGAGTGTATGCCGCACCGCGCCGCGACGGTCCGCGGGACGAGTCGCGGGCCGCGCGGGTGATGCTGCACGCGGCGGAGCTGGGCTTCGTGCATCCGGTGAGCGGCGAGGAGCTGCGGTTCACCAGCCCGCTGCCGGCCGACATCAAGCAGGTGCTCGCGGCGTTGCGGAAGACCTGACGCGGCCTCTGCTTCTGCCTTCTGTCTTCTGTCTTCTGTCTTCTGTCTTCTGTCTTCTGTCTTCTGTCTTCTGCCCTTGCCCTTGCCCTTGCCCTTGCC
>JAJTED010000159.1 GCA_021300535.1 Planctomycetaceae bacterium | reverse complement strand
TGGCGGGCGATCTTGTCGGCGAACACGCGGACGTCGTTGACGATGGGCCGGAGTTCCTTGGTCAGGCCGTTGACGTTGGCGGCCGCCTGGGCCAGATCGTCGTAGACCTTGGGATCGCGGACGAGCTTGCCGAGCGTGCCCTGCGACTCGTTGAGGGCCTTGGTGAAGAAGGCCGCCTGCTGCAGCACCTCGTCGAGGCGGCCGATCGTCTGGTTGACCTGGGCGACCATGCCCTCGCCCCGCTCGCCGAGCGGCTTGGTGAGGCCCTCGAGGTTCCGCAGGTTGCGGTCGGCCGTGTCGACGGTCGTGCCGATGCCCTTGACGGTGGTGCGGAGGTCGGCGATCACGTCCGGGAGCCCGTTGAGCGTCTCCTTGAGCTTGGCCCGGGCGTTCGGGTCGCCCATCACGTCGTTGATGTTGGCCATCGCCAGGCTGAAGGCGTCGAGGGCCGATTCCGTCTTCCGGACCATCTTCTCGAACTTGTCGTCCTCGCCGAGCAGCAGTTTGTCGAGATTGCCCGAGAGCTTCGTGACCGCGGCACTGGCCTCGGACAGCGAGTCGAGCGCGGCCCCCATCTTCGGTTCGAGCGTGGCGAACACCTCGAACGGGTCGCGGGAGACGGCGCCGACGAGCAACTCATCCTTGCCGAGCCGCTGCCGGGGCGGGCGGATCGTGCCGGGTACGAGCTGGATCTCCGCGTCGCCGAGCAGGGTGCTGGCGATCCGCGGCTGCTCGTCACGGTAGATCGGCACGTAGGAGTCGATGTCGGCGACCACGCTGACGCCGCCGCGCTCGTCGAGCTCGACGCGTGCCACGCGGCCGACGAGGATGCCGTTCTTGCGGACCGGGGTGCCGGTGGCGATCCCGCGGGCGTCGGTGAAGCTCATCTTCAGCGGATACGTCGCCTGCACGAGCGACGGCAGGTCACCGAACAGGACGACGAGGATGCCTGCGATGATCGCCGTCGCGAGCACCACCACACCCACCCGAAACTGCATCACGCGATCGTTCATGGCCCGCCTTCCTCCCCGGCTTTCTGCCCGTCGGTCAGTCCCTGTTCCTCCTGGAGTTCGGTGAGGCGGCCGCCGGCCCGCCCTTCGATGAACTGCCGAATTCGCGGGTCGCGGCAGGCGTCGAGCTCGGCTGGCGTGCCCTCGAACACGATCTGCGGCTCCCCGGGCCTGAGGCGGAACAGGGGATAGAGCATCACGATCCGGTCGGCCACCTTGCGGGCGGTGTGCATGTCGTGCGTGACGACGACGCTCGACACCCGCGGCCGGGCCCGCGCCTTGAGGATCAGCTCGTTGATGACGTCGCTCATGATCGGATCGAGACCGGTCGTGGGCTCGTCGTAGAGCACCAGCTGGGGATCGAGTGCCAGAGCCCGGGCGAGGCCGGCCCGCTTCCGCATGCCGCCGGAGATCTGCACGGGCTTCTTCGCGAGCACGCTACGGGGCAGGCCCACCTCGTCCACCAGGGTCGTGACGATGTCACGGACCTGGGCCTCGGGGATCCGGGTGTGCTCCCGCAGCGGAAAGGCGATGTTGTCGGCGATCGTGTAGCTGTCGAACAGGGCCGCCCCCTGGAAGACGAAGCCGTAGCGGGTGCGGAGATGGGCCAGTTCGCGGTCGTTCATCCGCGTGAGAGATCGCCCCTCGAACAGCACGTCGCCCGTCGTCGGCCGCACGAGTCCGATCATCGTCTTCAGGAGCACGGTCTTGCCGCAGCCGCTCTCGCCGAGGATCACGAGCGTCTCGCCCGCGGCGAGGTCGAGCGCGATGTCGCGGAGCACTTCGTGCCGGCCGAACCGCACGCCGACCGCGTCGATCCGCAGCACCGGCTGGTCGGCGGCGTCGGGGGCGGCGGTGCGGGCGGTGGCGGTGGCGTTCATGGGCGGGGTTCAGAGGAGCCGGCGCGGCCCCTCGGGGCGGAAGAAGTCGTGGACGTTGTTCAGCCAGATCCCCAGGAACAGGTCGAGCACGAGGATCAGCACGAAGGAATGGACGAAGGCGTTGGTGGCGGCCCGGCCGACGCCCTCGGCGCCGTGGTCGCAGTGGAAGCCGTGGTGGCAGCTCACCAGGGCGATGGCCGCCCCGAAGAACAGGCTTTTGAAGATGCCCATCAGGAAATCGAAGGCGTCGACGTACTCGCGGGAGTTCTCCCAGTAGTGGTGGTAATCGATGCCGAGGAGCACGTGGGAATACAGGTAGCCCCCGAGCACGCCCATGAAGTCGGCCATCACCGTCAGCGAAGGGATGAGCACGAGGCAGCCGAGAAACCGGGGGACGACGAGATAGTAGATGGGGTTGGCCCCCATGCTCTCCAGGGCGTCGATCTGCTCGGTGACCCGCATCGTGCCCAGTTCGGCCGCCATCGCGCTGCCGACGCGGCCGGCGAGCATCGTGGCGGCGAGCACCGGCCCGAGTTCGCGGACCAGCGACAGGTTGATCACGGAGCCGAGTCGCGTCTCCAGCCCCAGGGCCTTGAACTGGGCGAAGCTCTGCACCGCCAGCACCATGCCGATGAACAGGCCCGTGAGGGCGACCACCGGCAGCGACATGACGCCGATCTGGTAGAAGTTCGGGATCAGCACGTCTCGCCGCTGCCGCCGGGCGAAGATCCAGCCCACCGTCCGCAGGGCGAACAGGCAGACGTCGCCCACGCCGGCGATGCTCCCCATCGCGAACGCGCCGAGGTTCGCAATCTGGTCGGCGAACCATGCGGTGGCGCCCGAGGGCGCGGCGGTCGTGGATGAGGCGGTGGTCATGGTGCTTCCCGGCGGGGCGTCGCGTGCAGACCGGGCGCGCGGCGGACCCTGCGGGTCGTATCGGCCGTACCGATCGGGCGCCATGAGCGGAAGAGGCCGGCCGTGGTGGTCAGGCGGGCGTTGCGGCGATCTGGGCGGGATGGGGGGCTGCGCCGGCGGGCCGCCCGCCGGGGACTACAACGAGTCTTCGGTCCGCAGGGTGATCTCGACGAGCCGCTCGAGGGCCTGGGCGGGGCTCTCGTGCGGGAAGTTGCTGAGCACGACCTCCTTGGCGTAGAGCTTGCCGATGTAGCGGCGATGCTTGGCCGGCGACACCCGGCTGGCGAGGAAGTCGCGGTGTGCGGAGTTGATCACGATTTCGTTGCCGCGTTGGTCATACCGGGACCGCCACGGCTGGCCGTGCTCGGCCTCCAGCCGGTAGGAGGGCAGGCCCCGCTGGGATGGGCCGTCGTCGTCGCCGACGCCCTCCGCGAAACGGATCTCGACCTGGTCGGTCACGTGCGCGTCGCCCTGCACGGCGGTCACGGAGACGGTCGCGGCGCCGATGCCGCTTCCCGTGACCGCGCACGCCGCGCCGTCGGGCGTCAGGGTCGCGGCGCCGTTCACGAGGTGCCACGCATACGACACGCCGGCGGCGATCGGCGTGCCCGCCGCATCGCAGGCCCGCGCCGCGAGCCGCGCCGTGCCGCCTGGGGGCCGACGCGGGTGCCGCGGCGTGATCCGCACGGCATGCAAGGGGCCAGGTTCGGCAGGGAAGAGTTGCGGCTGGTCGGCCGGCTGCTGCCCGCCACCGGAGGGCTTGCCGCTGGCCGCTGACAGCGGCTCGCCGGGTGCGCCGTCGCCATCGCCGGCGGGCTTCGGGATGTCGAAGTAGACGTATTCCTCCGCGGGCAGCTCCGCGAGCGCCGACACGAACGCCTTGTGCACCTGCTTGAGGAGCTGCCGGCTGGCCCGCTCGGTCTCCGCCTGCTCGCGGGTTTCGAGGGCCGCGGCCAGGTCGGTCTCGATCACCGCAGCGGCCGCGACGAGCGCCTCGAAGGCCGCGTCGGGCACGACGCCGCTGCGGGTGCCGGGGGCGAGGGTGAGCGGATCGAAGTCGATGAGCCCCTCCAGCCGCCGGTCGGTCCACGGGGCGTGCTGGAAGGGGAGCAGCTCGGCGATTTCCTTGAGCACGCGGGTGCCGTCCTTGCACAAACCGACGCCGCCATCGCCCGGCTCGCCCTCGGTCCGCACGTAGATCTCCACCTGCACGTCGCCGAGCGGGGTCGGGTAGCGGCGGGGAAGCTCGAGACGCTCGCCCGTGAACTCGCGGGGCGTGACGGTGATCTCGCGGCGGGCGACGCGGTCGGCGACGAGAATCCGGGCGCCCGTCGAGCGGATGCGATCGCGAAGTTCGGCCGACAGGTAGCGGGCGATCTTTTCGCCGGTCACGAGCTTGCGGGTCGATTCGAGGAGCGGCCCGACCACGATCCGCGTGCCTTCGGTCACGATCCGGCCACGGACGGGCCGGATCGCGTACTCCCGCTGTCCGCGGACGAGGTGCAGTTCGGCGGGCCGTCCGCCCGATCCCGCGGAGGTCATTCGCAACTCCTCGCCCAGCGCCCAGAACGACAGCAGTCCGATACCGAACTCGCCGTGCACGCCCTTGCGACCGCGGGGGTCGAGGTGCCGCTTCATGGAGTCGCAGAGGTGGGTCGCGATGCGCTCGAAGTCGGGATCGCCGTCGTCATCCGGAGCCACGCCCCGGCCGTCGTCCTCGACCTCGAGAAACACGGTGCCGCGCTGGCGGCGGCGGACGATGCGGATCCGGCGGCCGCCGGCATCGATCGCATTCTCGGTCAACTCGCAGATCGCCTTGAGGGGATGCGTCTGCGAGTGGGCGATGATGGTGATGGCATTCCACTGATCGCCGATGCGGAGCGTGCCGGTGGTGGACGACGAAGAGCGCGGGCGGGCCATGGTGAGTCTGGACGGCGGGCTGGGAGAACCGGCGTCAGCCGGCCTCGGGTGTGGGCGGATCGGCCCCGGGTTCGGTCTGTCCACGGCGCCGGGGCCGCGGCTCGTCATGCCGGCGGAAGACGGCGACCACGTCCTCGATCGGGACGACGTAGAGGAGGTTGTTCTGCTCGAAGTCGACGGGAATCGAGTTCTTGGGGTGGAACAGCACCTTGTCGTATTTCTCGATGGGGAAGTCGGCGTCCCGCTCCACCTGGATGCTGACCTCGACGACGCGGCCAGTGATCGTGGGAATCTCGGCCTGATCGGGGAGCACGATCCCGCCCCGGGTCTTGTGCCGGCTCTCGTCCTTGCGGATCAAGACCCGCATGCCCAGCGGTTCGACGTACTCGTTCACATCCCTGCTCCCGCCGCCATGGCCTTTGTCCACTTGGCCGACCGGTGGAAACGCCGAGGGTTTCCACGGTCGGCATTCCTCGCATCCTGCTCGGGCAGACTTGTTCGACAGCCTGCTAGGCTGCCCGTGCCGCGTCGCGGGCGGCGTAGTGGTCGAGAATCTTCTGCGCCGCGAGCCGATCGGCGTGCAGTGCGACGAAGCATTCGCCGACGCGGCGCAGCGCCGCGTGCAGAATCGCTTCGACCAGGGCGGCTCGGTCCGATGCGGCTGGCGGCGCGGCCGGGAGGCTGCCCGACGTCACCGGGACCTGCTGGCACAGGGCGATGTCCGCGAGGTTTCGGCTCTCGATCCAGGCGATTTCATCGGCAGTCAGCCCGCCGCGGACGTTGCCGAGACCGGCGACGTTTCGGGATGTGGACACGGGAACGTCTTCGGCGCCCAGGAGCCGTGCCAGGCGGCGGCAGTCTTGCGCCAGGGATTCCTGGCGGCCCACGAACCAGAATCGCTCGACCACCTCCGCGGCGGAGAGCTTCCAGCCCGAGGGCTTTCCGCCTGGCGGCATCGGCTCACCGTGCCGCGCAAAGCGAGCCTGCACGTCGATGTCGTCGTCGCGGATGATGGTGGATTGCAGCAGCCGGAACAGGTCGGGATCACCGTAGATCTCCGCGAAGCCACGGCGCAACAGGAAGAAGTCGGCGTTCTTCGTGATGTGGTGGACGCGTTCGCTGATCCAGCGGTCCACGGGATCGCGAAAGAACGTCACGTAGCGGTAGGCGCGGCCGCCGAGAGCTTCGTGCACGCCGTAGGGAAAATGCCCGGCGACCGCCCGCACCTCCGGTCGCGACGCGAGCAGGGTCGCCAACTCCGCCCGGATCCGTCCAAGTCCCCACAGGTTGGAAGGATTCCAGACCAGCAGGCCGGACGGTCCATAGATGTGAACGAGCCAGTCGTGCAGGGTCTGGCCGCCGGTCTTTGGGATGTGCATGAACAAAGTGAGCATGGCGGGCGACACCGGCGCGGGAAAAGATCGGCGGAAAGGTAGCCGGAGGTACCACCCGACTCAAGGCGGAAAGTTACGGATCTGCAAGGATCGCGCTCGCGGCGAACGGTGCCGGTCTGTAAGGTGACCGTCCGCAGTGGCTTCCCAGGCGACGGTACCGCGGTGGCAAGGTGCGGTGGATGTTGAACGCGGCGACGTATCTCGAGATCCGGCGGCTCGCCCTGGCAGGCGGGTTGTGGAACTGCCAGCCGGACCGCCTGCGGCCGGCCGCCGATGGTCGCCGGATGTTCTGCGGATGGGTGGTGCCGCCCGGGGCACTTCCGCGGGCGTTCACCATTCTCGCCAACGGCAGTCCGCTGCCGCATGCGCCCCTGCCGCAGCGGACGGGGCCGGAAGAGTTCGTGGACTACGTGCTCGCCCGCTGCGGCCTGGAAGGGCGGCGGGAGGAGTTCGGCTTCCAGATCGAACTGCCGGCGAATCCAGACGCAGACATCGAACTCGGCATCCGGTTCGCCGGCCTGACGGGCCGCGCGGAGACGCTGCCCTTCCTGGTGCCGGCCCGCCCGCCCGTCGTCGAGCCTTCGCGACTGGTCATGGAGCGGACAACCCACATCCGTGAGCCGTACGTCTTCAATTACAACGGCGCCACCGATTTTCACCGCCTTCAGTTGCTGTATGCAGCTGCCACTCAGTCGCCACCGTCCCGGCCGCGGGTGCTCGACTGGGGCTGCGGTTGCGGTCGGGTCAGCCGTTTCATGGAAGCGGCTCATGGCGCCGAGGCGGTGGTTGGAGTCGACATCGACGACGTAGGCATCTCCTGGCTGCACGAACACGGCGGCCGGGGCCGGTATCGACGGATCGAGCGAAATCCCCAGTTACCCTTCGCGGACGACGCGTTCGACCTCGTGTACGGCATCTCGGTGATGACGCATCTCCGCCAGGAAGACCAGCGGCGGTGGCTCGAGGAATTGAGTCGCGTGCTTGCCCCGGGCGGTGTGGCCATCCTGACGTTTCATTCGCTGGCGATGTTCTTCGCCCATGTCAACAATGGATCTTCGCTGGCCCAGCTGTTGACCGCTGGTTTCTGGGACTACGGCCGCTGCGCCGATCTGGACGAGGGCTCGCCTGCCGCGGCGGCCGCGGACACCTACCGCAACGTGTTCAACAC
>JAJTED010000158.1 GCA_021300535.1 Planctomycetaceae bacterium | reverse complement strand
CGCCGAGCTGGCCGAGCTGGCGGAGAGCCTGCGGGAGCACGGCCTCGTGCAGCCGATCGTGGTGCGGCCGCGGGGCGACCGCTACCAACTGATCGCCGGCCAGCGCCGCCTGGCCGCGGCCGGCCGCCTCGGCTGGGAGCGGGTGCTAGTCCGCGTGCTCGACGTGGACGACCGCCAGATGGCGGAGATCGCGATCGTCGAGAACCTGCAGCGTCGCGACCTCGACGCCTTGGAGAAGGCGGCCAGCTTCAAGCAGTACCTCGCCACCTGGGGCTGCACGCAGGAGGAACTCGCCAAGCGGCTCTCGATCGATCGCTCGCACGTGGCCAACCTGATCCGCCTGCTGGAGCTGCCCGAGGCCGTGCAGCAGCAGCTGCGGTCCGGGGCATTGTCGATGGGCCATGCCCGCGCCCTGCTGCCGCTCGGCGACGAGGACGAGCAGGTGCGGCTGGCGAGCCGGGTCGCCGCCGAAGGCCTGTCGGTGCGGGCCGTGGAGGCCGAGGTGCAGGAGATCCTGCGACGCGACGACGCGGTCGAGGCCACCGAACTGCCGGCGCTCGACGCCGCCGAGGAGACCGCGGCCGGTCTGCCGGCGGGCGGGGGCGTGCGGCGGAAGCCCGGCCGGCCGGCCACCCGTCGCGCGAGCCAGATCGTGGCGGTGGAAAACCAGCTGCGGCGGGCGCTCGGCGTGAAGGTCGTGGTCCATGCCAACGGCAAGGGTGCGGGCCGGATCGTGATCCCGTTCGCCGACCTGGACGAGTTCCAGCGGCTGCTGGACCACATCACCGAATAACCGGCCCTGTGTGGCACGCGGGCCGCCGCCGCGGCCGCGTGTTACACTGCCGAGCCTCCGGGGCGTAGCGCAGTCTGGCTAGCGCGCTTGGTTTGGGACCAAGAGGTCGAGAGTTCGAATCTCTCCGCCCCGATTTTCGTGCCGCGGCGGCCCCGGGCTGCCTCGTTCCCTGCCCCGGCGACCTGGGGAATCTGGAGGAGTCTCCGAGGCTTCGCGGCTGGCCCGCATTCCCCGGGAAGTATCCGTACACCCGGCGGGCTTGTGCGTGATCCGGAGTGAACGGAGTTCGCAACGCCTGGCCGCGTCGGCGCCGGTGGCTTGAAACAACCTGCGGCGCAGTCGAGGCCGGCGTGATGTCTTGGATCGAGACCGTGTACCGGGAGGAGCGGCGTGGCCTGTTTCTGCTTGCCTTGTCGGTCACCGGCAGCCACCAGCAGGCCGAGGATGCAGTTCACGAAGCGATCGTGCGGGTCTGCCGACAACGGCGGCCTCCTGCGGGAGACCGTGTGGCGTATGTGTATCGAGCGGTGCGGAATGCAGCGATTGACGAGCGCCGTCGGGCAGGTGTCCGTCAGGCCAGTGTGTTCGACGAGGCGAACCACCAGGCGGCGGCCGCAGCAGACGCCTCCGCCGCGGTCGCTGCCGCGGAGTCCCGGCGGCTTGTTCAGGCAGCCGTCGAATCGCTGCCCGACGACCTGCGGGAAATCGTGGTCCTGCGGGTCGCGAACAATCTCTCGTTTCGGCAGTTGGCCGACGTGATGAACGAGGCCACGATGACCATTTCCGATCGCTATCGCCGCGCCTTGAACACCCTGCGGGCCTCCCTGGAGCACCTCACATGAACGACGCCGAACTCGAGCGCCTGGTGGCTGATTTGCCCTGGTCGGAGCCGGGAAACGGTTTGGACGCGCGGGTGCAGGCTACGCTGCGGACCGCCACGGCACGGGGCCGCGTCCGCAGTGCGGTCATGGTGGGATCGCTGATCGCCGCCTCGCTGGCGCTGGCATGGATGACGACGGCACGCAATCAGGGTGTCGTCGTTCGTCCGCACGCGCCGCTGGCCGGCGACGGGTCGGCTGGCGGCGGCGCAGGTTCAGACGGCGGTGATGCAGTGCCACGGGGCGGGCCGGTGCCGCACCATGTCGTGCCGCGGAGCTTCCCCGGAGCCGGGTCGTTCGGCATGCCGGGTCCGGGAGGAGCGGTCGCAATCTTGGCGGCGCTTCCGGCGGGGCAGGTGTCGGTCGACGCGACTGCAACGCTCGAGCGTATCTCCCCCTTGCTGCAGCCCGTGAGCGGGACGGTCGGGCTGATGTTCGCCGCGATTTCCGGCGTCACGAGGCTGCGGGAAGCCGAGCCATCTGATCCACGAACCGGAAGGCCTCTTCTGGAACGGTTCGAACTCCGCGGCATGCCATCGCCCGGCCAGGTCGGGCCTGCCGGATGATCCCGGCGGCGACGACACGCCGTCGTTCCGGCATGCGCTGGCAAACCGCACTGTCCCCGAGATATTCTCCTCCCATGATGCATCAACGGAAAAGCAGTCGATTCTGGACGCGGACCGTAGGAACGGTCCTGGCGGCGGGAGCCGTTAGCCTCTGCGGTGCGCCGCCGGTCGCCGCCTTCGACGGCTGGCAGGGGATGCGGGTGATTCCGCTCGACGGTCGCGCCGAGCGGCTCGCCGTGGCCGACCTCGGCAACGACGGCCGCGACGACGTGATCGTCGTCAACCCGCGGCAGGCGCGGCTCGACCTGTACCGCTGGCTCGCGCCGGCCGAGCGGACCCGGGAGGACAAAAAAGATCCCGAACGCCCCAATGAATTACCGCTGGCTGCCGACTGGGCGCACGGTGAGGTGGCGATCGACGAGATGCCGGTCGATGCGGTGGCCCATGACGTCGATGGCGACAAGCGTCCTGAACTGCTCGTGCTCACCAACCCGTCGAACCGTATCTCCATCTACACCCAGGCCGCCGACAAGGCGGTGGACGCCAAGGGGGCGTGGAAGAAGACGGGCGAGTGGAACCTGCTCCCGGGAACGCCCACCGGTCGGCGCGGCTGCCTGCTCATCCGCGACCTGCCCGGCGGCCGGCACGAACTGCTCATCAGCTATGAGCAGGGCATCCAGCAGCTGCCGCTCGTTCGCGGCGGCCGGGCGGTGTGGCTCGCCCCGCGGGAAATCCGCCCGCGGCTCGACTGGCACCTCGCGGATCTCGACGGCGACGGCGACCAGGATCTCGTCGAGTGGTCGAGCGCGGCCCGGCAGGTGGTCCGCTGGTATCCCTGCGGATCCGAGGGCCGCCTGCTCGCCGCCCAGACGCTCCACGACCAGACGGTCGACGGCTTCCGGGTCGCTGCGCCCCGGACCGGCAAGGCCGACCTGCTGCTCCTGGGCGGGAGTGACAAGGGCGTGCTGCGGCGGTACCAGCTCGCGCAGGGCGAGGCAACCGACATCGGACGGCAGGACGCCCTGCCGATGCCGGCCGCTGCGAAGCGTGGCTGGTGCGGCATACTCCTCGGCGACGGTGCCGCCAAGACCCCGGCCATCGTGGCGGTCGATGCCACTCAGCCGCGACTGCGGGTCCACCGGCTGGGAGCGGCCGGCTGGCTGGACGAGGAGACGTTTCCCGCGATCGGCGGCATCAAGGCGGTGGCCGCCCCCGTCGCGGCTCCGGGCACGCTCCTCGCGTGGGCGAAGGACGCTGCCGACCTGCACCGCTGCCGCTGGGAAAACGGCCGGCTCACCTACCCGCAGCCCTGGGAGCAGCCGGGCAAGGACCGCAAGATTCTCGCGCTCGAAGTGGCCGGGAAGACTGTCTGGTGGGCCCAGCGGGTGGCCACCGACCTCGACCTTTTCGTCTGGCCGGCCGACAAGCCGGAGCCGGTGAAGACCCGCTATGCCGACCTCGGCGCCAAGGTGGAGCAGGTCGTGTGGCTCGGCGGTGACACGCTCCTCGTGCAGGACGCCTTCGCACCGGCCGGCAAGCTGGTCACGCTCCAGGACGGCAAGCCGGTGGTCTCCTCCCCGGCGCTTCTGGCGAAGTTCGAGCCGGGCGAGTATGGCGTGCTCGACGTCGGCGGCAGCCTGCGTAAGGCGCGGCTCACCGACGGCGTGCTCCAGTGGCTCGGCGACGACCTCCACCCGGTGGATCAGGTGATGCTCACCGAGGGGCAGAAGATCGCGTCGTACCTGCCGATTCCGAATGCCCCGGGCAAGTCCGCCGCCGCCTGGGCGCTCGAGCAAGGTGGGGCGTTCCTCCACCGCCTCCAGGCCGACGACGCCGGTGTGATGCGGGTGGCCGAGAGCGTGAAGCCAGCGACGGGGGCCGGCCTCCGCGGCGACCCGGTGCTTGGAGTCGTGCTCGTCGATCAGGAGCGGATCGTGCGGCTCTCCCGCGGCCAGCCCTGGGAGCTCAAGCTGCTCGAGAGCGTCGATGGCCGCGTCGGCCGCCGCAGCGGCGTGAGCGAGTCGACGATCCACCGGGTGCTGGTCACCGACATCGACGGCGACCAGACGGAGGACGTCGCCCTGTGCGACGACCGCAAGCACCAGCTCACGGCCCTGCTCCGCGGTGCCGACGCGCTGCAGCGGTCGGTGACCTGGAAGGTGTTCGAGGACCGGAAGTATCCCTACGACGGCGGCGAGTCAAAGGACATGGTCTCGGAGCCGCGGCTCGTGGCCGGGCTCAACGCCGATGGCGACGCTGCCCGCGACCTGGCGGTGGTCAGCCAGGATCGGCTCGTGATCTACGTCGGCCGCGACAAGGAGGCCCCCTGATGCTCCGCCTGCCCGTTCTTCTGTTCGCCCTCGCCCTGTCGGCCGCCACGGCCGCCGCCGCCGAGATCGTCACCGTCACGCTCGTGGGTGGCGGCAAGGTCACCGGTCCGCTCCTTCGGCAGAATGACGATGGCGTGGTCCTCGACCTGGGCTTCGAGGTCGTGCAGATTCCCGCCAAGCGGGTGCTCGCCGTGACGAGCGAAGACACAAGCGGCCGCAAGCTGGAGGCGGAGACCGACCGCGGCATCTTCCGCACCGGCATGCTCGAGGCCCGCGAGGTGCCGGAGCTGGTGAAGCGATTCGGGGAGGCGGTGGTCATGATCCGCAATCCGGGTGGCCTGGGCACCGGCTTTCTCATCAGCCGTGACGGCCACGTCGTGACCAACTACCACGTCGTCGAGAAACACACCCGGATCCAGGCGACGTTGTTCCGCAAGACCGACAAGGGCTTCGAGAAGACGGAACTGCGAAAGGTGAAGATCATCGCGCTCCAGCCGCTCCGCGACCTGGCGATCCTCCAGCTCGACGTCGAGGAGGCCAAGGGGCGGCTGCCCGAGCCCGTGGTGATCAACGACCGCGACGACCTGCGGGTCGGCGACATGGTGTTCGCCATCGGCAATCCCCTGGGGATGGAGCGGAGCGTGACGCAGGGCATCGTCTCCAGCACCACCCGCACGATCGAGCAGATGCGGCTCATCCAGACCGACGCGGCCATCAACCCGGGCAACAGCGGCGGCCCGATCTTCAATGCCCGGGGCGAGGTGGTGGCGGTGGCCTGCGCCGGCGCCGCGATTTTCGACGGCCTCGCCTTCGGAATCCCGGCCAACGAGCTGATCGACTTTCTCGTCCACCGCGACACGTACCTGTACGACGAGTCGCAGCCCCAGAACGGAGTCACCTACCTGCCG
>JAJTED010000032.1 GCA_021300535.1 Planctomycetaceae bacterium | reverse complement strand
GACGAGGCGACCGAACAACCCGCGACACCCCCACGGAATCAGGAGAGGTCAACACCACCCAGCGCCACCATTTTCGACCGCCCCGCGCCGCCGTTTTCAACCGCCGTCAACAGTCGCCTGCTCGTCGATGCAGCACCTCGGCGACCCGCTGGACTCGTTCGGAACCCGCGCGAAGCAGTACTACATCCACATGCTCGGCACCCCCCGGGCCACGTCGATCCTGCACGCTTACCACATCCCGGCCGTGCTCGAGATCGTGGAAGAGCTGCTCGGGCCGCACCCGATCATCAACAACGCGTCGATCTTCGCGACGAACCCCGGCGTCACCTACAACCTCGGCTGGCACCGCGACGTGATCCAGATTCCGCCGGACGAGATCCGCGACGAGCTGTTTTCACCGGCCTGGCCGCACAACAGCGTGCAGATCAACCTGCCGCTCTACGAGGAGCAGAGCCTGTGGGTAGTGCCCGGCAGCCACCGGCGGCCCAACACCCCGGCGGAGGATGCGGCATTCGCCGGATCGAAGCACTACGCTCCCGTCGACGCGGCGATGCCGGGCGGGATCCCCGTGAAGATTCCCGCCGGCCACGCGCTGCTCTACAACAACAACCTCATCCATCGTGGCTACAACGCCGGCATGGAGACCCCGCGGCGGACGCTGCACATGGGGTACCACAGCGCCGCGCGGAAGCCGACCTGGCATTTCTACCTGCTGCCGCTGGCGCCGATTTCCGACCCTGCCTACCAGGCCCGCCTGCAGCCTCGGATCAGGGGTATGGTCGAGGAATACATCGCCCTGCGGCAACGCTACCCGCGGATGGAAGACACCTGGCAGCCGGGCTGGCCGGGGCCGGCGGCCTAGCGATGGTGGGAGCGGTCTCGCCCGGCAGGCCGTCAGCGCTTCGGAGGCTCCCCGCGTTTCGGCGGCAACTCGGAGGCTGCCCCGCCGCCCTGCCGCTTGCGGTACTCGCCCGGCGACAGGCCGTACTCACGGCGGAACTCGCGGACGAAGTGGCTCTGGTCGCAGAAGCCGTGGGCCGCGCTGATGGCGGCGAGTGGGCGGCGGGTGGTGGTCAGCTCGCGGCAGGCCAGCCGCAGACGCAGCCGCCGCAGGAACTGCTGCGGCGTCGCCTGCATGTGCCGGCGAAACATCCGTTCGCAGGCCCGCACGGAGCGGCCAGCGATCCGCGCCAGTTCGGTGTTCGCAAGCGGCGCGGAGAAGTTCTTCCGCATGTGGACAAGCACCAGGCCGAGGGCCGCGTCGGCGTCGCCCGCGTGGACGGCGTCGGCATCGACCACCCGCGTCATCCCCAGCGTGCCGACGATCCTGCCGCGGGCGTCACGCAGCGGCTTCTTCGTAGTCAGCGACCAGACGGCGGTGCGGTCGAAGCGGCCCACGAGCTCGATCCGGCCGTCGACCGTCTTGCCTGCCAGCGCCCGCTCGTCGTCGAGCCGGTACTGATCGGCGAGGTGATGCGGCGAGAGGTCGTAATCGCTGCGTCCGACGACCTGCTCCGCCCGCTCCAGGGCGTAGTTCAGCAGGAAGCCGCGGTTCACCCAGGCATAGCAGCCCTGCCGATCCTTGATCCAGCACTGCACGGCCTCGATCTGATCGAGGAGGCCGGCCAGTCCAGCCGCCAGCGGTTCGAGGGGCTGCAGGTCGCGAGCGCCGTCCATGCGGGCGAGTCCGGGGGGCAGTGCGTGGTCAAACGAATTGGGGACGGGAGCTGATTCCCGGGAAATCGGCTCCCGTCCCCAATTTTCCGATCACAGCCAGGGCGGGTCGGCCATGAACGTGCTCGGCACCTCGTCGAGGGCCACGGCGTAGGCCGTGGCGTGGGAGCGGCAGTGGGAGATGCTCACGAGGATGCACCAGCCCGTGCCCAGCGCCTTGAGCACCGCCTCCTTCGCCGCCCAGCGGCCGGCGAAGTGCTGCGTGGCCATCCGCCGGCTGCGGCAGTACTCGATCTCGAGCGGCGTGTAGACGCGACCCACGAACAGCTCGCCGTGCCGCTCGATCATCTGCGCGATCCGCAGGCACTCCGTGATGTCGGTGCCGACGCCGAGAACCTTCATGGCTTTCCCTTCCCGCTCGCCACCGCCGGCGCCGAGCGATCCAGCCCGCAGGCCCGCCGGGCCCGGTCGAGCACCGCCCGGGCTTTCGCACGGGCCTTCGCCGCCCCGGCCGCGAGGATCGCCTCGATCCGCGCCGGGTCGCTCTCCAGTTCCGCCCGCCGCGCCCGGGCGTCCGCAAAAAACGCCGCGGCCGCCTCGACGAGCGCCTTCTTCACCTCGCCGTAGCCGAAGCCGCCGCGGCGATAGAGTTCGGCCATCCGCAGCCGGTCGGCCTCGGGGGCAAGCAGGGCGTAGAGCTGGTAGAGATGGTCGTCGTCCGGCGCCTTCGGCTCCTCCATGGGCCGCGAGTCGGTCGTGATCCGCATGATCTTCTTCTTCTGCGCGGCAAGATCCTCGAAGACCTCGATCGTGTTCTCGTAGCTCTTGCTCATCTTCTGGCCGTCCGTGCCGGGCACCTTCGCCCCCCCCTCCACGAGCCGCGGCCTGGGCAAGGTAAACACCTCGCCATAGAGGTGGTTGAAGGTGCCGGCGAGGTCGCGGCAGACCTCGATGTGCTGCACCTGATCCTCGCCCACCGGCACGACGGTGGCGTCGTAGGCAAGGATGTCGGCGGCCATGAGCACGGGATACGTGAACAGCCCCGCGTCGGCCGGCAGCCCCCGGGTCTTCTTGTCCTTGTAAGCGTGGCACCGCTCGAGCAGGCCCATCGGGCAGACGGTCATGAGCAGCCAGGTGAGTTCCGTCACCTCGGGCACATCGGACTGCACGAACAGCACCGCCCGCTCGGGATCGAGCCCCAGGGCCACGAGGTCGACCGCGGCCGCATGCACCAGCGCCCGCAGCCGGGCCGGGTCGCGAACGGTGGTCAGCGCGTGCAGGTCGGCGATGAAGTAATAGGCCTCGTCGGCCGCCTGATGGCCCCCCCCGGGCTGGAGGTCGATGTATTGGCGGATGGCCCCGAAGTAGTTGCCCCAGTGAAACCGGCCGGTGGGCTGGATGCCGGACAGGGCCCGGCTGGTCCGGGGCGGGGCGGCTGGCTGCAGAGGCGTCGTCATGCGTGGCTTCCTGCGGGGGCGACGGCCGGGGGCGGACAGGAGGACCGGTCAGGCACCGCGAGCGTGCCCACGACGTCGGCCAGACGCGTCGCGCCGAGTTCGCGAACCGCGGCCGGCAACGCGTCGAGGAGCCGCGTGGAGACGACCGGCTCCGCGAAGTTGGCGGTGCCCACCTGCACGGCGGAGGCGCCGGTGACCAGAAACTCCATGCAGTCGTCGATCGTCATGATGCCGCCCACGCCGATGATCGGGATCCCGACGGCGCGACGCACCTGGTGGACGCACCGCAGGGCGATCGGCTTGATCGCCGGCCCGCTCAGGCCGCCGATCACGTTGCCCAGCATCGGCCGCCGCCGCCGCCAATCGACCGCCATGCCCTGGCAGGTGTTGATGAGCGTGACCGCGTCGGCGCCGCCGTCGCGGGCCGCCCGGGCGATGGCCACGATGTCGGTCACGTTCGGCGTCAGCTTTGCGATCACCGGCAGCGCCGTCGCCCCGCGCACGCCCGCCACGACGCCGCGACACGCGGCCGGATCCGAGCCGAGATCGACGCCGTGGCTGACGTTTGGACAGGAGATGTTCAACTCCAGGGCCGCGATGCCGGGCACCGCGTCGAGCCGCTCGGCCAGGGCGACGAACTCCGCCGCGTCGGCCCCGGCGATGCTCACGATCACCGGCGCGCCGCAGCCCACGAGCCAGGGGAGTTGCTTGGCGAGAAAGGCGTCGACACCGTCGTTGTCGAGGCCGATCGAGTTGAGCAGGCCGGCGGCCGTCTCCACGGTCCGCCAGGGCGGGTTGCCCTGCCGCGGCTGCGGCGTGATCGTCTTGGGCACGATCCCGCCGAGGCGGGCGAGGTCCACGAATCCGGTCATTTCCCGGCCGTAACCGAAGGTCCCGGAGGCCACGAGGATCGGATTGGGCAGCGTGAGCCGGCCCAGCGAAACCGCCAGCGCCACTTCAGGCTGCGGGCCTTGGACGAGAGGGGGTGTCCTGTCGGACTGGGGCATGGGCACGGAACTCCGAAAAGCGACCGGTTGTATCAAGTTTGGCGAATGTGCCGCCGATACCACAGGGGCCGGTGTTCTTGCGCCCCCGGCGCAGGGCCCTGAAATTTGACAGTAGTGGTTGTCAACCCTAGGCTTCGGACGAATTCAGCACCTGCCATGCATTGCTCCATCCTGGATCATTCGTGGCGGTGGCGGCCGGAGCCCGGCGATCGTGTCGCAGCCCAACGACAAACCAAAGTCCAAGACCAAGAAGGACTTGGTCAAGACGATCGCGGAGCGGATCGATCTTCCCCAGCTTCGCACCCGGCAGCTCGTCCAGCAGACGTTCGACGCCCTGATCGACGCCCTGGTCGAGGAGGGCCGGGTGGAACTGCGGAACTTCGGCATTTTTCAGATCAAGCGGCGGGAGGCCCGGATGGCCCGCAACCCGCGTACCGGCCAGGCCGTGCCGGTGCTCGCCAAGACGATCGTCACGTTCAAGCCCGGCAAGGAAATGGAGGCCCGCGTGCGGTCGCTCGAGCAGCGGCCCCGCAGGCCACAGCCCCCCACGCCGCGGGGACCGGAAGACGCCGCCAGTCAATTGCCGCCGCCCCGGTAGGCCGGGCAGCCTGGGCGGTTGGCCAAGCGGGCTTCTCCGCACGCCCGCGACCCGTTACATCCCTGCTCCCGCTCGGCCAGGAAGGCCCGGGGAGCACCGGCACGGTCAGGAGGACCATGCGATGAGGAAGGCGATCTTGATGGTGTGCGCGGCCGCCATGCTGGCGACGAGCACCGGCTGTCTGATCCCGATGTACTCCGGTGATCCCGTCCGCCGGGCCCAGCAGCTCATCTACACGTCCGAGGATCTCCGCGCGATCACCGACGAGTGGGAGCGAATCTGGTTCCTCGACCAGCCATCGCACATGACGCCCTGGCGGACGCACGGCGGCATACTGTGATTCGCGCCTGCCGGGCCATCCATGGCCCCGGCAGGCTTACGCAGCCGCGGACGAAGCCAAGGTTCGTCCCGGCCGCTGCGTGCCGAGGCAGCGCGTTGGTTGCCCGCCTGGAGGGCGGGCCATCAAAAGCCGGCGGAGGCCGGCAAAGCAACGCGAGGCACGAGGCCAAGGCGTTGCGTAAACTCTCCACGCGGCGCGGCCTGCGGCCGCTGCGTGCCGAGGCAGCGCGTCGCCGCTGCAGGAATCCGCTTGCGAACGTCGTTTTGCAGATCCTTTGAATTGGGAATCGGTCTCGTCGCCCGTCCAAGAAGCCCCGGGTGGAAACCCGGGGACTCCGGGCATGAAAACCACCCCGCCATCCATACCAGACGACGGCACGCACTTTCCCGGTTCAAACCCACATCGCATGGCACACGGGACGAGATGCGACCCGGAGTCCCCCGGCTCCCGCCGGGGGCTTCTTGTGCCGTTCGCGCGTGTCAAGCTGAGAGCAAGACTGGGGAACGCGCAACATCAAAAAGCGCAAGCTGAGGGAATACGCATCGCCACCCCGGAAGCCCATCCGCATTCCCTCGGCTCACGCCTCGGGCTTCAAGGACACCCCGGCACTCCCGCGTCTCCGACGAGGCACGAAGCCGAGACGTTGCGTAACCTCGCCACGCGGCGCGGCCCGCGGCCGCTGCGTGCAGGGGGTGGTTGGATCGACCTCCTGGGCACTCGTCGACGCAGCGCGGGGCTGCCCATCCCCTCGAGACGGCGTAGGTGGCAAGCGGAGCCCGGAGGGCGAAGCGCCGACACCTCCGAGTGAGCGGAGGGCAGGGATGCCCGAAGCGAACGTCCGGCGAGAGGGTGTGGGCAGCCCCGAGCGGTACCACGCCGGTCCGGGTCGCGAACCGGTGAACGACGCATAGTCCGGCCGCCGGAAGGGCGGCCTCTCGCCAGCGGGCGGAGGCCCGCCAAGCGACCTGCGGCACGATGCCGCAGGTTCGCGTGCACCATGCTCCCCGGCTTCCGCCGGAGGCTTCTTGTGAGCGGCCAGGCCTGGAGGGCCGGGTTGACCCCAGCGGGCGAAGGCCCGCCAAGCGAACCGCGGCACGATGCCGCGGGTTCGCGTGTGGTCAGATCCGAATCCGGCTGGCCTGCTCGACGATCGACTCGAGCGGCACGATCTGGCCCTTGTTGCAGCCCGGACAGGCCTCGGCAGCCTCCGCCCAGGCCTCCGGCGACCGCAGGTTCGAGTCCCAGAAGGGCCACGTCTTGCACTGCCGCGGCCGCTCCTCATACGCCGTGCACGTGCGCGTCTTCTCGTCCAGCAGCACGCAGTCGCCACCGGGACGCTCCTTCAGCGACCGCCGCATGCCCACCCGCTTCACGTAGGCCGCCTCGAAGTCGGCCGCGGTCATCCCCGTCCGCGCGGCCATGGCGTCGATCTCCGCCTGATTCACCCACACATAGCCCTCGGCTCCCGAGCAGCAGTCACCACACTGCGTGCACTGAAACCGCAGGCCGTCCGCATACCACACGTCCTTGGGAATGCCCGCCATGCTCGCACCTCTTCAGCCCCGGATCGTTTCCACCACCCGCACGATCGCATCGACGTCTGCACGATCGTTGCTCGGCCCGAAACTCGCCCGCACCGTGCCGCCGGCGGACGTGCCGAGATGCTCGTGCACGCACGCGGCGCAATGAAACCCCGACCGCACCTCGATGCTCGCGGCCTGCTCGAGGATCACGGCGACGTCGGCGGGAGCATAACCCTCGACCGTGAAACTCACAATCGGCGCACCCGTGGCAGCGAACACCTGCACGCCGCCGATCACCCGCAGCCGCGCGGCGCACGCGGCGGCGAGTTCCCGGCAGTCGGCGCCGGTGGCCGCGAGCCCCCGCGCCTCCAGCCAGTCCGCCGCCGCGGCGCAGGCGGCCAGCGCCGGCACGTCGGGCGTCCCCGGCTCCATGCGGTCGAGAAACGCCTCGGGCATGTCGAGCGATTCGCTGCGGGAGCCGGTGCCGCCCTGCACGAGCGGTTCGGGCTCGATGCCCGCCCGCGCCCAGAGCAGGCCCACGCCCGCGGTGCCGTGCAGCCATTTGTGGGCCGGCGCGGCGACGACGTCGGCCCCGAGCGCCGCCACGTCGAGCGGAATCTGCCCGAGTGTCTGCGCGGCGTCCACGAGGAGCATCCCGCCGCGAGCATGCGCGACTGCTGCGATCGCGGCCACGTCCTGGATCGCCCCGGTCACGTTCGAAGCGTGCGGGCACGCCACAAGCCGCGTGCCGGGCCGCCAGGCGGCGGCGACCGCGGCGGGATCGACCCGTCCCAGGCCGTCGCAGCGGAGGATCGTGAGTTCGGCGATCCCCCGACGGGCCAGGGCGTGCAACGGCCGGAGCACGGCGTTGTGGTCGGCCGCCGTGGCGATCACATGATCGCCGGGCCGCACGAGACCATGGATCGCCAGGTTCAGCCCGAGTGTGCAGCCCGCCGGCAGGGCCACCCGCGCGGGATCGACGCCGCCGAGCAGCCGGGCCGCGGCCGCGCGGGCCCGCTGCCGGATCGCGTCGGCCTCGACCGCGGAACGATAGGCCGCCCGCCCCGCCGCCGCGCCCACCTCGCGGGCCGCCCGGTTCCAGGCCGCCAACACGGGTTCGGGCTTCGGCCACGACGTGGCCGCGTTGTCGAGGTAGCGGCGGGAGGGTGTGGCCTTCACGTCAGCCCCCGATCTGGTACATCGCCCGTGCCGGCCGGGCGAACTCGGGCGTGTCGATGCCGTGCGCGGCTTTCTTCGCGGCCACGCACTCCCGCAGCAGGGCCGCGATCTCGGCGTCGGTGCCGTCGCCGCGGAGCAGCCGCTTCACATCCCACTCGGTCGTCGAGAACAGGCAGTTGCGAAACTGCCCGTCGGCCGTGAGCCGCAGCCGGTCGCAGCGGTCGCAGAACGGCCGCGTCACGGGATTTATGAACCCCACGCGACCGCCGTCGGCCCAGCGGTAGTCGACCGCCGGCTGGCCCGGGTCGCCGGCCGTCTCCGCCACCAGCGGCCCGATCTCGCGCTCCAGGATCGCCCGCACGTCGGCGCCGGAGAGCACCCGCGAACGGTCCCAGGCGTCCTCGGCATCCAACGGCATGAACTCGATGAACCGGAGGTGAAATCCCTCGCGGCGACAGAACCGGGCCAGCGGCACGATCTCGTCCTCCGTCAGGCCGCGGATCGAAACGGCGTTGATGCGGATCTCCGCGAAGCCGGCCCGCCGCGCGGCGGCCAAGCCCGCCAGCACGCGGTCGAGCCCACGGCGGCGGGCGATCCGCTCGAAAACGTCCTCCCGCAGACTGTCGAGACTGACGTTCAGCCGCCGCAGGCCCGCGGCGGCCAGGTCGTGGGCCTGCTCCGCGAGCAGCAGTCCGTTGGTCGTCACTGCCACCTCGTCGATCCCGGGCACGGCGACGAGCAGGGCCACGAGTGCCGCCAGATCGCGCCGCAGGAGGGGCTCGCCGCCGGTGAGGCGGATCGTATGCGCCCCGAGCCCGGCGGCCACGGCGGCCACGCGGGCGATTTCCTCGTAGGCGAGCAACTCCTCGCGGGGCCGGAAGATCGCCTCGGCCGGCATGCAGTAGGTGCAGCGGAGATTGCAGCGGTCAGTGACGCTGATCCGCAGATCGGTGTGCCGGCGGCCGAAGGCATCGACGAGCACGGCCGGCCGGCTCACCGCCGCCGTCCCCTTGGCCGCCCTCCGGCTCGCGGGCCGCGGGCCGCGGCCTCCTGCTGCGGCGCGCCGCCGCCCGGATGGATCCAGTCGCGGCGGCCATCGGGCCGCTCCTCGCACTTCCAGATCGGTACCTCGCGCTTGATCCGCTCCATGAGCCACTCGGCCGCGGCGAAGGCCTCGCGGCGATGCGGCGCGCTGGCGGCGATCGCCACGCTCGCCTCGCCCACGGGCACCCGGCCGAGGCGATGCTCGACCGCGCAGGCCACGAGCCCGAACTTCTCGACCGCCACCCGGCAGAGCCGCTCGAGTTCCGGCCCCGCCATCGGCTCGTGGGCCTCGAACTCGAGCGCCACGGCCGGCCGGCCATTGGTCACCGCCCGGGCGGTGCCCACGAAGAGCACATTCGCGCCGGCCTCGTGGTCGGCCACCGCGGCCAGAAGCCGCTGCGGATCGACGGGCCGGCGCACCAGCGCACCTCCGTCGCCATCCGCTCCGTTCCCCGCATCGCGTCGATCTTCGTCTCGCCTCATCGTCAGCCCCCGCTCACTGGAGGAATGATCGCCACATCGGCCGTCGCCGGCACCTCCGCCTCGTCAGCCGCGTAGCGATTGCCGATCGCCACCGCACTGCGGGCCAACAGGCCGCCGATCGCCGGATAGGCAGCTTCCAGGGCCGCCCGCAGGTCGGCGACCGATCCGCCCCGCCAGCGAATCTCGGCCTGCCGCGTGCCCGCCGCGTCGGCCATGCCGGCGAACAGCGCGACCCGCAGCATGTCTTCATGGCTCACGCGGCCGCGGCGCGGCTCGTCGTCGAAAGCGGGTTCGTGGTGGGGTCGCTGCATGCAGGCCTCGGGTCGTGGCAGGTGGTGCGGTCGGTCAGGTCGTCGTCAGCGGACCACTGGTCGCGGTCAGCAGCCCGTCGAGCCCGTGAGGGGCGGAGCCCTCCAGCAGGCCGTAGTTGTATCCGGCAGGCGCTGCACTCGGTAGCGCCCGCGTCCACGCCGCCGTCCCGCATCGCCGCGACCAGCCCCAGGCCCACCCGGAGGCTGGCCCGGTAGTGCTCGCGGGCCAGGCCAAAGGTGCCGGCCATCCCCGAGCAGCCCCGGTCGGCCGCCTGCACCGCCAGCCCGGGGATCAGCCGCAGCAGGTGCTCGGCCGGCGTCGGCGCCGCGGCCGCCCGGGCGTGGCAGGGAGCGTGGTAGAGCACCCGCGCCGCCTGTGGCTCGAAGTCGAGCCGCAGCCCACCCTCGCGGTGCAACTCCCAGAGGAAGGTCGTCGCGTCGCAGGTGGCCGCGGTGACCCGCTCCATGTCGTCGTCGTCGACCAGCAGCGGATAGTCGTGCCGCAGGCACGTGACCGCCGCCGGCTCCGTGCACACGATCCGGTAGCCGAGCCGCACCGCCTCGGCGAGCACCCGCATGTTCGTCCGCGCCAGCCGCCGCGCCCCGTCGAGATCACCCTCCGAGACCAGCGGCATACCGGCCGCCACCTGCCGCGGATCGACGAACACCCCGATGCCGTTCCGCTCCAGCACCGTGACGAAGGCCTGGGCGAGCAGCGGGTCGTGGCGTCGGGCGTAGGTGTCGAGGAAGTACAGCACCCGCGGCCCGCTGCGGCGCGAGGGCCGCGTGATCCCGCGCCGCGCCGCCCAGCGCATGAACTGATTGCCACTGAAGGCGGGAAGCTTGCGGCCCTGGGCGATGCCCAGGGTCTTCTCGATGAGCCAGCGGGATTGGGGGTTGGCCAGCGCCCAGTTCGCCAGCGGCCGCATACCGCCGCCCCAGGCGGAGAGCGTATCGACCCGCGACAGCAGCCAGCGGTGCAGCGGCGCGCTGTTGGCGGCGAAGTGGGCCCCCTTCAACTCCATGACCAGCGCCGGGATGTCGACACCGGCCGAGCATTCGCTGCGGCACTGGTGGCAGTTGAAGCAGGTGTCGGCGATACCGCGGACGGCGTCGTTCGTCAGCGCCCGCGGATCCATGCCTCCCGCGAGCACCGCGGCCAGCAGGTTCGCCTTCGCCCGCGGGGCCGCCTCCTCGGCCGGATTGCCGCGATACATCGGGCACATCCGCCCGCCGGCCGCCGTCGTGCGGCAGGTGCCGCAGCCGTTGCACGCATCGACCTCCGCGGCCCGGCGGTCGGCTGACCACGTGAGCACCGGCAGCATGGCCGATGGGCCGGCCGCGGCCGCCGCGACGCCCGGGACCGGCGGCGCCGCGGCTCGGCCCACCGCCGCGCGAAAGGGCAACCCGGCCGCCGCGTCGCCGGTCACGCGACCGGGATTGAGCGTGCCCGCGGGATCGAAGAGCCGCTTGAGTTCGAGGTTCAGGGCGGTCAACTCGGGAAACATCCGCACGAAGAAGCCCGTTCGCGACAGGCCCAGCCCCTGCTCGCCGCCGAACGTGCCGCCCACGGCGACGGCCTCCGCATACAGCGCCTCGGCCAGCGCCTCGAGCCGCTCCCGGTCCGCGGGCTCACGCGGATCGATGTAGGGCCGGACATGCAACTGACCATGGGCCGCATGGCCGAACACCATCGCCGTCACCTGCTGACGCTTGAGCACCTCCTGCAACCGCCGCACGAAGTCGGGCAGTGCTGGCGGCGGCACCACGATGTCCTCCACGAACGGCACGGGCCGGACCGCGGCCCGCACGCCGTGGAGCGTGGAGACGACGTTTCGTGACAGTTCCCAGAAGAACGCGGCGTCGATCGCGTCCTCGGCCCGCCGCACATCGAGGCATCCCCGCCGCCCCTGCCGCATCAGCTTCAGCGCGTCGTCGAGCCGGCCGCCGCACCGGGCCGGATCGTCACCGGCGAACTCGACGAGCAGCCAGCCGCACCGCCGCCTCCGCGGCCTTCTCCAGCGAGTCGAAGAGCACGAGGCCGACGGCCGTGGCGGCATCGGCCGGCACGGTGCAGAAGGTGGCCTCGGTGACGATCCCGAGCGTGCCCTCCGCACCGCACAGGATCCGCGGCAGATCGACCATGCCGTCGGGCCGCACGAGATCGTCGCACCGGTAGCCGGCATGGCTCGGCCGCGTGGCCGGCTGGAAGCGGGCGATCGTCGCCCGCCCACGGCCCACGATCTCCGCGACACCGGCGGCCAGGGCGGCAGCCCGGCCGGTATGAGGTGCGCCGGCCGCCTGCGGTGCCGTGGGCTCGAGATTGATCATCGTGCCATCCCCGAGCACGACCTCCGCGGTGAGGATCCGGCCACGCACGGCGCCATGGCGGGGAAAGCGGCTGCCCGAAGAGTTGCGGCCGATCATGCCGCCGATGGTCGTGGCCATCGCGTTGGCCGGGTCGGGCCCGAAGGTCCGGCCCAGCCCCGCGAGATGCGCCTCCAGGCTCGCCGCCACGACGCCGGGCTGCACCCGCACCGTCTCGTCGTCGGTGGCCAGGATCCGCCGCATCGACCGCGAGCAGTCGATGACGACACCGGGCCCGAGGCTCCCGCCACACACGCTCGAGCCGCCCCCCCGCGGATGCACGGGCACGCCGCGCTGCGCCGCCCAGGCGACCGTGGCGGCGACGTCCTCCGCCGACCGGGGCCGCACGACCACCAGCGGCCGGACCTCGAACAGGCTCGCATCGGTGGCGTAGAGCCGCCGGTCGGCGTCCGCACAGAGCACATCGCCGGCGACGATTCCGCGGAGGTCCTCCTCGATCCGCTTCTGCTCCGGATCCATCGGCTCACGCTCGCGGCAGGGTCATTGCGGCCGGCCCGCCGGCCGGGCGGACGCGAGTTCGCGGCTCCGCGCCCGTTGCTGGCGGTGTTTCTCATGCGTCTCCAGGTCGAAGCCGCCGACGTCGTCGGCCACGCCATCGCCCCCATAGCGGGCCGCGCAGCGGTAGCATGTCAGGCACTCCGGCATGAGCAGGTAGAGGATCACGTCGAGCAGCGCCGTCGCGAACAGGATCGCGAACGTGGGCACCAGGAGCCGCCACGCCCAGGTCACGCAGCTCGCCGCGAAGCCCGCGACGACGATCCCCACGCCGAGCCGCTGCGGGAAGTCCTTGCGGGCAAAGAGCTCGGTGCTCGGGCAGACGAGGCAGCGGCGCAGGCGGAGCCGCCCCTCCCCCGGCCCGCCACGGCTCCCATCCGCAGCGACCCAGGCGACGGCGTCGGCGGGCACCTCGACCGCGGCCTTGCACTGCGGGCACTCGAGCGTGCGGGCGGCCTCGGCGCCGTCGTGCATGACGGTGGCGTCGCAGGCGGGGCAGGCGTAGGTGATGCGCATGGGAGGGTCAGGTCAGGCGGCGGCCAGCAGCTGGGCCGTGAGTTCACCGAGGATGGCGGCCAGGCAAGCCACGTACAGGATACCCGTGGCGCTCTGGGTGTTGGGAATGTCGAGCGTTTTGCGGGCCATCACGAGCAGCACCGGCAGGCCGACGAGCCCCGCCAGCCAGCGGAGGGCCAAGAGCGCCGTCGCCGTGGCATCAGCCGGCGGCACCCAGGGCAGCAACGTGGTGACGGCGACCGCGGTCTGCAGCCCCCAGGCCACCAGCGCCAGGTCGATCATCCGCCGCAGCACGTCGACCCGCATGCCCGGCGCGTTGAGATACCAGTGCCCGAGGAGCATGGCGTGCACGGTGAAGCCCGTCACGCATCCGGACACGAGCCCCGCCGCCGCGGCCCGGGGCGTGGCGGCGACCAGAGCGACGGCAACAGCCAAGAGGGCCGCACAGGCCGCGCAGAAACCGCCGCCCGCCCGACGCTTCTCGCCCAGCCAGGCCACGCTCCCCATCCAGGCGAACACCGCAGCCGTCGCGAGCACGGCCCATGGCCAGCCCGACGCCGCCGTCCGCGCCACCAGCGCCGCGAACGTCGCCAGCCCCATGACCACGAGCAGATTGACGCGAAAGAATCCGCCCGGCACCGGCGCGGTGGGCGTGAGCACCAGCGCGAGAGCGAGGCCCCAGCCGAAGCGGCAGAGAAAGTCGAGCAGGAGCCGCATGCGTTATCCGGACCGGTGCCCGAAGATCAGCGACAGCACCTCAGCCCGGCTGGAGACGTTGGAGCGGAACACGCCCTTCATCGCGGACGTCACGCACATGCTGCCGGGCTTGCGCACGCCGCGAATCGTCATGCATGTGTGCGTCGCCTCCACCACCACGGCCACGCCCTTGGCGCCGAGGTCGTCTACCAGCAGGTCGGCGATCTGCTCGGTCATCCGCTCCTGCACCTGCGGGCGGTGCGACACGACCTCCACCAGCCGGGCGAGCTTGCTCAATCCGAGCACCCGGCCGTTGGGCAGGTAGCCGATGTGGGCGTGCCCCATGAAAGGCAGCAGGTGGTGCTCGCAGACGCTGTTGAAGGCGATGTCACGGACGAGCACGATCTCGTCGTACTTTTCCGTGAACGCTTTGCCGAGGTGGACCCGCGGATCCTGCCGCAGGCCGCTGAACATCTCGGCATACATCCGCGCCACGCGGGCCGGCGTTTCCTGCAGGCCCTCGCGGTCGGGATCCTCGCCGACAGCCGCGAGGATCTCGCGGACCGCCCGCTCGATGCGGGCATGGTCGACCGTCGCGACCGGCCGCGGGCCGGCCCCGTCGTCATCCGCGGCCGAGCCGCAGCCACCGCCAAAGTCACGTGTCTTCGCCATGCTGCCACTGTAATCGCCCGCGGGAGTTTGTCGCGGGGTGGCCGGCAACGGCGGCCAAAGCGCTCCGTGGCTCGACAAGACCACCCCGGAGGCTTCTTGTGTGGGTGGCGAGCCTTCCAAAAAGCCCCGGGTGGAAACCCGGGGACACCGGGAATGAAAACCATCCCGCCGTCCATGCCGCACGACGACGCGCGCCGCACCGGTTCACACCCGCACCGCATGGCACCCGGCAAGGTCTGTCACCCGGAGTCCCCCGGCTGCCGCCGGAGGCTTCTTGTGCCGAACCCAAAAAGCCCCGGGTGGAAACCCGGGGACTCCGGGAATGAAAACCATCCCGCCGTCCATGCCGGATGACGGCACGCAATTTCCCGGTTCAAACCCACATCACATGGCGAACGGGAAGGCGTGCGACCCGGTGTCCCCCGGCTTCCGCCGGGGGCTTCTTGTGCCGAGTTCGGCCCGCAGGCACCGCTCGAAGACCGCCCGCGGCGGTTCGCCGAGTTCGGCCGCCTATTTCTTCGCAGCAATGAAAAGTTCGTCCGGCAATTCGATCGTCGTCTTCATATGGGAATCCGTATTTCCACAAATCCGTCTTGTCAACGTGGCCGATCCCGGGAAACCGATCAACAGGGGGCGGGTGGGGTGGCCGCCGCCTTGGCCGCCGCTGGCTAGCAGACTGTGGAACAAGTCCGCCCGAGCAGGATGCGAGGAGTGCCGACCGTGGAAACCCTCGGCGTTGCCTCGGCTGCGCCGAGGTCTGCGTTTCCACCGGTCGGCCAAGTGGACAAACGCCATGGAGGGCTTTGTCCACGGACAGCTAGGGTTCGAGAGTCGGGGCGAAGGCGCCGGGCTGCCGAGGCTGGGGGAGCGATGTCAGAAACTCGTGCACCGCACGGTGGCCGGCGGTGGACTGGCGGACGACGAGACAGGGCACGTCGCCGTCGATCGGAAAGACGGCCGCCTCGCCACCGACTGTTTCCCACGCGGTCGGATCGACCTGCGACATCATCAACTCGGCCAGCGAACCGACCGAGCGGTCGCCGCCGCCGAGATGACCGACGGGATAGACCGCGACCGCCATAGTGTCGAGCGATCTTGCCGGCCTCGTGACGACGAGCCCCTCGTCCCCTACCTCGACCGCGAGTTGCATCGGCTCCAGGATGCGATCGAGCACGGCCGCGAGTCGCCCGCCCTTGATCGCGAGCGAGACTGGCGCGTCGAGCTCGACTCCTGATTCCTCGACCGCCCGGAAGTCTATCGAGATCGGCACGCCCGCGCGCTTTGACAGCTCCGCCGTCACGTCCCGCAGCGGAGTCTTCATGAAGACTGCGTCCACTGCTTTGTCGAGCGCGGCCCGCGCCGCAACGACTACCGGCTGATCGCTCCAGTAGCCGGCGGCACCGAGCGGGCGGCGGGCCTCGACCGGCGTCGCCTTCAGACGGCGCAGCACGTCCAGGAGCCCGGCAATCCGCCGTTGCACCCGCCACGAGTTGGAGACGACGAGCGCCGTGCCGGAGGCCGCATCCGGCGCGATCACGCCCGGCCCTCCGTTTTCTTTCCACGTCTCCGGGTGGACGGCACGCTTGATCGTGTCGCCGAGCAACGCCAGGCCGCCGGGGGCCGCGGCGAGATCCGACACGTCATGCACATGCACGAACAGCCGTTGGTCGGCTCGGTCCGGCGTCGTGATTTCGATCAGGTCATCGCGAACGATCCACGCGAGCCCCATATCACGAACCACCATGTCGAGCACGGCGGCCAGCGGGGCGCCGACCGGCACTCGCGCGGTGAACGCCGCATCGGAATCGATACCCGCGTCTTCTATGCCGCGTAGATCCATGAGCAGGTCGATGGCCGCCAGATCCCGGAGCTTGGCAATCGCATCCCGAAAGGATGTCTCCTGAAAATCGACCGACCTCCCCAGCGGCTTTTTCAGCATGTCATCGATCGCAGTCAGCGGCTTGGGGTTGATTCGCTCCCGGGGCGACGTAAGCCGTGGCGCAACGCGTGGCGGCTTGAACTGCTCGAACGTGTCGGTGGCGGCCGCCGCGGAGGCCGCCGGCGCCGCCGCCGCGATTTCCACCCGCGTGATCCGCCCCGCGGCGATCTCCACCTGCCGCACCTGCGGCTCGGCGCCGTCGAACTGCACGGTCACCTTCGCCGTGCCCGCCGGCACGAGAAAGAGCCCGTCGCTGGCGCCGAGCGGCTTGCCGTCGAGCGTGACCTGGGCCCCCGGCGGGAGCGTCTTCACGTAGAGCCGCGTCTTGGCATCCGCCGACGTCTCCACCTGCGGCGGCTGCGCACTTTCCCCGTTGTCCGGCAGGTCGAATGCGGCCGAAGGCGGGGCCGTGGCGACGCTGAAGACCGCGGCCAGCACCGCGATGGAGAGGGTTGGCAGACGCATGGAAAGGGCTCCGGGGAGGGACCAGGCCGCGGGTCGCGACGGCCTCTTCACACCGTATGCGCGGCGAGCTGAAAATCTGTCGCGGGTCGTCGGCTGGCGGGTCGATTCCCGTGTATCCTGACCGACCGTCGGCTGGTTCGCGAGCCTCGGGCTCCGCGGGGCAATCTTCTCATGCACACGCAGACGCAGGTCACACTCCTGGAGCGGCTTCGTGAGGCCTCCGACCCGCTGGCGTGGGAGGAGTTTTACGAGCGGTACTGGCGGCTGATCTTCACGACGGCCCGCCGCCGCGGCTGCTCCGACCACACGGCCGAGGAGATCGTGCAGGAGGCGATGCTTGCCGTCTTCAAGGGCCGCGCGGCCTTCCGCTACGATCCGACGCGGGGCCGGTTTCGCGACTGGCTCGGCACGGTCGTCCGCAACGCCGTGGCCGCCCGCCGCCGCGCGCCGGCCGACCGCGTGCAGCCGCTGGCCGACGATGCCGCGCTCGCGGCGCTGCCCGACGACGCGGCCCGGCCCGACGCCGAGTGGGACCGGGCCTTCGACCTCGCCACGCTCGCCTCGCTGCTCGACGTCGTGCGGCACGAAGTGACGCCGGCCACGTTCCAGGCGTTCGAGCTTGCCGTCCTTCAGGAGATGCCGGGGGCCGACGTGGCGCGGGTCACGGGCCTGTCGCGCAATGCCGTCTACCTCGCCCGCCGGCGGATCCTCGCGCGGCTCAAGGAACTCGGCGCCGTCTTCGAGCCGGCAGGGCTCGCCGTACGGCTGCGGGAAGCCGCGAAAGACGCCCCGCGGCCCGCAGTCGAGCGGGCCGTGACCGTGCAGGTGGAGCAGACGCTTCTGGCGGCGCAGCTGGGCGACGCCGAGGCAGATTCCCGTCCGAAGAACGGCCCCGCCCGATGAACGTCCCCGACACCACGACCGCGGTCCCTGCAGCACCACCCCCGGCGGTTCCCGATGTCGATCTCGTGCGGCGGATCGGCCGCGGCGGGTTCGGCGAGGTGTGGCTCGGCGTCAACCGAGCCACTGGCGGCCTCAAGGCCGTGAAGATCATTCCGCTCGACCCCGGCGGACAGAGGACCGACCCTGCGGGCCGGGAGATCGTGTCGCTGGCGCAGATGGAGAGCCAGCGGATCGCCCGTCATCCCAACCTGCTCGACATCCAGCATGTGGGCCGCACCGACGAGGTGCTCTTCTCCCTGATGGATCCGGCCGACGACGTGTCGGGCCGGCCGGCGGCGAACGACCCCGCCTACCGCCCGGCCACGCTCGCGCTCAAGCTCGAGCAGGGGCCGCTGCCGGCCGAAGAGTGCCTGCGGTGCGCCCGGGAACTCGCCGCCGGACTCGCCCACCTCCACGCGGCGGGGATGGTGCACCGCGACGTGAAGCCCTCGAACTGTCTGTTCGTGGGCCGCACGCTCAAGCTCGCTGACTTCGGCCTCCTCGTGCCCGCAGCGGCCCACCTCTCGCGGCTGGGCACCGTCCGCTACATGCCCCCCGACGGCCGCATGGACCTGCGGGCCGACGTCTACGCCGCGGGCCTCGTGATCTACGAGATGCTCACGGGGTTGCCGGCGGAGGCGTTTCCGCGGCTCGGCGAGCGGGCCCGCGAGATTGCGGCCAACCCCGTGCTCGCGCATCTCAACCGCGTGGCGCTCAGGGCCGCCAGCCGCGATCACAACGCCAGGCATGCCCACGCCGGCGAACTCCTGGCGGCGCTGGATGCAATGCCGGCTGCGCGGCCGCGTCGGCGCCGAGGCGTCTGGGCCGCCGCCGCACTCGTCGCCACGGCGGCGGGGGGCGTGCTGGCGGTGTTTCAGAGCCGGGAAGCCGGCGTGTCGCGGACGCCGCCGGCCGCGGCCGGCGGCGTCGCTTCGGAGACGGTCGCTGTCAGCTTCATCACCGAGCCCTTCGAGGCCGGCGTGCTCGTCGACGGGGTGCCGCTCGTGGCCGCCGACGGCCGGCCGCTCGCCACGCCCTGCACCGCCACCGGTCTCGCGGCGGGACGGCACCGCGTGGCGTTTCGCCATCCCGAACTGGGGAATCTCGACGCGGGCACGATCGACTTCACCGCGATCCGCGAAGTGGCCGCCCGGTGGCCGTAGCCGCGGGCGCCGGGACCGGCAACGACGATCAGCCTCCCACACAAAATGCCCCGGGCGGAAGTTTTGATGTTGCGCGTTCCCCAGTCTTGCTCTCAGCTTGACACGCGCGAACGGCACAACAAGCCCCCGGCGGAAGCCGGGGGACTCCGGGTGGCATGACTTCCCAGGTGTCATGCGATGTGGGCTTGAACCCGGGAAATTGCGTGTCGTCATCCGGCATGGACGGCGGGGTGGTTTTCATGCCCGGAGTCCCCGGGTTTCCACCCGGGGCTTCTTGGGAAAAGACGCGCGGCCCGGGCAAAACCGCATGCAGCGGCCGAAGGCAACCGCGTGCCGCCGCCCCGCTGCGGCCACGGTCGCCCGGAGGTGCGGCCGCCCGGCGAACCCTCGGCGTTCGCCGCGACGGCCCAAGCCTGCGGGGGCCAGGGCTGGTGCCGCAGGCGTGAAGCATGCATGGCCCCGCAGGCGTGAAGTCAGTTCCGGCTGAAGTCGGGCGGGAAGGCTCTCGTGGTGACGGTCGCGGGGCGGTTGGCGATCGCCTCCAGGAGGAGCTGCGTGCGGCGGAAGACGTCGCACTCGGCGAGGAGCCGCATCTTCACCTCCAGGTCGAGGTCGATCGTATAGGAGACGATGTCGGCCAGCATGCCGAGGGTGATCTGGCTGCCGAGGAGTTGGTCGAGCTGCTCGTAGGCGTTGGGGATCTTGGGCATCGCCCGCTTGAAGGCCGAGAGCAGCTCCCGCTGGAGGATGGCCGCCGCACCGGCAGGCGCCTCGTCAGGCTCAAGATCGTCAAGAATCTCCGCCTCGCAGACGCGAAACAGCTTCTTTGGCGGCAGTTCGTCGATGAGCCGCAGCCGGCGGACGCCGAGGACGAGCATGTTGTAGGTGCCCTGCTTCGTCCGCTGGTGCGTGGCGATGCGGCACAGGCAGGCTGTGGATCGCAGCGGCGGACGGCCCTCGTAGGCCTGCTCCCAGCCCGGGGCGAGCACCCCCAGCGCCAGCAGGCGGTCCCCCTCGACGGCCTCCTCGACCAGCGCCCGATACCGCGGCTCGAAGACGTGGAGCGCCTGCATGACGTGCGGAAACATCACCAGGTTCGGCAGCGGGAAGACGCGGGCCTGTCCGCAAAACTGCTCGGGCGAGAAGGCGAGTGGTTCGTCGGACATGCGGTCGGGACCGGGACGCGGCTTCCCGCGGGGAGTGTCAGGCGGCCGGCTTCGGCGGCGGATCGAGGTGGATCTCGGGCAGCAGGTCAGGATTCAGTTCGATCTGCGGAAACTCCTCGGTGCTCCCCGCCACCTCCGCAAGGCAGGCGTCGAAGGCGGCCAGGAAGCCGGTGACGTCGAGGCCGAGGTGCCGCGGCGCATAGGGCTCCAGGTAGCCGTGCACGCTGCCGTGGAGCTTGCGGGCCCCACGGATGTTTCCGTTGCCAAAATGATAGAGCGCGACGGCGGCCTGGATGAGGGCCTGGTAGAACCGTCGGGAAGGCCCCCGATATTCCGTCCACAGCTCCTCCCAGATTTCGTGGCTCTCGTAATAGTCACAGGCATTGAACATCTCGATGCCGCGCAGGTAGAGCGGATCGTAGTCGGCGCCCGTGGTGCTTTCGTCGCCGCCCATGAATAAGTTCTCGCCACTCCGGAAATCTGATGAATCGTAGCACCTCGCGTCGCCAAGCGAAGCCGGCCCGCCCGGCGGCCCGTGGCCGGGAGTCGGCCGCGGCCCGCACAGCCCGCGCCGCGGCGATCGCCGGCCGCCTGGCCGCAGACTACCCGGCGGCGCGGTGCTCGCTCGATTTCGCGAGTCCGTTCCAGCTCCTCGTGGCCACGATCCTCTCGGCCCAGTGCACCGACAAGCGGGTCAACGCCGTGACCGGCGACCTGTTCCGCCGCTGGCCGGCCCCGGCAGACCTGGCCGCGGCCCGGCCGGCCGATCTGGAACGGGTGATCCGCAGCACCGGCTTTTTCCGGGCCAAGGCCAAGAGCATCCTGGGCTGCTGCCGCGGCCTCGTGGAGCGGCACGGAGGCTCGGTGCCACGGACGCTCGAGGAGCTCGTCCGCCTGCCGGGCGTAGGCCGCAAGACGGCCAATGTCGTGCTCGGCTCCGCCTTCGGCATGGCGACGGGCGTGGTGGTGGACACTCACGTCGGCCGCATCGCCCGCCGGCTCGGGCTCACGCGGCAGACCGACGCCGTGAAGGCGGAACGCGACCTGATGGCGGTCCTGCCACCCGCGGAATGGATCGCCTTCAGCCATCGGGTCATCGAGCACGGCCGCGGCGTCTGCACCGCGCGGCGGCCGCGGTGCCCGGGCTGCATGCTCGCCGACCTGTGCCCGCAGGTCGGCGTGAAGCGGTTGCCGGCCTGACGCGGGCGTTGGCCGCGCCCCATGGGCAAGGCGGCGGTGGGCGGCGTACAATCCCGCCCATCGGTCGCAGCCCGGATCGTGCCCTCCGCCACCGCACGGGAACATCCCATGATCCTCTCCGGCAACGAGATCAAGCAGCAGCTCGGCCGCAACATCCTCATCGAGCCGTTCGACGAGAACCGGCTCAACCCCAACAGCTACAACCTCTCCCTGCACGACGAATTGCTCGTCTACGAGGAGGTGGTGCTCGACATGCGGAAGAGCAACCGCGTCGAGCGGATCCGCATCCCCGCGGACGGCCTCGTGCTCACCCCCAACCAGCTCTACCTGGGCCGCACCGTGGAGCGGACGGAGACGCACAACCTCGTGCCGATGATCGAGGGCCGGTCCTCGATCGGCCGGCTGGGCCTGTTCGTCCACGTCACCGCCGGCTTCGGCGACGTCGGCTTCTGCGGCTACTGGACGCTGGAGATGTTCGCCGTCCAGCCGGTGAAGATCTATCCGGGCGTGCCGATCTGTCAGATCTTCTTCCATCAGATCGCCGGCGACATCACCGAGTACGCCAGCGACAAGTACCAGCACAACCGCGACATCCAGCCGAGCCTCCTGTTCCGGGAACTCGCCACCGACGGCGACCGCGGGCAGCAATTGGAGCTCGAGTTCACGGCCGAAGCCGCCGCGCTGGTCGCGGCGCGGTCGGCCAAGTAGGTGCCGCATGCTTCCCAAAGCCCTCGCCTGGTCGTCGCTCGGTCTCGCCTTGCTGTTCGTCGCGCTGGCGTTGACCGGCGTGTTCGGCTGGGACTCGCTGGGCACGAATCCTGCCGCCCGGCTGCGGATGGCCCGCATGCTGTTCTTCTACGGAGCGGTGCCCACGATCGGCGTCTCGCTGCTGTTCGCCGTCGTGCTCCTCTTCCTGGCGGCCTTCCAGTCGCGGGAATAGCCTCTCTCGGGCGTCCCGTCTACCTGCGTTCTCCCCCGTTCTCCCCTCGTCCCCCCGGCAAACTCCCGTGCTCCGAACCCACACCTGCGGCGAACTGCGTCCCTCCCACATCGGCGGCGAAACGGCCCTCTGCGGCTGGGTGGACCGCGTTCGCGATCACAAGGGCGTGATCTTCGTCGATCTCCGCGACCGGTGGGGCAAGACCCAGATCGTGGTCGGCCCCGACTCCCCGGCCGAGACGCTCGCCGCGGCCCGGGCCGTGCGGCCGGAGTGGGTGATCCGCGTGCACGGCATCGTGGGCGCCCGGCCGGAGGGAACGACGAATCCCAAGCTCGCCACGGGCGGCATCGAGGTGCTGTGCCGCCGCCTCGAGGTGCTCAACGAGGCCGAGACGCCCGTCTTCCAGCCGGGGGCCGCCGATCTGCCGGGCGAGGAGGTGCGGCTCGCGCATCGCTGGCTCGACCTGCGGCGGCCGCAGATGCAGGAGAACATGTTCCTGCGGAGCCGGATCGTGAAGATCATGCGCGACCACTTCGATGAGCTCGGCTTCATCGACGTGGAAACGCCGATGCTCGGCAAGAGCACGCCCGAGGGGGCTCGCGACTACCTCGTTCCCAGCCGGCTCGAACACGGCTCGTTCTTCGCCCTGCCCCAGTCGCCGCAGCTCTACAAGCAGCTCCTGATGATGGCGGGCTTCGACCGCTACGTGCAGGTGGCGAAGTGCTTCCGCGACGAAGACCTGCGGGCCGACCGGCAGCCGGAGTTCACGCAGCTCGACGTGGAGATGTCGTTCGTCGAGGCCGACGACGTGATGGGCGTGATCGAGGGGCTCGTCGCGCGGACGGCCCGGGAGATCCTCGGGCTCGAGGTGCCGCTGCCGCTGCCCCGGCTGACGTGGGACGAGTGCATGGAGCGGTTCGGCCACGACGCCCCCGACCTGCGGTTCGGCCTGGAGATCGTGGACCTCACGCCGCTCGCCGGCGAGAGCGAGTTCCGCGTGTTCCGCGGCGCGGTGGAGAGCGGCGGCCGGGTCCGCGGCATTCGCGTGCCGGCCGCGGCGGCGCGGTTTTCCCGCAAGGATCTCGACGACCTGACCGCCATCGCGGTCGAGGGAGGCGCCAAGGGGCTCGTCTGGCTGAAGGTCGAGCCCGATGGCACGTGGAGCGGGCCGGTCGCCAAAAACCTCGGGCCGATCGCCGAGCCGCTCAAGGCGAAGCTCGGCTGCGCGCCCGGCGACCTGGCGGTCATCGTCGCCGACTCGTTCGAGACCACCTGCAAGGCGCTGCACATGCTGCGGAAGCGGCTCGGCGGCCAGCTCGGCCTGTACGACGCCGACGCCATGCACTTCTCCTGGGTCGTCGACTTCCCGATGTTCGCCCGCGACACCGAGACCGGCGGCTGGGCCTCGATGCACCATCCCTTCACGGCCCCGCGGCCGGCCGACCTCGATATCCTCGAAAGCGATCCGGCGGCCTGTCGGGCGGTGGCCTACGACCTCGTGATCAACGGCTCCGAGGCGGGCGGCGGCACGATCCGGATCCACGACGGCGGCACGCAGGAGAAGGTCTTCCAGCTGCTCGGCATCACGCCCGAGGTGGCCCGCGAGCGGTTCGGCTTCCTGCTCGACGCCTTGCGGAGCGGCGCCCCGCCGCACGGCGGCATCGCGCTGGGCATCGACCGCTGGGTGATGCTCTTCGGCAAGCTCGACAGCATCCGCGACGTGATCGCCTTCCCGAAGACACAGAAGGCGAGCGACCTGATGACCGGCGCCCCGGCGCCGGTGGAGCCGAAGCAGCTCACGGAGCTAGGCGTGCGCGTGGTCGTGCCGCCGCCGAAACCGGCGTAAGCAGTGGCTTTTTGGATCGTTCCCGCGCGGCCCAAGAAGCCCCGGGTGGCAACCCCGGGACTCCGGGCACGAAAACCACCTCGTCATCCATGCCGCACGACGATCCACGCGGCAGGCAGCCCGATCATGGCGACCGCCACGGCGAGCATGGCCGCGGTGAGCGGCGTCATGTCGAACCGGCCGCGGCCGAGGAGGGTCTGGGCGAGCGCGTAGCAGCCGAACAATGCATTTCCTGCGGCGGCGACCGCGACAAGCCGCACCCGGACGTGTTCTTCCACACCGGCCCGTCGGGCCGCCCAGGCGAGCAGCGGCAGCCACTGCAGCGTGTGCAGCGCGGCACCGTGCGGGAACTTGAGCACGCCGGCGGCATGGAGCGTCTCGGGAGGTAGCCCGGCGGCGCGGCGGGTCTCGCCGGCGGCGCCCGCCCAGATGCCGAGCAGGCACGAGATCGCGAGCAGTCCAAGCCCGGCGCGGGCGGCGAGGCGCATGTCGGCAGGCAGCCGTGGACGCTGTACCAGGGACCGCAGCGTCAGGTCGCCGATCACGAGCGTGACGCCGAGGATCAGCCAGGTCATGACGTCGTACGCGGCGGAGTCGAACGGCGTGTCGCGGTTGAAGTGGCTGGCCACGCCCCGCCACTGCTGCAGGTCGATCAGCGCCACCTCGACGACGAGGGCCGCGGCCGTGGCCCAGGCGAGCGGGCCGTCGCCCCGCCGCCACGGCAGGGCCGCCCAGACCCAGCCCAGCGACAGGCAGGTCAGCCCGCCGGAGATCCCGAAGAGGATCGGCTTCCGCCAGGTGACGGACCCCTCCCACGGCCCGCCGACCGCGGCCCATACCACGGCGTGGGCCAGTCCGCTGGCGACGAGCAGGCCGCCCGCCACGGCCAGCGGCCAGCCACGGGGCTCGACGCACCATGCGGGAATGGAACGGGCCATGCACACCTCCGAAATCTGGCAGCATCGTAGCCCATCGCGATCACCCGCGGTCCACGCCGCGGCCCTGGGCACCTTGCATGGGATCATCATGACGAGCCGCAATGGTTTGACGACAGACCGCCAGTCCCCCGGCTTCCGCCGGGGGCTTCTTGTGGACAGCGGACAAGAAGCCCCGGGTGGAAACCCGGGGACACCGGGCACGAAAACCGCCCCGGCGTCCATGCCGCACATGGCACGTCCTCGCCTGGCTCAACCCCGCATCGGATGGCGAACGGGAAGTCATGCGACCCGGAGTCCCCCGGCTTCCGCCGGGGGCTTCTTGTGGGCTTGGTCGGCACCCTGAAAAAAGACATGGATGGCTGACGTTCGGTACACTCGCGTCGCACGATGCGACGCACGTCGGTCATGGCGAACCTTTGGCTTCGCCATCGACCGATCAAGTCGAAAAAGGCCATGGATGGCTTTTTCGACGTATACACAGGGCGACTAGCTCAATTGGTCAGAGCACCTCGTTTACACCGAGGGGGTTGGGGGTTCGAGTCCCTCGTCGCCCACTGGAGGAATCCACCATGCGTTTCGCCTGTCTCGCCACCGTCGCCTGCCTGCTCGTGCCGACCGCCGTCCGCGGCCAGGAGAAAGCCGTCGCCTTCGTGGGGGCCGAGGTGCTGCCGATCGCCGCCCCGCCCATCCCGGCGGGCACGGTCGTCGTCGCCGGCGGAAAGATCGTGGCCATCGGCCCGAGCGCATCGACGCCCGTGCCGGCCGGCGCGGAGCGGGTCGAGTGCGCCGGCCGGGTGATCATGCCCGGGCTCATCGATACCCACAGCCACGTGGGCGGCGGCTGGGGCGGCGACGCCAGCGGGCCGATCCAGCCTGACGTGCGGATCCTCGACTCGATCAACGTCCGCGACACGGGGTTCCGCAAGGCAGCGGCCGGCGGCCTGACCACGCTCAACATCATGCCCGGCTCGGGCCACCTCCTGAGCGGCCAGACCGTGTACGTCAAACTCCGCAAGGCGACCACGATCGACGATGTGCTGATCCGCGATGATGCGGGCCGGCCGCTCGGTGGCATGAAGATGGCCAACGGCACGAACTCGCAGAAAGACCCTCCCTTTCCTGGCACACGGTCGAAGTCGGCGGCCCTGGTGCGGCAGAAGTTTCTCAAGGCCCAGGACTACCGCCGCAAGGTGGCCGACGCCCAGGGCGACCCGGCGAAACTGCCCGACCGCGACCTGGAGATGGAGGGCCTCGTGGACGTGCTCGACGGGCGAGTGATCGTCCACCATCATGCCCATCGGGCCGACGACCTGCTGACGGTGCTCCGGCTGCGGGATGAGTTCGGCTTCAAGGTGGTGCTGCACCACGCCAGCGAGGCCTGGAAGGTGGCCGACGCTCTCGCGCAGGCGGGGGCCGCCTGTTCCGTGATCGTGGTCGACGCGCCCGGCGGCAAGATCGAGGCCATGGACATGTCGCTGGCGACCGGCGCCGTGCTCGAAAAGGCGGGCGTGCCCTGCGCGTTCCACACCGACGATCCCGTCACCGACTCGCGGCTCTTCCTCCGCACGGCAGCCCTCGGCGTGCGGGCCGGCATGTCGCGGGGCAAGGCTCTCGAGGCCCTGACGCTCGCGGGCGCCAGGATGCTCGGGCTCGAAGGGCGGATCGGCACGCTCCAGCCGGGCAAGGACGCCGACCTCGTCGTGCTCTCGGGCGATCCATTGTCCGTTCGCACGAAGGTGCTGCAGACCTGGGTTGAGGGCCGCAAGGTCTTCGATCGCGACGATCCCGAAGACCGCCTCTTCGCCGTCGGCGGGTACGGCGCCAGCCGCGACCAGCGGGCCCACGCCTGCTGCACCGACAACCGCCTCGCGGAGGGACGATGAGCCGCATCCCGCTTCATCTCCTGCTGCTCGGGTTCGCCCTGCCCGCCGGCATCGCCGCCGCGGAGCCGGCGGCGCCGCTGGCCATCCGCGGTGACATCGTCCACACGATGGCAGGCCCGGCGATCCGCGACGGCGTCGTGCTGCTCGAGAACGGCAAGGTGAAGCAGGTCGGACCGGCGGCGGAGGTGGTGATCCCGCCGGGCATGCGTGTGCTCCGCGGCGCGGTGGTCACTCCGGGCCTGATCGACGCCCACACGGCGGTCGGGCTCGCCGGCTTCCTCAACCAGCCGCAGGACCAGGACCAGCTCGACACCGGCGAGCCGGTGCAGCCGGAACTGCGGGCGCTCGACTCGTACAATCCCCGCGAGCGGCTCGTGGAGTGGATCCGCGGCTTCGGGATCACGACCATCCACACCGGCCACGCCCCCGGGGCGCTCGTCTCCGGCCAGACGATGGTGGTGAAGACCGTCGGCGCGACGGTCGAGGAGGCGACGCTGAAGCCCGTGGCCATGGTCGCGGTGACGCTCGGCGACGAGGCGCGGCCGAGCGACGACAAGAAGTCTCCGGGCACCCGCAGCAAGGCGGTGGCGATGCTCCGCGGCGAACTGGTGAAGGCCCGGGAGTATGCCCGCAAGCGCGGGCTCGCCGACGCCGAGAAGCGGCCCGACCGCGACCTGCGTCGCGAGGTGTTCGCCGACGTGCTCGCCGGCAAGCTGCCGCTCCTGGTGACCGTGAACCGGGCGACCGACATCGACGCGGCCCTGCGGGTCGCGGCCGAGTTCGGAATCCGCATCGTGCTCGACTCCGCGGCCGAGGCCTATCTGGCGACCGACCGCATCAAGGCCGCCGGCGTGCCGGTGATCCTCCACCCCACGATGCGCCGGGCCGGCATGGGGGAGACGGAGAACATCAGCTTCGAGACGGCGGCCAAACTGCGGGCGACCGGCATCCCGGTGGCCCTGCAGAGCGGCTACGAGGGCTACGTTCCCAAGACCCGCGTGGCTCTCTTCGAGGCGGCGGTCGCCGCCGCCAACGGCCTCTCGACGGAGGAGGCCTTGGCCACGATCACGATCGACGCGGCCCGGATTCTCGGCATCGCCGACCGGGTCGGCTCGCTCCAGCCGGGCCGCGATGCGGACGTCGCCGTATTCGACGGCGATCCCTTCGAGTACACGGCGCACTGCACCGCCGTGGTGATCGACGGCCGCATCGTCGCCGACGAGCCGCGGTGACGCCGGCTCCGTGTGCACGCAACGCCTCGGCATCCTGCCTCGCGTTGCTTGGCCGGCCGCCGCCGGCTCGGGAAAGCCCGCCCTCCAGGCGGGCAGCCAAAATGTACCGCAAAAAAGGCGCCGCAACCGTTGCCCAAAAAGCCCCGGGTGGAAACCCGGGGACACCGCGCATGAAAAACACCCCGTCCTCCATGCCGCACGACCGCACACCCTGCGCCGGTTCGCACCCGCACCGCATGGCAACCGGAAAGGCATGCCACCCGGAGTCCCCCGGCTTCCGCCGCGGGCTTTTTGGTTGAGCGCAGGCCCCGGTGTGCCTCACCACCAAAGCGGCGGATCGACGGCTCCCGGCCCGCAGCGGCCAAAGGCCGCGCCGCGTGCCGTGTGCACGCAACGCCTCGGCATCCTGCCTCGCGTTGCTTGGCCGGCCGCCGCCGGCTCCCGAAAGCCCGCCCTCCAGGCGGGCAGCCGAGGCGCCCAACCGCACGCAGCGGCCAAAGGCCGCGCCGCGTGCCGCAGCCCCGCTTCGGCCACGGTCGCCCGGAGGTGCGACCGCCAGGCCGTCCGGCGAACCCTTGGCGTTCGCCGCGACGGCCCAAGGCTGTCGGGGCCATGGATGGCCCGACAGCCGTGAAGTCAGCGGCTAAAAGCAGCCGTTGCGAACTTCCTGCGTGATCAGTTCCTTGAGCCGCTGGATGGCCTGCTGCTCCATCGCCTTGGCGTCGCACCAAAACTGACGCAGGTCATCCCGCCACTCGGCATTGGCGATGTACTGGTCGTACCGCCAGAGCGCGTCGAGCCGGCGGCTCAGTTCGTGGACGAGATCGTGATCGTGGTCCGAGCATCCGGCAGTCTCGCCCATGTGGGCGAGTTCCCGTTCCGCGGCGAGCGTCATCGGCGATTCTCCAGGGTGGGCTGCCCGCCGGCCTGGCCGACGGGCGAAAAACTCGTGCCGTCCCTGGACCGATCGAACCCGCACTGCCTGCGGCCCGGCTGTAGTGTCGCTGCGGACCGGGCCGCGGCAAATCGTGCCGCTCCGTGGCGTCGCCCCGCCGCTGGACACTTCGCTTGGGGATTGCCTCCGCCCCACGTACACTTCTCCCAGGGGCACGAGGCACGAAACTGCCATGAGCACGCTGGAGCACGACGCCGATCCGATCGGTGGCGCGAGGGTTATGCGCCTCCCTCCGCTCGATGAGTGGGCCCAACGGGTCGGAGCAACACTGCCACCCGCGGACCACCCACGACATGTGGCCGCCGTGGATCCGCCGGCGGCCGACGCGGTCCCGTTCCGGCCCACGGTCCGCCGGCCGATGGCGCTGCTCCGCGTCGTGGACGACGACAGCGAGGAGGGCGAACTGCTCCGCATCCGCCAGGAACGGTTCGTCATCGGTCGCAGCGAAGGGGACGTGGTCGTGCCCCATGACATCTCGATGTCGCCCCGCCACGCCGCCATCGAGCGGCTCGGCGAGGCGGGCTGGCGGTTGTCCGACCTCGGCAGCGCCGGGGGCACGTTCGTGCGGGTGACCACTGCCCGCCTGCGTGACGGCACCGTGCTGCAGGTCGGCCGCACGCGGCTGCGGTTTCAGGCTGTCGACCTCACCGAGGCATGGCTGATAGAGGACCGGCCTGATCGGTCGGGCACGCGGCACGAGTGTCATGCCCCCGGCACGTTAATCGGCCGCGGTGGCTGTGGCTGCGGGATCAGCCTCGACGACCCGTTCGTGAGTCCGATCCACGCGGACATCCGCCGTACGCACCGCGGCTGGACGATCGACAACGCCGGCATGAACGGCCTCTGGGTGCGAATCGAGGCGCCGGTGCGCATGGCGGCGGCCGCACAGTTCCTCTGTGGCGAGCAGCGGTTCGTGTTCATGCCCTGCGGTTGACCATCGGCCGCTACGCCAGCATCCAGTCGGGCAGGCGGCGGATCCGGCCCTCCCGATCGACGCAGACCACGGTGGTGGTGCCGGTCGCGATGATCGTCGCGCCGCGGATCAACTCGTAGGCGTGACGGATGTGAGCGGCCCCCGCCTTCTCCACCCGGGTGCGGAGCAGCAGCAGGTCGTCGTACTCCGCCGGCGCGAGATACTTGCACGACACGTCCGCCACCACCATGAACAGCCCCGCATCCTCGAACTCACGGTACGTTCGGCCATGGGCCCGCAGCATTTCGGTGCGGCCCATCTCGAAGTAGGTCAGGTAGTTCGCATGGTGCACCCGCCGCTGCCCGTCGGTCTCCTGGTAGCGGACGCGGATCTCCAGCTCATGGACGGCGGGCATCAGGGGTCCTCCGGGGGCGTGGCTGGCGTCGCGGCCGCGCGACGCGGGTTCGTTGACCGGGCGTGTCGCTGGAATCTATCCTCTCTCCATCGCGGCGTCCCCACCCTCCCGCCCCGATCTCTGGAGACCTCCCTTGAGCCTAGGCGAAGCAGGTGACGGCGGCATCGGCTTTGCGACCGTCCGCGGCCGCGGCTGGCCCACGCTCCGACAGTTCACGGTGTTCCTCGAGAACCGTGTCGGCCAGTTGCTCGAGGTCGTGCGGCGATTCGACGGATCACGGGTCCGCATCGTCGCCCTGTCGATCAACGACTCGGGCGAATGCGCGTTCGCGCGTTTCCTGCTGAGCCACCCCGAACAGGGGCGGGAAATCCTCGAGCGGGCCGGGCTGGCGCTCATCGAGAGCGACCTGATCGGCGTCGAACTGCCGGAGGATCCGCAGCCCCTGTTGCGGATCTGCACCGCGCTGCTCCAGGCCGAGGTGAACATCATCCAGGCCTACCCGATCCTGGCCCGACCCCGGGGCCGGCCGGCCGTGGCGCTGATGGTCGACAATACGGAAATGGGCCTGGAAACCCTGGGTGCGAAGGGTTTCACCATGATCACCGAGGGCGATCTCGACGGCGACGAGTGACGCAGCCCGTCACTCGAACATGCCGTCGGGCAGCCCCTGCACCTGACGCACGACAATCTTCTCGATCGTGTCCCAGGCGACGGCGGTCAAGGTGACACTGCCGTCGACGGCTTGGCTCGCGAACAGGCCGTGCGTGCCTCGCGACCAGTTCGGCTCATACCACTCCGGCAGGATCACGCTGCCGCCGGCGAGGTGCAGTTCGACGACGCCACCATGGTGGTCGCGTTCCACCCACAGCCGCGCGACGAGCCGGGCCGCGGGGTGCTCCGGAGCACCGCTGGCGTCGGGGAGGGGCGGCATGGTCCAGGCCGCTTCCGCGGCCCCCGGCGGGCCGATGTCGAGCCCCGCATGTGAGGCCTCCGCATCGCCGCCGAAGTTCCATTCCGCCGCCGGCGCGGGAGGAGGCGGAGGAACCGGGGCCGCCTCGGCCGCGGCCTCGGGTTCCGGCGCGGCCGGCGGCTCGTCTGCCGCGGGCTCTGGCTCCGCCACCGGCTCCACCTGGAGGTCGGGAACTTCCAGCACCGGTTCCGTCTCGCCTGACTCCCGCTTGCCCACGGCCGGGATGACGACCGCCACCTTGCACTTGGTGCACAGGCCGCGTTTGCCGGCCAGCTTGGCCGGCACGACGATCTTGTCGCCGTTCGGGCAGAAGAACACGATCTTGTCGCCAACCCGCCGGGGCGCGGAGATCTCTGTCTCTGCCCGCTTCCGGGGAATGATCCTCGTCTTCTCTTCGGACACGCGCGCGGCTCCGTGACGCCAGCCCCGGGACCGGCACGGCGCCGGGCTCCTGGCTTCCCGCAGTCTACCTCGTGGAGGCCGGCTTGACGGGCCGGGGCGGCCGTCTGACACTGCCCGGCGATGGCGGGCGTCCGCCGAGCCGACGGCCCCGCCCGGGCCTATCCCCTTCCCCGGTCCCCCGATGCCGATCCCCGTCATCTGCTCCGGCTGCAAGGCTCGGTTCACCGTCAGCGACCAGTTCGCCGGCCGCACGGGCCCCTGTCCCAAGTGCAAGCAGCCGATCACGATCCCGGCGGCCGTCGTCAAGACGGTCACCATCCACGAGCCCGAATCCCCGACCGCGGGATCGTCGGCCACCGGCCGGCCGCCGCTCGCGCCCATCAGGCGGATCGACAAGCCGGTGACGCCCCTGGGCTTCACCGCCACCG
>JAJTED010000157.1 GCA_021300535.1 Planctomycetaceae bacterium | reverse complement strand
TGGCCGAGCCGCCGAGCGCGACGTCGGTGAACGGGCAGTTCATGCCGTCGGTGAACGACTCGACCATGATGGCGCCGCTGGTGATGATCTTCTGATCGGCACCGAAGAACGTGTTGAACGCGTCGAACACCGCCGTCGTCACCAGCGCGTCGGCACCGTCGCCGTTGCGGGAGGCCCCCATGAGGGCGATCCGGTCACGGCTCACGCCGCCACCGATCAGCTTCTTCTCCGTCAGCGGCCCGTCGCCGTCGAGCGGGCACTTCGAGGGATCGGAGGCCACCGGGTCCATCTTGCCGTCGGTATTGATCTTGCCGTCGGTGCCGGCGTTGACGTCACCGCGGCTGAAGTGCCAGGTGGTGGCGTAGTTGGAGTTGTAGCCGTCCTCCCAGAGCCGGAACTTCTGGGCCTGGGTGGCGGCCGTCATGTCGGTCGGGCCGTTGGCACCGCCGAAATGCACGTTCGAGGTCTGCCCCTTCCAGCGGACCTTGTTGGCCTTGCTGGTGTTCAAGGCGCCGATGTAATCGGCGACCTTCTCGTTGACCGTGGAAGAGTTGGCGGGGTCGAGGGCCTTGCCCGGGTTCGACACCTTGATCTTGATGATGTCGGCCACCCAGCCGAACTTGCGGCTGTCGCCGTCGCGGAGGTGGTCGAAGGCGCCGGTCGAGAGCTTCGAGCCCTTGTCCTCGGTGGAGAAGATCATGAAGCCGCGACCGAAGGTGCTGAGGTTCGAGCCGCTGCCCGCCGCCTGGGCCGAAGCTCGACGAGCGTGAAGCCACGCCGAGCAGAGGTCTGGGAACGATGAAGGGACATGACGAAAAGGTTCCTGTTGAAGATTCCCCGAATCGCAACCCCGGAACGCTCCGGAGCGGCCATGTCAGGGTGGGAAAAACGTATGAGGGAACGATCAGCGAATCATGAGTTTTTGATGAGGAACTGGTCCGAGCCGCGGTTCAGCCGAGCTTGCGGCTGTCCTTGAGCATCATCGCCAGGGCATCGGCGGCGGCCTGGGCGGCGTCGTTGTTCGACTGTTTGGCGGACGAGTGCTTGCGGGCGGTGAGCCGCAGCCATTTCCGCATGCCCACGACTTCGCGGACGGCCTGTTGAGCTGCCGCGGGCGGCGTTGCTTTGGCGACGGAAGTCGGTCGGCTTGTCATGGGAGTCCTCCGGGCGGGGGAAGAAGGCAGGGGATCCAGCACGTTGGATCGGCCGGAAGTCTGCCTGGGCCGGGTGAGATCCCGATGAGCCGCCCGTGAGAAATCCGTGAAAAACGACACGGCGGGCCGGGCGACCCTGTTCGCCCGACCCGCCGCCGTTTGTTCACGCGTCAGACGGCCGGCCCGAGGCCGGCCGCCGGGTGATCAGCAGCCCTTCTTGCAGTGGCCGAGGAGGCCGCCGCGGCCGCCCTTGCCATTGCCCGCGCCGTTGCCGCCCGCGGCCGCACCGGCCGGGACCTGCTCCTCGACGCACTTCTTCACCTTGACGCACTTCTTCTCCATGACCTTCTTCGGCACCCGCACCACGTACGACTCCGTCTTCGTCTCCGTGACGTTGTCGCTGGCGCAGACCGTGTAGGTCTCCGACTTCTGGACCGGCACCATCACCGTGAAGCTGACCTCGCGGGTCCGCGTCTCCGGCACGCACCGGTTGACCGTGATCTCGCGGGTCCGGGTCTCACAACGGCTCTTGGCGACGCACACCGTCTTGGTCCGGGTCTCCGGAACCAGCTTGGTGACGCAATACGTGCCCGACCGCTCCTCGCACCGGGTCTTGTGCACGCAGACGGTCTTGGTCCGGGTCTCCGGCACCATCTTCGTGACCTGATAGTTCCGGGTCCGCTCCTCGCAACGGGACAGGCAGACCTTGTACGTCCGGGTCCGCTCCTCGCAGCGGCTCTTCCGCACGCACACCGTCCGCGTCCGCTCCTCGCAACGGAACTTCTTCACGGAGTAGGTGTAGGGCACCTGCTCGCACTCGGTCTTCCACGTGGTGACCGCGATCTCCTTGGTCTCGCACGTCGGCACCCACTTGCGGCAGCAGACGACCTTCGGGCAGCAGGGATTGCCGGCGGCGTCATACTTGCCGTTCGCCGAAATCTCCTTCGCCTCGGTCACCCAGTGGCCGCCGCGGCAGGTCACGGTCTTGGTGCCCTTGACCGGCACCCGCTTCGAGACCGTGCGGAAGCCCTGCATCTCCTCGGTGTAGGGGACCCGCACCATGTAGGACTGCTGGACTTCCTCGGTGTAGGGCACGTTCACCTTGTAGGTGGCCGTCCGCTCCTCGGTGTAGGGCACGTTCACCTTGTAGGTGGCCGTCCGCTCCTCCTTGACCGGCACCATCACCGTGTAGGACTTCTCGACCTGCTCGGTGTAGGGCACGTTCACCTTCCACGTCCGCGTCTTCTCCTCCTTGACGGGGACCATCACCGTGTAGGACTTCTCGACCTGCTCGGTGTAGGGGACGTTGACCTTGTACTCCACGGTCTTCGTCTCCGGCACGTTGACGTTGACGGTGTACTCGACCGTCTTCGTCCGCTTCTCCGGCACGTTGACCGTGAAGGTGCGGGTCTTCTCCTCGAGACGCGGCACCTTCTTCGTGACCTGGAACGACCGCTCGCGGACTTCCGTCGTCCACTCGGTCTTCTCCACGTCCTGCAGCTCGGTGACCCAGCGCCACCGCTTCACCGTCTGCATGCAGGCATCGGCGGCGGCCGCCTCACCCGCTGCCGCCGGCGCGGCCTTGGCCGCCTCGCCGACGAGCACCGACCCGTCCGCCGGGGCGGCGGGCGTCTGCCCGCGGACGAACGTGCCGCCGACGCACACGCCGGCAGCCGCCACCCAGGGCAGGAACTTGAACGTCAATCGCTTCTTCACGGAAACCTCCAGAGGGAAAGGGAAAACCCGACGCATCGCGAACACGTGTTCCAGGTGCCGCCCGGAGGCCAAGGTCGAACCTTCGGGACCGGGGCCCGTCCGTTGAGCCACCGCGACCGGAAGGGTTTGCGCTGCCGGCAAACTCTGGTCAGAGGATCGGGCTTCGCCGACCGAAAAACTCAACCGCGCCGCGAATCGTCGGGCGATGCGGGTTGTGCCGGTGGCGCGGCCGCGATGTCGGCAGCCGCACCCATCGGGCCGCCCTCACAGCAGGTCTCGATGATCGCCCCGCACTGGCGGCACATGAGCTTGGCGCGGATCTCGAATGTCTCGCCCTGGCAGATCGGGCAGCGGCACGTGCTCATGGGACCGAGCATACGGGCCCCTGCCCGTGAGCCCAAGCCGGCCCCGGCGCGCCGGGTGTCATCCCCGGCGCACCGGGACGCGGTGCATCACCTGCAACAGTCGTCGGCGCAGCACGGGCAGCCGCAGGCCGTGCAGGTGCACCGCCCGCTGTCGCAGCAGCCGCAGCAATCACAGCCGCACGCCCCGCAGGCGGTACCGGGGCCGGCCGCGGGGGAAACGAGGGCCATCAGGGCCCAGAGGATGAAACCGGACATGGAAATGCTCCTTGGCAAGAAAGTGGTGGAATGAACGAGCGACGCCGGAGCCGCCGGTTCAATTCCGCCACACGCCGTAGAGCACGCGGATGGGCCGCGGCGGGGCGAATGCCGCCGCATCGGGCGCGACGGCTGCGGCCGCGGCAATCGTGACCGGAGCCGCGGTCGTGGCGGGCAGCAGGAGGGCGACACCGGCGACCACCGCCCGCGGCACGGGCCCTTCGCCCGCACGGTCGCGGGGCGAGCGCGAGCAACGGCAGCCGCCGGGGGAATGCGGGCCCCCGTCATCCGCATCGGCCACGCTGCCGCTCGGCGCTCGGTCGGCGGACGACACGTCCGACGAGCCGCCTGGATCGGCACTCGCGTGCGAGCCGCAGCAATGGGTTGCGGTGACGGCGGCGACGGCACCTGGCGGCGCTGCACCGGCCGTCGGGCCGGCACAACACGCCCGCAGGCAGCCCGGTGAAGGGCAGCCCAAGCAGATGCCGCGGACGCCCGGCGGCACGACCGTGACGGCGATCACGAGGAGCGTGTGGGTCACGCGCGCGGCCCGTCCACCAGGGGCGAACCCCCGGCGACCGGCGGCCGTGCGTGCCACGTTCGCGAACATGCGAACCTCACTCCTCGTCGATCGCGGGCCGCTGCAGGCGGATGGCCGCGATCACGTCCGTCCGGCCGTGCGAGCCGGGGCGGCGGACCATCGACCGGTCCGCCTCGTCCATCGAATGCTACGCGGCGCGGCCTGCCATGGATCGGCAGTCGCCGCAAATCGGTGTCGGGCGGGCGTTTCGTGCGGCCGGACACTTGCTGCCCGGCACACGGAGTCGCCGGCGAAAGCCGGGGATGATGGTGGAGGCGAACCCACGGCATGGATGGCGGGGAGGTTTTCGTACCCGGAGTCCCCGGGTTTCCACCCGGGGCTTCTTGGGAGCACAAAAAGCCCCCGGCGGAAGCCGGGGGACTCCGGGTTGCATGCCTTCGCGGGTGCCATGGGCTGTAGGTTCGACCCGGAGCACGGCATGAAGTCATGCGGCATGGATGGCGGGGAGGTTTTCGTACCCGGAGTCCCCGGGTTTCCACCCGGGGCTTCTTGTGTCACAAAAAGCCCCCGGCGGAAGCCGGGCGGACTCCGGGTTGCATGCCTTTCCGGGTGCCATGCGCTGCGGGCTCGAAGCCGGCGCGTTCCCGCCGGGCTACCCGACGAGGAGGACGATGAGTTCCTTCGGTCCGTGGGCCCCGAGCACCAAAATCCGCTCGATGTCTCCGGTGCGGCTCGGGCCGGTGATGAAGGAGAGCATGCTCGGCAGCCTGCCGGCATGTCGCTCGCGGACGGCATGCAGCGCGTCGCCGAGCGTGGGGACGACCTGGTCGGCCGTCGCCACCACCACGTGCACGTGCGGCAGCACCGAGAGGGCCCGGCCGCCGCAGGTCGCGCTCGAGACGAGCACCGAGCCCGTTTGGGCGACGAGCACCTCGCAGGAGGTGACACCGGCGTCGCAGGCTTCGAGGGCGTCTTTGTCGAAGGGGCCGGCATCGACCCGCTCGGTGTCGCAGGCGAGCGTCGCCGCGGCCGTGGCGACGAGCGGATGGCCGTGGGTCGCCACGCGTTTCCAGTTGCGGCCGCGGGCGAGGTCGGCGAGAAACGCGGCGGCGGCGGCCGCGTCGGCAACATGATGCAGTTCGGCCTTCAGCCGCGCGAGGTTCTCGCCCAAGATCCGCCGGCTCTCTTCCGGCGAGTCGCCGCCGTCGGGCAGCCAGGGCCGCGCCGCCTCCAGAGGCAGGACGGGCAGGCTCCCGGTCGGGGCGGGGTCGAGCGCGGGCGATTGCAGGTGCGGCGGTGGCGCGGGCAGCCGCAGCGCCTCGCGCACGCGGGCGAGAATCGTCTCCCGGGCGTCACCCATCCGCGTGCTGCTCATCGCCGCCTCCACTGGCTGCGGAAGCTGTGCGGCGGCGCCGGCGGCAGGTCGCGGGTGGCGAGCCAGGCCTTCAAGAGCGGCGGCCGCAACGCTTTCAGCAGGCCGAGCGACTTGCGGAACCACCAGCCGCCCGCCGCGAAGAGCCACGGCCGCGACGCCGCGGCGACGAACAGCCGGTGGCCAAGCCGTTCGAAGCGGCCGGGCGCGGTGCGGGCGGCGTTGCGGCGGTTGTGGAGGAGGTGGTGGTGGATGTCGATCCGCACCGGGCAGGCGTCGGTGCAGGCGCCGCACAGGGAGCTCGCTCCGGAAAGGTGGTTCCAGTCGGCGAGGCCCCGCAGGTGCGGCGTGATCACCGAGCCGATCGGCCCCTGGTAGGTGGTGCCGTAGGTGAAACCGCCCACGTTCTTGAAGATCGGGCAGACGTTGAGGCAGGCGCCGCAGCGGATGCAGTGCAGCGAATCCCGCTGCTCGGGGTCGGCCAGGATCTCCGTGCGGCGGTTGTCGAGAAGAACGACGTGCATCTCCTCCGGGCCGTCGCATTCCCCCGCCCGCCGCGGTCCCGAGTAGAGCGTGTTGTAGCAGGTGAGCGGCTGGCCGGTGCCGGCCGTGGCCAGCATCGGCAGGAGCACCGCCAGATCGTCGAGCCGGTCCACCACCTTCTCGATGCCGGCGATCGCGATGTGCACCCGCGGCAGGCCGGCGGTGAGCCGGGCGTTGCCCTCGTTCTCCGTGATCGAGATCTGCCCGGTCTCGGCGACGAGGAAGTTGGCCCCGGTGATCCCCACGTCGGCCTCGACGTACAGCCGCCGCATGTGGCGGCGGGCGATCATCGTCAGCTCCTCCGGCTCGCTCGTCGGCGGGCTGCCGAGGTGCTTCTGGAACAGGTCGCTGATCTCGTCGCGGCGGACGTGCATGCAGGGGAAGACGAAGTGGTACGGCGGTTCGCCCCGCAGCTGCTGGATGAACTCGCCGAGGTCGCTCTCCACCACGCCGTAGCCGTCGGCCTCCATGGCCTGGTTGAGGTGGATCTCCTCGCTCGTCATGCACTTGCTCTTGATGACGGCCTTCGCCCGGGCCCCCCGCAACAGTCCCAGCACGATCTCCCGGGCCTCGGCGGCGTCGCGGGCCCAGTGCACCTGCCCGCCGTTGGCGGTGAAGTTCTCCGCGAATCGCGGCAGGAGCTCGTCGAGCCGGTTGACGGCCGACCACTTGGCGAGGCTGGCGGCGTCGCGGGCCTGCTCGTAATCCCGGTAGCGGGCCTTCTGCGCGTCGCGGGTGGTGTAGTAGCCGCCGAGCGCCTTGCGGACGAATGCCCGGTGGCCGGTGTCGCGGACGTGCTCGGCCGCATCGTGGAGAAACTTTTTCTTCGCCAGCCGCGGTGCGGCGATGTCGGTGCCGGGATGCGTCGCTGAGCCGGTGGGCAGGGGTGTCATGCGTCGGTCCCTGCGAGCACCTCGGCCAGATGGATCGTCCGCGGCTTCTTGCCCTGCCGCGACAGCCAGCCGTCGAGCTGCAGCTGGCACGACGGGTCGCTGGAGACGATGTAGTCGCAGTCGGTGCGAGCGAGCGACCCGCCCTTCACCTCGGCCATGGCGGTGGAGATCATCGGATACTTGACACTGAACAGGCCGCCGAAGCCGCAGCAGCTCTCCGGCTCGTCGCACTCCACGAGCTCCAGGTCGCGGACGGCCTTAAGCAGCATCCGCGGCTCCTCCTTGACCCGCAGCTCGCGGAGGCCGTGGCAGCCGTCGTGGTAGGTGACGCGGTGGGGGAACCGGGCGCCCACGTCGGTCACGCCCAGTTTCTTGACGAGAAACTCGCCGAACTCGAACGTTCGCGCCGCCAAATCGAGGGCCGCGGTTTCATGAGGCGTGCCGGCGAGCAGCTGCGGATAAAAGACCCGGAGCATGGCCACGCAGGAGCCGCTCGGTCCCACCACGGCCTCCGTGCCGGCAAACACGCCGACGGTGCGGATGGCCACGGCCCGGGCCTCGTCCCAGTAGCCGGCGTTGAAGCTCGGCTGCCCGCAGCAGGTCTGGGCGGGGCGAAACTCGCAGGTATGCCCGAGCCGCTCGAGCACGCTGGCGACCGCCATGCCGACCCGCGGCGCCATCTGGTCCACGAAGCAGGGAATGAAGAGATCGATCCGCATGCCATGAGTGTAGCCCCGTCACTCCCGCCCGCCCCCTCTCCCTCTGGGAGAGGGCCGGGGTGAGGGTGCTTCCGCTGCGTCAGCGGAAGCATCTCCCCTACCCCAAAGGCCTGGCCGGCGGGCGTTCTTCCTGCTGCATGTCTCCGGGAGGGCTGCCCATGCCCCAGGAGCCGGCGTAGGTGGCCAGCGCAGGCAGGATGCCGGAGCGCAAGCCACCTCCGAGAGAGCGGATGCCACGATGGCATCCGCGAACGTCCGGCGATGGGGCATGGGCAGCCCGACCCCGCCGGGGGAGCCCTACGCCCGCCGCGCGATCGCGCGCACCAGCGCCGCCCCCATGTCGGCCGGGCTGTCCGCGACCTCGATCCCCGCGTCGCGAAGCGCCGCGAGCTTCGCCTCGGCCGTCCCCTTGCCGCCGGAGATGATCGCCCCGGCGTGGCCCATCCGCTTGCCGGGCGGCGCCGTCCGGCCGGCGATGAACGCCGCCACGGGCTTGGTGACATGGTGCTTCACGTACTCGGCCGCCTCCTCCTCCGCGCTGCCACCGATCTCGCCCATCATGAGGATGGAGTGGGTGTCGGGATCGTTCTGGAAGAGTTCGAGGATGTCGATGAACGACGAGCCCACCAGCGGATCACCGCCCAGGCCCACGCAGGTGCTCTGGCCGTGGCCGAGCTGCGTGAGCTGCCAGACGGCCTCGTAGGTGAGCGTGCCGGAGCGGCTCATCACGCCCACATGCCCCGGCGTGTGGGCATGATGCCGATCTTGCACTCCGCCGGCGTGATCACGCCCGGGCAGTTGGGGCCGATGAGCCGGCTGCCGGAATCCTTCACCACCGGTAGCACGCGGGCCATGTCGAGCACCGGGATTCCCTCGGTGATCGCGATCACCAGTTCGATGCCTGCCGCCACCGCCTCCAGGATCGCGTCGGCCGCGAACGGGGGGGGCACGAAGATCATCGTGGCGTTGGCGCCGGTGGCGTCCTTCGCCTCGGCGACGGTGTTGAAGACCGGCAGCCCCGCCACCGTCTCGCCCGCCTTGCCCGGCGTCACGCCGCCGACCATCCGCGTGCCGTAGTCGAGGCAGCCGCGGGTGTGGAACTCACCGACCTTGCCGGTGATGCCCTGGCAGATGACGCGGGTATCGCGATTGACGAGGATGCTCATGGGGGTGTTCCTAGGCTCGGCTCGCGGCAACGACCTTCTTGGCGGCGTCGGTCAGGCCGTCGGCGGTGATGATCGCCGTGCCGCTGGTGGCGAGGATCTTCTTGCCTTCCTCGACCTCGGTGCCCTCGAGCCGCACGACGAGCGGCACCGTGAAGCCGACCGTCTTCGACGCCTCGACGACCGCCGTGGCGATCGTCGTGCACCGCATGATGCCGATCTTGCACTCCGCCGGCGTGATCACGCCCGGGCAGTTGGGGCCGATGAGCCGGCTGCCGGAATCCTTCACCACCGGTAGCACGCGGGCCATGTCGAGCACCG